>NZ_JAFCVN010000008.1:0-255252 GCF_049897065.1 Pseudomonas sp. DWP2-2 | reverse complement strand
CTGGCTTGCCTGCGATGGCGGTCTTGTAGGCGCCATCGCAGGCAAGCCAGCTCCCACACTGACCGGGGCTCAACTCAGGACCGAGACAAAAACAAGAGTGAAACGACAAACCTTCGTAGCTCTGACCCATATCGATTCAAGGAGACACACCCATGATCCCAGTAATCCTTTCCGGTGGTAGCGGCTCACGTCTTTGGCCGCTTTCCCGTAAACAGTTCCCCAAGCAGTTCCTGGCCCTGACTGGCGAGCACACCTTGTTCCAGCAAACCCTGGAGCGCCTGGTGTTCGAAGGCATGGACGCCCCCATCGTGGTCTGCAACAAAGATCACCGTTTCATCGTCAACGAGCAACTGAGCGCACGTAAGCTCGACTGCCAGCGCATCCTGATGGAACCCTTCGGCCGCAACACTGCGCCGGCCGTGGCCCTGACCGCGATGATGCTGGTCAACGAAGGCCGTGACGAGCTGATGCTGGTACTGCCCGCCGACCACGTGATCGACGACCAGAAAGCCCTGCAACGCGCACTGGCCCTGGCCACCGTGGCCGCCGAGCGTGGCGAGATGGTGCTGTTCGGCGTGCCGGCCACCCGCCCGGAAACCGGCTACGGCTACATCAAGTCCACCAACGACTCGCTGCTGCCTGAAGGCGTGAGCCGCGTGCAGCAGTTCGTGGAGAAACCCGATGAAAAACGTGCGGTCGAGTTCGTCAAAAGCGGTGGCTACTTCTGGAACAGCGGCATGTTCCTGTTCCGCGCCAGCCGCTTCCTCGAAGAGCTGAAAAAGCACGACCCGGATATCTATGACACCTGCGTGCTGACCCTGGAACGCAGCGAGCAGACCGCCGACACCGTGACCTTTGACGACTCCACGTTCGCGTGCTGCCCGGACAACTCCATCGACTACGCCGTGATGGAAAAAACCCAGCGCGCCTGCGTAGTCCCGCTGGCAGCCGGTTGGAGCGACGTGGGCTGCTGGGCGTCGCTGTGGGCGGTCAACGATAAAGACGCCAACGGTAACGTGAGCAAAGGCGATGTAGTGATCCAGGACAGCCGCAACTGCATGGTGCATGGCAACGGCAAACTGGTGTCGGTGATCGGCCTGGACAACATCGTGGTGGTGGAAACCAAGGACGCGATGATGATTGCCCACAAGGACAAGGTCCAGGGCGTCAAGCAGATGGTCAACACCCTCAACGAGCAAGGCCGCAGCGAGACCCAGAACCACTGCGAAGTCTACCGCCCGTGGGGCTCCTACGACTCGGTGGACATGGGCGGCCGCTTCCAGGTCAAGCACATCTCGGTCAAGCCGGGCGCGTGCCTGTCGCTGCAGATGCACCACCACCGCGCCGAACACTGGATCGTGGTCAGCGGCACCGCCGAAGTCACCTGTGACGACAACGTGTTCCTGCTCTGCGAAAACCAGTCCACCTACATCCCGATCGCCTCGGTGCACCGCCTGCGCAACCCGGGCAAGATCCCGTTGGAGATCATCGAAGTGCAATCGGGCAGCTATTTGGGTGAGGACGATATCGAGCGCTTCGAAGATATCTATGGTCGCTCGACACCGGTTGAACGTGGTGTATCGGTGAAAACTATCGCGCAGTAAAACAGTCGTACAAGAAGCCCTCGCCCAGCCCATTGCGTCCCCTATCCGCAGTGGGTTGGGTGGGGGCTTTTCGGTTCAATGACCATCAAAACAGACAGAAAGCTCCTCGCGGGATGTCAGGCCTGTTTTTAACGAACCCAGTTACGCGGTGCAAACGCGTTGTAATTGCCGTCCTCCTTGGGTTCAGCATTTTTATACGTGTTCTTGCCGATTTTCTCCGCCGCTTTACCCCCCCACATCAGCGCCGAACCTGCGACTTTCGAGGAAACGCCACCTGAGCTTGCCATCTTCTTGCCGGCCACCTTCGCCATCCCGCCAACGAACGTCAACGCGGCCCCATAGGCTTTGTCTTTCGAACTGTCGGTGCTATGAAGTACTGAGGATGGCAAAACATGCGAACGAATTGTATCGCCGAGGCCTTGCAGCACAGTTTGCCGCAAGCTCGTAAGCCCCATACTTTGCATACGCGGCCCCGAGCGCGACTCGAGGGGGGCGGCACTCGCTTGCACGGGTCCTGCCTGGCTGGAGGCCTCCGCTGGTGCGGACACGCTGAGAGGGGTGGACAGGCTTACAGCGGCGTCTGAAATATTCATAAAAAACTCACATTGTATAAGTGCAACGTTGGGTTCCGTCGTTGATCAACCAAGCCTCCTTGCGCAAACTGTGTGGCAAGTTATTCAAACCGGTTCCCACATCGTCGGGTGCAATGACCTACGTTGACCCTTGCCCTCATCTTGCCGATCCTTGCGCCTACCACGACGCATTCGTGATGAGGTTTGACGGCCTCAGAGATTCATAGGATCCCTTCTTTTTCAGAAGATCCATGTCAGCTATGAGTGGGTTGGGTGGGGGCTTTTTATTTGGACTGTATAACGCCTGTACACAGTTACTCGCCAGGGCCCTTGCGGTTAACATTAAACTTGTTTGAAGTATCCCCGCTTTATCGTCGACAGTTTTGCCTGCTCCTTTATATGTGCGGTTTCCCCTTCCCAAGTAGCAGTACTGTGTCGCGCCATATATAATTTTGCGCCAAACTCATCTATAGGTTTCACACCGTTCGCCCCTACATAACCATTGAACTTTCGGGGAGATATAGTGCTATCCGACCATCGCTCAAACCGGTTATCAGTCGGCTCCCCCCCCCAAAAATCTATCGGCCCTGGAATCGTACTTTCCAAGGTATCGTGCCCCTCCCGACTGGGATGAAACCCCGCCAACAAGTAGAAACCTGTAGCACTCATCGCCACGCCACTCGCTTCGACCCTTTGAATCGACTGTTCCTCAGCGTCATACGTCAACTCTAAAAGCAGCAGGGAACCGTAGCCTTTCCCCTCGGGCTTTGCATCAAACAAATGAACATCTGCAACTCGTTTCTCAGCGTCATCGCGCACCACATACTCTATATATCCATGAACGGAAGAGTTTTGTTCCTCACTACCATCAGGGTTGGCTCCCACGTAACTAATTCTGTTACTGCCATCTTGGAATGTTTGTCTGGTCACCAGTATATTGGCCGTGGCCGCGCCTCCGCTTGGCGGGATCCACACGTAAACTTGCGTCTCAGCGATGTGCGTAGATGATCGCTCTTGGATCACGCTGTTTTTTTTCAGCCAGGCTGGCAGCATTCTTTGAAATAGAGAGGGCGATGCCGACTTGTTGATCTCTTCTTTCGTAGGTACCAGACCTTCATCATCTCTGAGCAAAACCGGATTATTTCTGACCATTCTATACAGATTCAAACCGTCGATCCGTCCCGCCGGATCAGGGTTAATCCAACGCTGTAACCACGGCACGTAGTACCTGAACCCATAGTAATAAAGCCCCGTCGCATCCCGCTCCTTGCCCGAATAACGCAACGTGCGATAACTCTCTTCGCTCGAATCACCCTTCTGCGTGAAGGCCGTCGTACCAAACGGATGATACGTCTCGCGAGTGATGATCCGCGCTTCACTGTCCAGTTCCAGCGAACAAGAGCCCAGATGATCGCTAAGGGTGTAACGGTATTGATCATTCGCCAGTTGCTGCGGCACCGCGCCTTCCCAATGCAACACCTGCACCGTGGTGCGGCCGGCCTGGACGGTGACGACGTGCAGTTTCTCGCCATCCCCATCGCGCGTTTCCAGCCCTGGTAGATATCGGGTCTCACTGACCAAGGTGCGGGCGTTGGTTTGCGTCGTGCGCACCTTGCGCTGGCGCATGCCGTCGGCACCGTAGACGTAGCGCTCGGTGTCATTGAGGCGCAACGTGCGCTCCACCATATGCACATGGCTCAGTTGGTTACGTGCATCCCAACTCAGTGTTCGGCCCCGGTCCAACATCAACAGGTTGCCGCTGGCATCGAAGGCTTCGGCAATCTCCGCTTCGGTCGGTGGCCTCCCGCCCACCTCGGGCAGGCAGCGATTACTGTGCTTGGCCGCCGTCAACACACGCCCATGTTGCTGTGGGCCGTGGTGGATCAGCTCGAGCAAATTGCCGCCAGCGTCGTAGCGATAGGTTTGACGATAGTTAGCCACGGCAGCCGGATCCTCGAGATGAGCAGGCCCGCGATTAGCGCTGCCGGCCTCCCAGCCGGTGGCTTCGATCAACTGGTAAAGACTGTCGTAGGTATAGCGGTTGATCGGCTCGATGCGTTGATTGGCAAAGAAGCGCACCGGCAGGGCCTTGTCTTCAAGGCTAAGGATATTGCCCACCGGGTCATAGACGTAGTGCAAATCCTGTAGCGGTTCGTCGCTAGGCCCGGCAGCGCTCAGACGGTTCAATCGCCCGTCTTTCGGGCAGTAATCAAACCGACTGGTGACCTGGTTGCCTGCCGTTTGCTGTTCTATCTGTGCTTGAGCGTTGTAGTGAATGTCATGTACCAGCCGCTGCGCGGCGGTCGCGTTTTTCAGCTGCAGCCAGGCCTCGCGCAATCGGCCGTCGATGGTGTGATTGAAACGCTGCCGATTACCCTGCGCATCGGTTTGCTCCAGCACATTGCCCACCGGGTTGAACTGCAAAGTACTGCGAGCACCGGCTGCTTGCTCAAGCAAATCATCCCGCTCATTAAGGGGCAGTGGCCAATCAGGCATATCCAGGCTTTGCAGATAACGCTGGGTTTGCGCTATCGGCTCGCCACCTACCCCGTAGTAGTCGAAATGACGAGTACCGGCCGGGTCATCTTGGCGCACCACCCGCCCACATTGATTACGTTCAGCCGCAGTCGGCTCAGCCATCCCGTATGCAAAGCGCTCGGTGCAGGCTGAATTTTCAATAATCGCCACAGGTCGCAGTAGCGCATCGAATACTACGCGGCGTTGACTACCGCGCCCATTCCAGAACTGCACACCCTGCCCAGCCTCACCGAACAGTTGAACATCCCAACCCGCATCGACGCTTTGAATCAACAATACTTGGCCGCCAAGCGAGTGAAGGATATTCAGGTTGGCAGGCACCTGCGGGTCGTCTTTTTGCACCGACTGCAGACGCGGGTCCCAGCGCGCTGTCGCTCTGCCTACCGCGTCATGCGCAGTGCGGTCGATGTGTGCCTGTGCCGCTTGGCCGGCAGTCGATCGTAAATACTTCACCGAGCGAACGGGTAGACTTCTCGGATCGGTAACAGTCAATGTGGGGGTATGGCTATTCAAGCTGAGCATGGCTGAGTCTCTCTACTTGAGGATTGCCGACATAAAATTCATTTCACACCGGCCATCTCCGTTCGAAGTTCGTGGTTAATAGCGCTCATGGGGATTTTATTTCCAAGAGTTTGCACTACCTACCTTAATGAAGCGTCTAAGCGGCATCTTTTCATTTCTACGATCATTAAAGCCCTGAACGTCGCCTCCCGACTCGACCAATATAGCCTGACGAACGATATCATTAGCCTCACTATCATATTCTCTTATGATCGAGCTAAACACCTTTGGACCTACCATCGAACTCATTAACTTTATTCGCTCAGGTGTTTCCAACTCGAGTATCCCGGCTCCGATGCGACCGTGACCATCCGTATACTCTTCAGACTTAACAACTTCTTTATAACGCACGACCATTTCTTTCTCGATATGCTTCAGTGTTTTGTTTCCAGCATGCGCCGCAAACGAGCTATTGTTTATCAGCACCGCATTTCTGGAGCCCCTATTTTCCCAAGGCACCCGAACAGGTGAGTTTGTGATTATTTCGTCGGGTCTTGCATAAAGCGTCGTATCGCCCAGGCGCTCGTGCCCTTCACTCTCAGCACCGAGATACTGGTCATCGACATCGGAGTAGAGCCCTCCTTTCTTGCGAACCAAATAGGGCCGTAGCGTATCCACCGCAAACGCAAAGTTTTTTGGATCTCCCGACCTGAAGTCTTTATAAATAGCCCCCACTGGACTTTTTTTGAATTTCCTGAAGAGCTTCTCCTCTCTCAAATAGACAACATTATGAACTTTAAGATCCTGTAGGACATTCGCAAATGCATCCTCGTTACCTGACTCAAGATAAAGATGAACTTTATACCCGCTCGCCTGCTCGACAGTATTATTAATATTGCTGACATGCGCCGCCAACGCTTCCGCTGACTCGCCCACCCATATCAAGTGGATATCTTTATTCACCGGCTCGCGCTTCTCACCCACAGCGTCTCGATAACCAATGGGATTACCGCCTAGAAAGGCGAATACATTTAAACCATCACTGACGCCCACGGGGTCCGGGTTAATCCAGCGCTGAAACCTGGGCATGTAATAGCGCAGACCGTAATAATAAAGGCCGGTCGCATCCCGCTCCTTACCCGAATAACGCAACGTGCGATAACTCTGCTCGCTCGAGTCTCCCCTCTCAGTGAACGCCGTACTGCCAAACGGATGATAAGTCTCGCGGCTGATGATCCGCGCTTCACTGTCCAGCTCCAGCGAGCAGGACCCCAAATGATCGTTCAGGTTGTAGCGGTATTGATCATTGGCCAGTTGACGCGGCACCGCGCCCTCCCAGTGCAACACCTGCACCGTGGTGCGGCCGGCCTGGACGGTGACGACATACAGTTTTTCGTCATCAATCGTGCGGGTTTCCAGACCGGGTAAATAGCACGTCTCGCTGATCACCGTGCGGGCGTTGGTTTGTGCTGTGCGCACCTTGCGCTGACGCATGCCGTCGGCACCGTAGACGTAGCGCTCGGTGTCATCCAGGCACAACGTTCGCTCTACGGTATGCACGTGGCTCAGTTGATTACGTACATCCCAACTGAGTGTGCGGCCCCGATCCAACACCAACAGGTTGCCGTTGGCATCGAAGCCTTCGGAGATCTCCGCTTCGGTCGGTGGTCTCCCCTCCACCTCAGGCAGGCAGCGATTACTGTGCTTGGCCGCCGTCAACACACGCCCATGTTGCTGTGGGCCGTGGTGGATCAGCTCGAGCAAATTGCCGCCAGCGTCGTAGCGATAGGTTTGACGATAGTTAGCCACGGCAGCCGGATCCTCGAGATGAGCAGGCCCGCGATTAGCGCTGCCGGCCTCCCAGCCGGTGGCTTCGATCAACTGGTAAAGACTGTCGTAGGTATAGCGGTTGATCGGCTCGATGCGTTGGTTGGCAAAGAAGCGCACCGGCAGGGCCTTGTCTTCAAGGCTAAGGATATTGCCCACCGGGTCATAGACGTAGTGCAAATCCTGTAGCGGTTCGTCGCTAGGCCCGGCAGCGCTCAGACGGTTCAATCGCCCGTCTTTCGGGCAGTAATCAAACCGACTGGTGACCTGGTTGCCTGCCGTTTGCTGTTCTATCTGTCCTTGAGCGTTGTAGTGAATGTCATGTACCAGCCGCTGCGCGGCGGTCGCGTTTTTCAGCTGCAGCCAGGCCTCGCGCAATCGGCCGTCGATGGTGTGATTGAAACGCTGCCGATTACCCTGCGCATCGGTTTGCTCCAGCACATTGCCCACCGGGTTGAACTGCAAAGTACTGCGAGCACCGGCTGCTTGTTCAAGCAAATCATCTCTCTCATCAAGGGGCAGTGGCCAATCGGGCATATCCAGGCTTTGCAGAAAGTGTTGATGCTGTTCCAGCACCGCGCCGGTCAAGCCGAACTCATTGAAATGCTGCGTTCCAGCCGGGGTGTCGTGGCGGATCAACTGGCCGCATTGGTTGTGCGCGGCATAGTGCGGCGACGCATCGGCGTAGTGATGACGTTCGACGCACGCAGCTTGCTCGAACACCGCCACAGGCCTTAGCAAACTATCGTATTCAACCTGTCGCTCATTACCGCGAGCGTCCCACGCTTGCACCTGTTCAGCCGCCTGCGTGAACAGGCTGACACGCCATCCTGCATCAACGCTGTGGGAGCCCAGTACCTTGCTGCCGAGCGAGTAAACCTGCGTCAGGTTGGCCCGCTCCACCAAACGCGGGTCCCACTCGGCCACGACTCGGCCCGCACCGTCGAAGCCACTACGACTGCTCCTTGCCTGCGCCTGCTCCCGCCCACTCTCACGCCAATAGCGCACCGTGCGCACCGTCAGCCCGCGAGGGTCGCTCACACTCAGGCCTGGGGTCTGCCGGTGCAGCGCAAGAGCGGTCATTGCAATGTCTTCCCCCGGGCCTCTTTCATCGCCATCACCTCTTCATAGGTGTCGTTTTCATCCTCGTAAATGCTGTACCAAGGCCAGTAGGTATGACGCCGCAGGTAGTCCTCCTTGGCGAGGACGGTACGAGTAGGACGGCCCAACGGGTCATAGAATTGTCGGTCGCTGTAACCGTGTTGCCTGAAGCTGACATCGTTGATGTAGCGATGATGATCGGCAAAATAGGGCCTGTAGATGCGCACAATCAGCCCCTTGTTGTTGTACTCGACCCGCTCGCTGACCCGCCAGCGCTCAACATCCTGTACCGTCACCGGCCGACAATTGCCGTCAAGCGCCAACGAGCCATCTTCCTGTACATGGTAGGCATAACCGCGCTCGACCTTTTGCTTGCTCTGCAAGGCGCGACCGAAACCGTCCCAACAGCTCAAGGCGACGCGGATTTGTTTTTCCGGATCGAGCGGGTAGCGATCAGCCTGCAAGGTAACGGCGTGAACAGGCTCGCGGCGCACCTGAGGGATCAAGCTCAACAGGCGTTGTCGCGCGGGCGTCAATGCATCGGATGGCGAGAGCAAACGGGCCGACACACGAATATGCCCGCTGGGTAGCAGGTCGCCCTGCGCTACGCATTCGTCCAGCCATTGGCGATCCTGCAGGTCGGCGTCAGGCACTCGGCCCATCCAACTGAACGGGTCGGCAAAGTGCGCAGTGGCGGCATCCTGCAACGCCGCGGCCGGTGCATCAATGATTTGGCCAGGTGTGCCGCCGAGTGGAGGACGGTAGTCATCGAGCGACGCAAAGCCCACGGGTTGACCACGTTCGGTGCCGAAAAAACTGGTGGCGATCACCTGGCCGAATGCCCCGTAAAGCACCTCCTGAGTGTTTTGATTGGGGTCGATAATGCGCGCCGGTTGCAGCAAGCGATAGTCAATCGAATCCACACGCGTCTCACAGCCGTCAGGTAGGCGTACCCGAGTATTCAGGCAGCCATAGGGGTCGTAACTCAGATGGGTCACACCATGACTGCGGGTTTGCTGCACGGTGATGACGTTATAGAAACCCGCGAGGCCGGCGTAGGTATTGAAACCGCGCTTGACCGACCACAATGGCGCTTGCGCCCCGTCGATGGACGGCAGAACCAGGCGCATTTTGTGGTACCCGACCTCCAGGAGTTTTTGCTCCAGGTCAAACGGCATTTCACCCTCGTCATTGCGCAGCAAGTCGTACGCCTTGAGCGCTGCCTCATCCAGCTCGGCAATTTCCAACTCATCGGCCAAGGCCAGGAACATGGCCTCTCCATCCGGTAAGGGGTGAACCCCGGACAAGTCCCGGTAGCGCTGCACCGACTGCCCCACCAGTGTTCGCTGAGCTTGGGGATTCAAGGGGTTTGCGGCGGTTTGCGCGATAAAGGCTTCATAGCTGATCGCGTCGGGTTGCAAGCCGTTGGGACCAGAGCCCTTACCCAGCACCAGCGCGTTGTCACGTTGCTGAAAAGGCAGGGCCAGGCGCCAGCCCTGTGGGTGTGTCAGGTGAATAAACCGCGCCAGGCTTTCACTCAGGTAGTAAACCTGCTGCGCCGAATCATGGGCATCACACCACCAGCGTTTCTGCGGTGTGATTTCATTCGGGTCCACCTGGCAGGCCGGATCATCCTGGGCCGTCAGGCGCCGGGCATAACTGACCCTGACGCCATGGGTCAGGCTGCCAAAGGCATCCCAGCGCAGGTTGATCCCGTGCTGGCACTGCGGGTCATCGACCTGTTGCTCGTACTGGTAGGCGATCGACTCCAACGATAACGCCAGCATCACCTTGTAAGGTGCGAATTGACCGCCTACTGGCCGATCCAGCACGCGTACCAGGTAGCGGTTTTGCTCGACGCTATAGGGGACGTCGCCTGCGTTGCGCCCTCCATAGGTTTCCACACGCAATACCTGGCCTGCCAGTGCTTGGAGCATGCCAGGCAACTCATCGGCCTGGGGTACGACAAGTTCATCGACACCGTCGGCTTCGTGATAATGGCTAAGCAAGGTTGCTCCCAAGGGGTGAGCGGCCAGATCACCGTTGAAATACTCATCGCACGCTGGGTCGATCACTTGTCCGACATGAAACCAGGTCTTGCGCAATACCGGCTCACTGAAACCCGACTCCGGTGATGCCTCGGCAGCAGTGTCGGTATCAGTCGCCAGGAGCAGGGCAAAACCTCGAAACGTTCGTACCTGTCCGTCGTAAAAACCTTTTCGATATTCGAACCGTTGCGTCAGCCGATTGCCCGTGATTTCGTCACATTGAACCTGCTCACTCACCACCGGCACGGGGAAAGGTAAACGACACACGGCCGGTTGATCGCTGGCGAGCAATTGCTGCTTTTCATCCAGCCACTCCTGGGCCGAACTGCGATATTTCACGCTCGCGGCGGCGCCTTGGTTGTTATTGGTGGCACATAACAAATAGGGTTTGGCTGCGACAAAGTCATACCGCCAATGCATGGGCGACATATGCGGCACCGTCAACACCAGGCTGGAGCAACCCAGCCCTTGCAAGTCAGCGGTACTCACCCGGCAAAATCTGTCATAGCGAACGTTTTTGGGCCAAGGAAGCTCGACGGCGTCGTCAAAGCCGTTGCCACAACGGTTCATGAACACCAGCGCGCACTCGGCTTTCAAGTAGACCAGGTCTGCGGCACCGGAGCCGTCCAGATCCGCGAGCAAGACCCGCGATGCATCGAGCTCGTCATAAGCAAAACCCAGCGTGCTGAACCTGAACCCTTTACCAAAGCGGCCTCGCCCCAGGTTGGGCCAGCATTCAAGCCGGTCGTGGCGGATGCGGATCAGGTGCTGCTGGCCGCTGCCGAGCACGTCACTGAAGGCGACCAACTCGGTGGCGGCGTTACTGATCAACGGCAGATCATCCTCGCCTTCCTTGCGCTTAACCTGGGTGGCGGGGGCAAACCCCGCTTGCCGCTGGTTGGCATACAAACGTACGCTGCGCGGGCCGATCATCGCCAGGTCAGACAAGCCGCCCCCCATCAGATTGGCCAATTGCCCCTGGGGATGAAAAAACTCGTGAGGGAAGGCGTCCACGGTCGCGAAGTTCGACCAACTGCGGTCCGGGTTGCAGGTAAAAAAACCACACAGCCCAGGCTGGGCTACGACCCATTCAAGGCCGCCATCACCGGTGAGGTCGCTTAAAAACTGCCGGGGTGCTTGCAGGCGGTCAGCTATCGGAATCTCTGGCAACTCATGCCAATCGTCATAGGCCACGTCGTCAGGGTGGCTCGCCGCCTTGGCCCGCATAGGTGCGCGGTAATACCAGGCTTTATCGTCAGAATACAAAATGCCCGGAAAACCTTCGCCGTACAGGTCGACAAATTGATAACGCTGGCCGTCGTCAAGACCCGGCATCGTTTCAAATGGCTGATAGCGCTGGGGATCCGGTGCGAGCTCGAACGCGTTATAGGTGAACTCCAACGGCGGCCGACTCTGTACCTTCCCGGCCCGGTCAATGGCTTGTTCATGGGCCGCATGCAGCAGGCTATAACCCAGTGACGATGGCCGATATTCAAGCAGTAGTCGGCGCACCAGCACGGGCGCCGACCCCATGTCTGGCTCATCGGGAAAGCAGTGGAACATCAGCACCTGCCGACACAGTTGTCGCGTCCTGAGCTCAAAACCATAGACATAGCTGGAGAACGGGTCGCTGCGCCCAGGCCATGCCTGGGTGGCCTCATAAGGTGGAGCGGTCATGAGGGCAGTAGGACGCTCACCATGATCGAACACCAGATGAAAATGCCATAGCACGCCTTGCCCAGCCTCAACGCGCCACGCATACAGCTGGTCATCGGCGAGCGCATTGCCGTAAAGCACCTTGCTCAAGTAACGCTGGGCACCTGCGTGATCGCCGGCCTGATAATGGTAGACAATATGCTCGCCACGCGGGTTGAGGCTTTCTTCGAGCAGCCACTCCCCCACACGCGCATCGACATCCGGGTCGGCACGTCGTGAAGCAGCGGTTTTGCCGTACAGGTGCAGATTGCCGTCCGCACTGTGAATCAGCCAGAACCCCCCCGGGTCGTCGGTATCGGACCAACGCTCGATCAGTGCAAATGCGCCTTCGGTGCGAGGCCAGTAGCGTACAACGGTGTAAGGCCCCACCGGCAAGCCGTTATAGGCCGTCTCGACCCTTGAAACCTCTGTACCCGTCATCGGGTTGCGTTCCGGCATCCAGGGCTCCCCATCCGGCCCCAGGATCACGTCTTCATCGGTATACGCCGGCACCCCTGTGGACGTTCGTCGAGTGATCGCATTGGGCGTCTTGCCCCAGCCTATTCCGAACGAGCTGTTGCCGTTGGTGCTGCTGTAACCCAGCGTCAGGTCCGGGGCAAAACCCCGCCCGGGGGAGATTGGCAAGGGCAGCTCGAACGATGCACCACCGCTGATACCGACCGGTCCCAGGCCGTTGCCGATACTCTGGATGGCGCCACCGCCCTTGGGCAGGGACGGCGCGGCGATTTGCAGCGACTCGTCATGGTTCACTATGCCTCCTCCTAGCCAGCCTTGGCCGTGTAGTGCAGCTTAAGGATGATGTCGGTCAGCGATTCGAACAGGCGGTTCCGCGCCGCAACGTCAGTCGAGGTGAATTCCAACGCCCAGCTTGAAATAGCGCCCGTACCCTCAAAGGGCAAATAACGCTCATCGTCGAAACTGAAAGTGAACAGCCCATCGTCATCCACCCCGCCAGACAAAACGATTTGCTGGCTGGCCCGCAGGTTTTCCTTGAGGGTGTCGCCTATCTGCACGGCACTGTAGGTTTGGGTCAAGGTGGCGTGAATGTCTTCGTAGGGCCCCAGGACCACAGGCAACGACACGCTGATACGTTTGATCCGGCGCACGCTATGCCCAGGGTAATTGCTGTCGAACATGGGCTGCGTCAGCTGGAAATCGACGCGGCAGTTGTCTATCAGGCCAAGCTTGATGGTGTCCCAGTCCTGATTGATGGCGGAGGTCGGATCCTTGTCCTTGAGTTGGCGCAGGGACACCGTCTTGGTGATCTCCAGCCGTCGTTCATTGCGACTCAGGTACGCCGAATCCATTTTCAATAAGGACAACTTCAACGCCTCGCCGGCGCTCAAGCCTCGGTAGCTGTCCTTCCAGACGCCCGCCTGAATAAAGCGCGTGCTGAAGTCGGCGAGTTCAAATTGCCAACAGGCTTCGGCGGCCAGACACAGCGCCAAGGTGGCATCGTAGGCCTGGTAATAGAAGGTCGCGAACTGGCCGTTGAGCCATTGATAGAGTTGCGCATTGCTAAAACGGGTGCGCAGAAAATCATAGCTGGCCAACGCCTGATCCTGGGCGACGCGGGCCTGGTTCAATTGCAGGGTGGTGGCGCGGGCCTGTGCTTCAAGCACCTGCATTTGTGCCTCGATCTGGGCAATTTCCAGCGTGGCTTGGTCACGGGCTTGCATCCATTCCTGGTGGCGGCGGCGGAAGTTTTCAGCGCGGTCCGTCGCCTCCGCAATGGTATGGAGCATCGCCGCCCTGGCTGAAGAATAGGCACTGACCATTTCGGCGACGCCCTCCAGGCGCCATCCCCCGGAGGACGCTATGGCAACGGCACCATTAGTCAAACCCGCGTGAGCCCCGCCGCCGCCGCCAGCCGAATTGGGGGGGGCCTTCAGGCCACTGCCAACGGCATTGGCCACCTGACTGATGTTGTCCAACACCCGCCCTTCCAAGTGCAGCGCTGCAGCAGCTTTTTCACCGGCATTCACCACTTCATCGGCCAACTTACGGTAGAAATCCAGGCGCCCCTGAGCCAGCGCCTTACTCGCCTCCAGTGCTTTTTTCTGCTCAAGGTCAATCGCTTGTGCCTGTTGTTGCAGGTCCACGGCAAACTGGGCGAACTCCCAAGCCTGGTGGTATTGCAGCTCCTGCAGTTGCGCCTGTTCCTTGCGCTCGATCAATGACAACAACGTATTGCCAAATTGGATCAGGGTTTCCACAGCACTGCTGGCACGGTTGTGCATCACACTGTAGCGATAAGGTGGCACCTCCTGGGCCAACAACCGCGCGGCACCACCGGAGGCCGCGCCCTGACCGAACGCCGCCAGCAGATCGCGCGGGTTCAAGGGGGCGGCAAACAAGGGCAGCATCAGCGGCTTGCCGTCCAGCGTACGGTTGTTACGCAGGTTGTCCAGGCGCGCCTCGGCGGTATCCCAGTTCTGGACCAACTCACGGTTGAAGGGCAAGCGCAGGTATCTGTTATCCAGATCAAGCAGGGTAGGGTCGGGCGCGAAAGTGCGCAGGTACAGCGGCGGTTCGGCGAAGTGGTAGAGCGACTCGCCATCGTTGGCCGCGGCACTCTCTTCGCGTAGTTGGTCCTGCCGGATCAGGCGCTGTTCGAACTCGCGCAATTTTGAGTTGGTGGCGTCGCTCAGGGTTTTCAGGGGGATCGGTTGCCAATGGTCCACCACGTTGATATCAGGGCGCGGCCCCAGCAGGTCAAGCACGCGCACGTACCACAGCTTGGCCGCTACGAGGCTGTCGGGGGTCAGTTGCCGGTAGGCGGCGTCACCCCGGTCCAGCAGGTTCTTGATGTAGAACATGTAGATCGCCTTGCGATAGCGCACCGGGTGGCTGCTAGCGATACCGTCCGGATCGGCGGGTTTGCGCGACACGTAGTCCATTTCTACCGGGTCATCCATCAAAGGCCGTACGTTCCAGTAGGCCGGACGGCCCTTCTCGTCTTTTTTGCGCGAAGGGTCGAAGATAAAGCCCAGCCACTGTTCGGCGCCTTCGAAGTTTTGCTCCTGGTTCAGACGGTGGCTGACCATGAAAGGCAGGTGCAGGAACAACTCCCAGAAATACAAGCCGTTGGCACCGTGAAAATCCATCTGGTTAATGGCCGCTGGTGGATTGAGAGGGGGCTCTTCAAGGAGCTGAGTATCCCAGGACAGCAGGTTTTCCAGGGCGATATTGGCGCGGTTGATCAACTCGCGTGCAAACAATGTATTCATGCGGATGGGTTGGCGTGGAGCGGTGCCGGCATCGTTTAGCTTGATGCCAGAGTTGGTGAAATCGATGAATTCGGCGATGCCCAGAGTTGGGCTGGCACGGGTGTTGATGCGAGGGGCGATCAGCGGTGTGGTGACTTGCGCGACAAGCTCCAGTTCTACGTAGGTCATTTTCAGGGCATGTCCCAAAACCTGCCAGGTGGTACCGTTGAACACCTTGATACCATGGATAATCGGAATTTTTTTTGAGCCGATGGGCCAGGCTCCCGGCCAGTCAGGCAACAGGGTTTCAGGGTTAATGGGGAGCTTTAATGTATGGGTGTCGGGTGGATTTATTACTGCGAATCCACCGGAGTGCCAAAGTGACGCCGCGCCAGGATTAGCTGCCATCGGATCACTCAGATTCAGAGGTCGCAGAATAACGTGCTGAAAAACATAAGTAGGGGGCCTTATAAACTCCTGGACCTCAGCGTGACGGAATCCAGCAGGCCAATCCGTCTGCACTGTTTTTAATACTAAACCGGTGCGCATCAAATAATCACGCACCAGCACAGCAATCTTAGAAGATATTGATATAAAACCATTTGCATCCGGCAGACCAAGAGTACAATGATGAACATCATATGTGTCACACAAGAAATAAGACAATAACCCGCTTCCAACGTATCCATTAGTACGAGAAGATATCAAACTAACCCTACACCTCCCCCCACCACTAAACTGCGAACCACTCAACACTTGAATTCTAGAACCGTTCAAAAGCGTCTCATAGCCCGCCGTTTGGTTTGCGGGCAAAACCATTTCAAGCTTATATCTATCTTGCGTCTCCGAATCAAAAGCCGTTATAGAAAACGTCACATCCGGAGGCTTTGAAAATACAGCTGATATTTTAGATTTAAAGAACACTTCCCCTGTAGACTTATCATAAGTAACATCATCCCCACGGGAAGGGCTAACAATCGAAACCTGCCTCTCTTCAAAATTCCAGTTATCCAGCTCTTGATGCGGTCGATGCGACTCGACACTTTTCAGCGCTATACTAAGCTCAGGCACTTTGAACTGAAACCGCCCTTTATTATCCTGAGCAAATAACCGTCCCACCCTCAAGACATGGGGTGCCTTGATCTCCTTTCGAGTTCCGATACTGGGCACATACCCACGATTGGGAAACAGCGCCGTTACATTAAAATTTTTATCGATCATTGCCGTTTTTAGAAACGCATATTGATCCGCCGCACCATCCGTCGCATTACCTGCGGTATACCCCATATACATCGCCACAAACATCGACTCCGGCATTGTCGAACTGTCGGCCACGGCAATGCTCTCAACCTGCTCCGCCAAGTCCGTAGTCTTGAACAACGGTGACTCACTCCAGGCTTCAATGACGGTTTGCGGCATACTCCAACTGTCGTCGTACTTCTTGTAGACCATGTTCAAGCGCAACATCGGGTTACTGTGTACTTTGATAACCGGTGAACCCGGATCTGGCGGTATGGGGGTACCACCTGGGAGATAACCTTCTTCAACCGTCATCTGAGCAGGGTTGTTATCCACGCACTCCACCCACAATACAAACAGGCGGTTATTGAACAACACTGGCCTGATGGTGCGCTCAATCGCACTGGCCGAAATCGGCAAGTTAGCCTTGTGCCAGTCTGACCACGCCCCCGGCTGCGGATAATCGAACTTTGGCCGGTTGGGATCCGTGCCGTTGAGGTTCATGTAAGTACGCTGGGACATATCCACCGAGCGCCAGTAGTACACACTCTCGGCCCGGGACTTGCCGATAAAGTAATACATGCCATTCTTGAAATCAGTGGTATTGATGTATCCATTGATAATCGTCAGGTTGGCCACTTCCTCAAAGCTCGCCAGATAAGACAGCACCGCTTCCTGAGTGGTGTCGATCTCGATCTTGTTCTGATTGAGGTCGTTTTCCAGTTGCTGGAAATACTTGGATTTGGTCAGGCGCAACGAGGGGTCGATATACAGTTCCGGGTAATAGCTCAACTGCTGGTTGGCCGCCCAGATGGGGTATTGGCAGTCGATCTCGCGCCACTGCCTGATCAGGTGATCTTCCATCACTTTGGTTTCATAGCCCGGCTCCATGCCCATCAGCGCGGCATTGATGTACTGCTGAATACTGGCGATGGCCGAGGCCACCGGGCTGGTGGGCACGGCCTGGCTGACCTGCACATCCAGCAGCTTGTATTGGTAGAGGTCGTTGGCGGTCTTGATTTTGTCGCTCAACTGGGCGTCGACAAACTCCGCTGCGTTCGGTACCACCTCATCCAGATAGTAGGCCACCAGGGCATCGCGCAGGGTTTCGTTGAGCTGGCTATCGATTGAGCTGGACATGCTCGCTCCTTATTCATCGTAAAAGTGCGCAGGCGCTCAGCGCCGGGCAGCCATGACCACATTGCCTACCGCTTGCCAGGCCACACCCGTACTGTCGCCGTGCAGGGCTGTGGCCCTGAGCAAGTCCGCCGCAGCCAGGCCGCTGGCGGCACAGGTGGCTTGGCTGCGCAGGATCCAGTCGATGTCGGCCATGGAGCAGGCGCGCTTTTGCGCCAGCAGTTGGAAAAGCTCATGCACGTCGTCCTGCCGCCACCCCAACAGCCTGGCCAAAACGAAAGCGGCCTGGTCGCTGACTGCAGCGCGCAATGTTTTGTTTTTGAGCGCTGTTTTTCCGGGGTTGGCCGCGATGAAATAACCCAGCAATGCCTCCTCCGCCTGGCTTTGGCCATGAAACCACTGACTGTAGCGGCTCAGCAGGTAGAAGCTCTTGAGGTTCAACTCCAGATTTCTACCCGGAACTCCCAGCCATTGCGGATTAAGCAAAAACACACGCAAGGCACTGGTGCTCAACCGCAGGTCCATCACCACTGTCCCATGACGCAATACACGCTCGAGTTGATTGATCAATGAGTCAGTGGCGGCTGCAGTAGCCAGCCCCAACACCGCTGACAACAGGGCGTGTACCGAGGTTTGTGCCCAACGCAGTACAACTTGGGTGCGGTCCATCGGCAGGTTGATCATTTCTTGTGCCAAACCTTCGATCAGCCGCAGTTGGTGGTCATGGCCGGCCAGCAACAAGCCGGCAAGCTTCGCCACGCTCTGCTCACGCTCATCGGGGAAGAGGTTCAACTGCCCCACTCGATAGTTAATCGCTTCTTGCAAGTAATGATGGGGGTCTTCGAGACCTGTGAGCGGAACAGGCCTCACCAGTCCCTGCGGGTCCAGCAAATACTGCAGCACTTCGCGCCATTTGATGGGCTCTCGTGCGGCAGCGGACTTGGGCCGTTCATAAACAGGCAGATTCAGCGCCGAGATCTGCTCATCGGTAATCAATACCTCTCGCGTCGCGGCGGCCAATATGCCCAAGCGGTCCACCAAGCCTTGGGGGGGCAGGTAATCTCCAGGCTCCAGGCCCAACGCGCGCCGTACCCCGGTAACACTTTGCTTGCTGTCCTTGAGCCAATTCACGGCCCAATCCATCTGCATCAACACATCGAGAACGTCAGGCGCGGGCGCCATCGCATCCTCTTCCCAAGCCTCTACGGTCGGTAGGTGTCTTTTAGGCAGCGAGCCGCACTTTACTTGCAGGTGGTGAATTGAAGACGGTTGGCTGGTTATTACCTCCCAAGCTGTCCTTGAAAGGCGCTTGCCGCTGAGCGACAACGTCCCACCAGCGCTCAACGGTTCAAGCGTAAGCGCGCTGCCGTCAGGATTGCGCACGAAGTTTTCTTCGTCTGAATGCTGGGGCTGCCGTTCCAGGGTAAACACCCGCGTGCCAGCTGCTGATGCAAAGTCGGTCCCCGCCAGCACAAACAAGGCTGAACCTGGCAGCAGACGCAATAAGGTACCTTCATGCGCGGCATCAACCACCAGCACCAGCCTGATGCTCATATCGCTGGCGCCCTGCGCAGTCAACGACCATGGCCTGAGGGACGACAATGAGGGTTGTAGCAGGCGCCCGGTACAGAGTAATCGCTGGTACTCCAGCCCCCCCAGCATATCCACCAGGCCCCAGCCTTCCTCCGGCGACAAGCCAAACATTTGCGGAATACGCGCCTGACGGTAGAGCGAGGACAGGGTGCCAAGGTCGCGGAGTAACGGCCCAACAAAATCCTTCGTTTGGTTGGCCAAGCGAGAAAGCGATGACTCTGTAGGCTCAAGGCCGAGCGCGGCACAGAGTTGTGCGACGATTTTTTTGTTCGCAGCGTCTGTCCCACTGACATTAAAGGCGGCTCTATTGAGTTCCAAAGGCGTATCGAACAGCGCAGCAGGGTTAAAGACTTGGTCAAACAGCGGCACCTTGTCACCCGTGGCGTAAGGCGTGAGATCGTGGAGGAACGCCGCAAATTCTTCGGGCTTGATGCCATAACGTCGGCTGAAATAACGATAAACACCCAAGACCCGCAGGGTATTGGTGTTCAGGTCCATGGTCAGGTTGTGTTCACCCTCGCTGCGGATGGCGCAAATGAGCAGCGTGTCCAGTTCGGCATAGGACATGTCCATACCCAGGTCTTTCTTCAGCCAGCGCTGCAGACGAATCATGCGTTGCAGGCGGTCAAACCGTTGAGGGGACGTTTTAGTCAGGTACCAGACCGTGCGGCTACCGAGCGTGGTTTCCTTGAGGCCCATGGAATTGTCGAACTGGTCCGCACACGTCGAGACAACGGTAGCAGGCACAACACTGTCATAACGCTCGCTGCCATGGCCGTTGACATAACACGCGCCATAGTGAGAGGCGTGCGGGTATGCCTTGCCGACGCCATTGCCCCCCGTCCATTGTGGGTTGCCGCTGGGGCAATTGGGAGACACGTGGGGGAAATGCTGACGCTGGGATAAAAGCGCCTCGACCTGCTCGGCATCCAGCTCCGAACGTTGCATGAAGGTCTCGAGCTGCACCAGTGGGTTGTCAACGTGACCAATACCTTGGAGACCGTAACTGCGCTGAAAAAACTCCTGCTGCTCGGCCGTCCATGTCACGTACTCATCCAGGACAATGGTGAAGCTGAGTACCGCCAGTGAAACGGGCCTAGTGGTAGTGCCCGTGGTGGTGGTGACAGTAAATGAGGCTCGATAGCCCGGTTCGATAGGAAACGGTTCTTCTCCCCCCCAGCGGATAACTGTGCAGATTGTTGAGGTATTCGCGGGGTGAAGATAATTAGGCGTCCAAATATTAGCCGTGTTCGCATATAACGGCGTCCCAGAATTAATCCAGAAAAGACCCTCTCGTTTAGTATCGTCAGGCCCCGAGAATTCAATCGTTGCCGTGCTCGTCAATTTCCCTTGGTTGACTAAGGTTTCTGCCTGAGGCACAACAGACTTCAGGCTTGACTGTGGGGATATCAGTAAAGCAATCCTGATGGCCGAATGCGGACTCAGATGAGAAGTCCCCGGCCCTGCCCAGGTCTGCGTCAGCTGAGCCTTCGATAGATAAAACGTGGTGAACAATGAAGGTTCGATCAACAGTTGCTGTTGCTGAGGGCTTAACCCCGACATCAACAGTTGCGCTTGCGCTGCAGTGTTCTGCACCACGCCATAATCGTTCAAGCCCCGTTGGCTGATGGGCAACTGCAAGCTGATGCGATAGTTCAACTCCCCCAACTCAAGCTTCTTTTCGGCCAGCCCTAATCGGCATTGGTGGTGAGGGTAGTAATACGGAAACATGAACGGATAGCGCCGCTCGGCCAGCACGTCGTAAATCGGCTTGTTGGCATCCGGCTTTCCTGTCCGGTACCGGGCGATGTCGGCCATAAGTATCTCATTGACTAACTCCAGCATCGGTCTGGGGGTAAAGGTGCTTTGCTGGTCAATGATCAACCCCTCCAGATCGGGCCGCCGAGTCCTCAACAGAATCTTGGGCCGATCACCCTGGCCGGAGCCTTCCAGGGTGCGCGTAGCGAAACGATATTGAGCGCTGAGGTAGGCCACCGGCGAATCGACCGCCGCCATCGCGCCCACTTTGCAGAACTCATCCCAGTTTTCCTTGAACAGGTTCGGGAAACTCGGCCCGACATCGACCAGCGCACGCACACCGGTCTGCTGGCCCTGGTACTGGGTTCTGCCGTTGGATACCTGGTGTTCACGGTACAGCCGACCGATCTGCACCGCATAGCACATGGCATTGTCATAGGCCACCTCGCCATCCGCCTCGCAGATCTCACCCAGGCGTTGGACGAAGTGGGGCTTGGGTTGGGCGATGATGTCGAACACCGACGTCATGCCCATTTGCTGCATCGCGGTGATGAAGCTGACTTTTTCCAGGCCCACTTGCCGTTCGGGCTCGTTGACCAACGTAAGAAGCAGACGGTCAGTTCTCGAGTCGTTGTCCATGCCCACGCATTCCCTCAGGTAGAGATACACCGCTATGTCCAACAAACTGAGTGGTTCTAAAAAATAAAGAACCTGTGAACTCTGACAGTAGCGACGAACGGTGCCTGAGGAACGGCCGAACACCCGAGTTGCCTGAATTGGGCGAGCCTGCCGTTGGCGGAAACTGGCTTGGCTCTGGTGGAAGCTTGCATTGATGGCTTGCAGGCCGATGCTTGTGCTCAGTAAGTCAGTCATCGCGGGCGAGCCCACTCCCATAGTTTGACCGGGTACATCATTGGAATAGGGTCAACCTTTGGGAGCTGGCTTGCCTGCGATGGCGTCCGTGCGGCCAGCACAATGCTCAAGCTAACCCATCCCGCCTACGCTTAAGTTAGGATGCTCGTTCCCTATTCGAGGTGGTCTCCATGTTCTTCGGCGTTCTCCTGATCATCACCTGGCTGATCCTGCTGCTGCGCTACCCGGCCAAGGCGCTGCCGGTATCGTTGGCCGCTGCCGTCGGCCTGGGGTTTGTCGCGGTTTGGGTGGTATGGCTGGACAATCGCGAAGCGTCACAACTGGCGCGTCTTGAGTTGCGCATCACCTACGCGCCGCAAGACTGCCCAGCCGACCGACCGCTCAAACTGACCCTCAACAACGGCAACGATGTACCGCTCACCGAACTGCGCTGGCGCGTGGCCGCCTACGCACCGGGCGATACGGTCAACCTGGCCGACAACGTCTACGCCGCCCCACGCTATCGCGGCCCCGGCGAGTTGCAGGCGGGCGCCACCTGGGATGACTGCCTGCCCACCCCGCCGCTGCGCCCCGGCTATCGCCCACAAACCCTGGAATTTCGCGCCGAGCATCTGCAAGGCAGTTTCTCGGACTGACAAAGGATGGACCCATGCCCAACGTACTGATCACCGGTTGCTCCAGCGGCATCGGCCGCGCCCTCGCCGACGCGTTCAAAGGCGCAGGCTTCGAGGTATGGGCCAGCGCCCGCCAACCCGATGACGTCGCCGCCCTCGCGGTCGCAGGCTTCAATGCTGTGCAGTTGGATGTCAATGACAGCGCCGCTTTACAACTCCTGGCCGAGCAATTGAGCGAGCTGGATGTACTGGTCAACAACGCCGGCTACGGCGCCATGGGCCCGTTGCTCGACGGCGGTACCGAGGCGATGCAACGCCAATTCGAAACCAATGTGTTTTCCATCGTCGGCGTGACCCAGGCGCTGTTTCCTGCCTTGCGTCGCAGCAGGGGCCTGGTGGTGAATATCGGCAGTGTTTCCGGCGTACTGGTGACGCCGTTCGCCGGCGCCTACTGCGCATCCAAAGCCGCCGTACATGCCTTGAGCGACGCCCTGCGCATGGAGCTGGCACCGTTTGGCGTGCGGGTGATGGAAGTGCAGCCCGGTGCGATCAATACAAGCTTTGCGAAGAATGCCGGCGCCCAGGCCGAGTTACTGATCCAGGAACAGTCGCCATGGTGGCCATTGCGCGACGGCATTCGTGCGCGCAGCCAAGCGTCCCAGGACAAGCCAACCCCGGCCAGTGAGTTTGCTGCAGACGTGCTCAAGGCGGTGCAGCAAGCGCAACCGCCGCGCCTGTTGCGTTCGGGTAACGGCAGCCGCGCGTTGCCGTTGATGGCGGCGCTATTGCCCAAGGGGTTGTTGGAGAAGGTGCTGAAGAAGCGCTTTGGCTTGGGCGGTAGGCTCTAAGGTTTCATGAAATCAATAAACGCCCGCACCTTCAGCGGCAAATGCCGCGTGTCCGGATACATCGCGTAAACCCCTTGCGGGGCAAAGCGGTGGTCCGCCAACAGGCGCACCAAGCGTCCCGCGTCGACATCCCTCTGCACCAACCATTGCGGTAAAACCGCCACACCGTGGCCGCGCACCGCAAATGCCTGAAGGACCGCCGCGCTGTCGGCCACCAAGGCTGACGGGCCGGCTCGATAAGGGTGTTCGAGACCTGCCGGGTCGGTGACGCTCAGTTCGCTCAAGCGGCCGTGGCCCAGCCTGGGCAACTGCTCCAACTCAGCCAGGGTTTGAACTGCGGCAAACTGCGGCGCCGCGACGGCGAACACGTCGAATGTGGACAACTGCACTGCGCGGTGATTGGAGTCCAGCAAGCGCCCCAGCCGAATCGCCACGTCAAAACGCTCGGAGATCAGATCGGCGTGGGTGGAGGATGTGGATAAGTGGATATTCAGGTCCGGGTGCAGGCGTCGAAAGGCTTCTACCGCCGGAGCAACTACAGCCAGGGCATATTCGACAGTGGTGGTGATACGCAGGGTGCCTTTGAGCTGGGCATGTTCACTGCGGGCTTCTTCTACCGCCAGGCGGGCCTCTTCAAGCATGCGCGTGCAGCGCAGGTAGAAGCGCTCACCCGCGTCGGTCAGTGCCAGTTGGCGGGTGTTGCGGGTCAGCAGGGTGACGCCGAGTTCCGCCTCCAGGCGCTTGAGGTTGAAGCTGACCACGGCGCGAGTCTGGCCCAGCAGGTCCGCGGCAGCGGTGAGCGAGCCGGCCTCGACCACGGCCTTGAAAGTGTCAAAACGGTCCAGGCTGACCATGGTGGACGCCCTCCTTTGTCAAAAAATTTTTGACAAACTAGCAGGCAAACCGACGTATCCCAAACCCTGCGTGCGGCCTACCCTGCCGGCTCCACTCGCAGGAACGCGTTCATGACCTACCGCTCGAAAGTCGCCTGGATCTTTTTGTTGGGCTTTGCCCTGGACCTGGTGAACATGTTTGTCGCCACCGTCGCCTACCCGGATATCGCCCGCGAACTGCACGCCTCGGTCACCCAGTTAGCGTGGATCAGCAATGCCTACATGCTCGGGCTGACAGTGATCATTCCCTTGAGTGTGTGGTTGGCGGCGCTCATGGGCGAGCGCACCCTGATCGCTACCAGCCTGCTGCTGTTTGCCGGCGCATCGGTGATGGTCGGCCAGGCTGGCTCCATCGAAGCGTTGATAGCTTGGCGCGCCTTGCAGGGGCTCGGCGGCGGCTTACTGATTCCGGTGGGGCAAGCCATGGCTTACCGACACTTTCCCGCGGCCGAGCGCAGCCAATTGACAGCGCGGGTGATGTCGGTGGCGTTGCTGGTGCCAGCGCTGTCCCCGGCGTTGGGCGGGGTGATTGTCGACAGCCTGTCCTGGCGTTGGATTTTCTACGCCAACCTGCCTCTGGCGCTAGTGACCCTGCTGCTGGCGCTGCTGTGGATAAAACCCGATGCGCCTTTAACCGAGCGCCCGCCCCTGGACCTGGGCAGTGTGTTCAAACAAGCCGCCAGCCCGATGCTGCGCGTGGCAATGCTGGTTTACCTGTGTATTCCGGGGGTATTTATCGGCACCAGCCTGATCGCCATCCTCTACGTGCGTGGCCTGGAGTATGACGCCACCCAGACCGGCGCGCTCATGCTGCCGTGGGCACTGGCCTCGGCCGTGGCGATCTACCTGAGCAAGCGACTCTTCAATCGCTTTGGCCCCAAACCCTTGTTACTGGCCGGCATGGCGCTGCAATGCGGCGGTATCCTGCTGCTCAACGAGCCGACGCTGATTATTGCGGCCTACGTCTTGATGGGCCTGGGCGGCAGCTTGTGCAGCAGCACCGCACAAACCCTGGCCTTTCTGGATATTCCCGCCGAGCGCATGGGCCACGCCAGCGCGTTGTGGAACATGAACCGGCAAGTGAGTTTCTGCGTGGGTGCCGCCGTGCTCAGTGCCGTACTGTCGGCCTTGGATTCCTTCGCGATTACCTTCACGATGGCGGCAGCTCTGACCCTGTTGCCGCTTTTCGCAGTGTTGCGCCTGGATGCTTCCAGGGTACGCGCGCTGCTTCACCCTTGCAGCGAGCCCAAACATGATTGACTACAGCGATTTTTTTGAAGAAGTGATCCAGACCCACGTCGAGATCGAACAATGGTTTGCCGGCGTTGCGCCTGAGGGCACGCTGGAAAATCTGCTGGCGCGCTTCTCACCCGAGTTCAGCATGGTGGCGCCCGCCACCGGTACGCGGGTCAACACGGCCGGGGTCAATGCCTTGTTCACGCGCCTGGGCGGGATGCGTCCGGGGTTGAAAATCACCTTGAGCGAAATGACCGGGATTGACCGCCATGCACGCGGCGCGACGGTCACGTATCGCGAGCATCAGATTGACGACAGTGGCACCCAGACCGACCGCCGCGCCACGGTGGTGTTCGAGAAACAGGCCAGTGGCGCGCTGCTGTGGCGGCACTTGCATGAGACCTTTATCAAAGCCTGACGCGGGTCTAGATGTATGAGGGGGCTTACATCGCCCACTGTAGGAGCGAGCTTGCTCGCGAAAAACCTCAACGATAACGCGTGCTTCCTGAATGAACGCGGCGCCTATGAGTTTTTCGCGAGCAAGCTCGCTCCTACAAAAGCCTTGACTGACTGGCATTAGGGCTTGCCCCTCCCACATTTTTTAGTTTTGTGTTGGGTTGACGATCACCGTGCAGGTAATCCCGGCCGCCAACAACACGCCCTCCGGCACTTCATCAATGTGAATGCGCACCGGCACACGCTGGGCCAAGCGCACCCAGTTGAAGGTCGGGTTCACATCGGCGATCAGTTCACGGCTCTCGGGGTTGTCGCGGTCGTAGATGCCGCGCGAGATGCTTTCCACATGGCCCTTCAAGGTCTCGCCGCTCATCAATTGCATATCGGCTTTGTCGCCCACCTTCACGTGGGGCAGTTTGGTTTCTTCAAAGAAGCCATACACCCAGAACGAATTCATATCCACCACAGCCATCTTCGCTTCGCCGATACGCGCATAGTCGCCACGGTGCACGTTGAGGTTGGTGACATAACCGTCCACCGCCGCCAGTACTCGCGTGCGTTTCAAGTTGAGTTCGGCGGCCTCCAGTTGCGCCAGGGCGTGCTGATAATCGGCCAGGGCCGAGTCGGCGATGTTGCTGGCGTCGTCGCGGTTTTCCTTGGAGATCACCAGGGCGTCGAGGTCGGCGCGGCGGTGCGCGTTGACCTTGCGCATTTCCCAGGTGGCCTTGCGGGAGGCCACCAGCGATTGCGCTTGCTTGACGGCAATGCGGTAGTGCTCGGGGTCGATCTGCATCAGCAGGTCGCCTTTTTTCACCAACTGGTTATCGCGTACCGGTACGTCCACCACTTCGCCGGTGACGTCAGCCGCCACATTGATAATGTCGGCGCGCACCCGACCATCGCGGGTCCACGGCGTTTGCATGTAGTGCACCCACAACGTGCGGCCAATCCAGATCGCCAACGCCAGAACCAGCAAGGTGGCGAGCAGGCTGAAAAACTTTTTCATCGGGGCATTCTCAACGGTAGACGCTCAGCGCCAGGGCGCCGAACAGGCAAGCGAACAGGCTCAGGCGCAGCAGCGCCGGGTGCCAGAAGAAACGGTACAGGTCGAACCCGGCCAGGAAGCGATCAATCGCCCAGGCCAGCCCGGCTGCGATCAAGAACATCAGGGTCATGGTCGGCATATAGATGCCGTGGAATGCAATTTCACGAGGCATTCGGGGCTCCTTTGAGGGCGGCCAGAGGCGATTGCGGGTCGAGCAACGAGGTGCGAATAAAGTGCAGGTAGCTCTTCACACGGCGCAGGGCCGAGGTGTCGAAGTGCGGGGCGAAGGGTTCGTCGGTGGCCTGCACACGGCTGATCGCATGGTCGACGGCAATCAACCCGCGCTCCAGGTTGCTGGCGCTGGGTTGCAGGAACAGCCGCACCAGCGAGCGCCCCATCACGCGGATCGCCTGGCGCCACGGCTGCGATTCGGCATACGCCGGGTGCACCGGCAAAATCGCCTGCTCCTTGCGCAGCTCGATGATCGCGTGGCCGACCTCCAGCACCACGAACATCCAGCACAGCAAATCGCGCTGCACCTGCGGCTCGCCGGCCGCGAGGCCATACGCCTGGTGCAGCAGGTCGCGGGTGCGGCTTTCAAAGCTCGACGCCAGGCCCTTGAGCTTGCCGCTGATGGCATACACCACTTGCTCACGCAGGTCTTGCTCCAGGCGGCGCCACAACCAGCGGCTGTTGGGCGGCAGGATGATCGCACCCGCCGCCGCGCACACCAGCATGCCGATGACCATGGCGATGTAGTCGTTGATAAAGGTGTAAGGGTTGTAGACCGTTAGGTTATCCGGCACCGAACCGGTGCTGAAGAAGATCAGCAGGCCCACGCCCACACCGGCGTATTGCGGGCGTGAAGACAGAAAGGCCCCGAAGATGATCACCGGCGCGAGCATCACGCACAGCAGCGGGAAACCGTCGATCCAGGGGAACACGAAGAACATTTCGACAAAGCCGACCAAAGCGCCGATCAAGGTGCCGCAGGCCATCTGGAACGCCATGCGCTTGGGGTTGGGCGTGGCAGCAGACAGGCCCACCGTGGCCGCCGCGATCAGGGTCATGGTGGCGCCGCTGGGCCAGGCAGTGGCCACCCAGTAACTGCCCAGCACAACCAGGATAAACGAGGCGCGCACCCCGGCAGCGGCACAGGCCAACCAGTTGGTCTTTGGCGTGTAGGCTTCGTGCCAATCCTCCCGCGCATGGCGATGCTCGGCCAGGGACGCGTGGGTTTGCGCGTAGTTGTGCAGGTCGTCGACGAAACGGTACAGCAGCTCGTAGGCAGTGTGGAAATCCAACTGCTCGGCGTCCGTCGGGTTGCCCTCCTGGAAGCTCGCCCGCAGGCTGCGCACCTTGGCGGGCAGGCCGTCCTTGTAGGCGCTCAGTTGGTTGACCAGGCGCGCGGCATCGGGGCTGGTGAGGGCGCGGCCAGAGAAGCTGTCGAGCACTTCGGCCAGGTCTTGCAGGCCGGGTTTGATCGCTGCCACCACATGGTCGGCCTCATCGGCGCGCAAGCGTTCGAGCAATTGGTGCAAGGCGTTGAAGCGTGTGGTGATGCTCATGAATTCGCTGTTGAGGCGACTGAGCCGCCCGTTGCGCCGACGCATGTGCGGGTCCTCAAACACGGTGACGCTACGCAAGCCTTCCAGGCCCACGGCTTCGGCAATAAAGCGCACGTTGCTGGCCTCGAAGCCTTCGCGCTGGCTGCGCCCGCGCAGGCCGTCAGTCACGAACAGCGCGAACACACCGAAGCGCTGGTACAGCGCGTTGCGCATGGCGGCGCTGGAGGTCTGCGGCAGGATGGCGGCGCTGACCAGTGTCGAGCACAGTATCCCCAGAGAAATTTCCAGCACCCGCCACACCGCCGCCATGAAGGCGCCGTCCGGGTGGGCCAGGGCCGGCAGGCCGACCATCGCCGCGGTGTAGCCGGCGAGCACGAACCCATAGGCGCGAAAGTTGCGGTTGCGCGTGGCACCGGCGGTGCAAATGCCGACCCAGATCGCCAGCGCCCCCAGGAACAGTTCGGTGTTCTGCGCAAACAAGGCGATCAACAGCACCATCACCGCCGAGCCTGCCAAGGTCCCTAGGAAACGGTAGAAACTCTTGGCGAACACCTGGCCGCTCTGGGGCTGCATCACGATAAATACGGTGATCATCGCCGTGCGCGGTTGCGGCAGTTCCAGGCGCATGGCCAGCCACAGCGTCAGGAACGCAGCGACCAGCACTTTGAAGATATACACCCAGGTCACGCCATCACTGCGTGCCCAGTCGAAAAAACCACGGCGCCACTCAAGGGAATGCAGCCAGCGCAGCGGTGCAGGCAAGGGAGTCATCAAGGCCTACTCAGTGATCAAACACGGCGAGCGCCGCCGGAGTCTTGCTTGGGAGTGTCTTGGCAGCCGTGGGCACATCATCGCCAGCACCGAGGCCGCCGCCCAAGGCGGTCACCAGCTCGGCATGGGCGCTGAGGCGTGCCGCCTGCACCTGTTGTTCGATCTGCTGCTGGCGAAACAACAAGGTTTGGGCGTTGAGCACGTTGAGGTAGTCAGTGAGGCCACGTTGATAGGCGACCATGGCGATGTCGTAGGTTTTCTGCGCCGAGGCCACCGACTGCGCGGCGAAGGCCGACTGTTTGTCCATGGACTCGCGGCGGATCAACTGGTCGCTGATGCCCTTGAGCGCATTGACCAGGGTCTGGTTGTACTGGGCCACCGCGATGTCGTAGCCGGCACTGGCTTCACCCAATTGCGCACGCAGGCGGCCGCCGTCGAAGATCGGCAAGGTGATCGCCGGGCCGACGTTGTAGTTGAATTTCTTCCCAGCCAGGAATTCCAGCATGCCGCCGCCGGTGGCCATGTAGCCAAGGCTGCCGACCAGGTCGACGTTGGGATAGAAGCCTGCATGAGCCACATCGATACCCCGTGCCTGGGCTGCTACCTGCCAGCGGCTTGCAACCACATCCGGGCGTTGGCCGAGCAATTGCGCCGGCAGGCTGGAGGGCAATTTCAACGGCGCGGCGAGGGCCAGGGTCGGGCGCTGCAATTGCGCGCCCTCCCCCGGGCCTTTGCCGGCCAACGCCGCCAGTTGGTTACGGCTCAGGGCGATTTCCTCGTCCAGGGCATCCAGTTGGCGATGGGTTTCCGGCAGCGGCGTTTCAGCCTGGCTGACGTCAAAGTGAGTGCCGATCCCGGCGGCCAGGCGTTTATTGGCCAGGTCCAGGATCTGCTGTTGCTGGGCCAGAGTGGCGGCCGCGATGTCACGGTTGGCGTACTGCAACGACAGCTGGATATAGGCGCGCACCACGTTGTTTTGCAGTTCGAGTTGGGCCAGGCGCGCTTCGGCGGCGCTCATGTGCGCCAGGTCGACCGCACGTTCGGTCGTGTTGCTTTCCCGGCCCCACAGGTCGAGGGCGTAGCTCAGTCCCAGGGAAGAATTGTTGTCCCAGGTGTTGGCGCCGCTCAATTCGCCAGGACCGTAGAACTGATCCTTCGGCCAGTTGTGGCGCTTGAGGGTGGTGTCGCTGTTGATCTGCAGCGACTCGGCCGACTCGGCCACCCCGGCCAGCGCTCGGGCTTGCCGTACACGGGCGGCGGCCACGGCCAGGCTGGGGCTGTTGCGGGTGGCGAGTTCGACCCAACGGTTGAGCTGCGGGTCGCCGTAGGCCTGCCACCATTGGGCGGTGGGCCAGTGGGCGTCGCGGTCGGCGCTCTGGATCGCGGCGTCGGTGGCCAGGCTATTGGCGTTGATCGCCTGGCCCTGCGGGGCGATTCCTCCGGTTCCGATGCAACCGCTGATGACTGACGTTAAGGCCCAAACACTGAGAGTCTTCAGCTCTCTGCTGATGCGACGCGGCACGGCAAGCGAATTCCTGAGAGGGTGTTGCGGGAGAGGTGGCGCAATTCTAGGCGGCGCCAGGGAGGACGATAAGCTGGCATTCCTGTGAATCTTTGTTACCGTTCAGGCGATAATCCGTTGGTAGGGATCACTGAAAGCGTAACTTTCTGTCACAATTTGCTATCTCCCTTGAGAACACTCCATGGACACTTTGCAAAACATGCGCGCCTTCAGTTGCGTGGCCGAAGCCGGCAGCTTCACCGCCGCCGCCGTGCAACTGGACACCACCACGGCCAACGTCTCGCGCGCGGTCTCCAACCTTGAGGCCCACCTGCAAACCCGCTTGCTCAACCGCACCACCCGGCGCATCGCGCTGACCGAAGCCGGCAAACGCTATTTGCTGCGCTGCGAGCAGATCCTCGCCTATGTCGAGGAGGCCGAGGCCGAAGCCAGTGACGCCCATGCGCGCCCGGCCGGGCAGTTGAAAGTGCACACCATGACCGGCATCGGCCAGCATTTCGTTATTGACGCCATTGCCCGCTATCGCCGCACCCATCCCGACGTGACCTTCGACCTGACCCTGGCCAACCGCGTGCCGGATTTGCTCGACGAGGGCTACGACGTGTCCATCGTGCTGGCCAGCGAACTGCCGGACTCAGGTTTCGTTTCCCAGCGCCTGGGCATCACCTACAGCATCGCCTGCGCCTCGCCGGACTACGTCAAGGCCAAGGGCTGCGCACAGCGGCCCCAGGACTTGCTCAACCATGCGTGCCTGCGCCTGGTCAGCCCGGTGGTCCAGCTGGACAAATGGACCTTCAACGGCCCTGAAGGCCAGGAAAGCGTGGCGATCAACAGCTCGCCCTTCCTGGTTAACTCGGCCGATGCGATGAAAACCGCGATCACCAGCGGCATGGGCGTCGGCCTGCTGCCGGTGTACGCCGCCATCGAAGGGCTGCGCAACGGCACACTGGTGCGGGTGATGCCGACCTACCGTTCCCAGGAGCTGAACCTGTACGCCATCTACCCCTCGCGCCAATACCTGGATGCAAAGATCAAAACCTGGGTGGAATACCTGCGCGGTTCGTTGCCGGAAATTCTGGCGGCGCACCAGGCGGAGTTGGTGGCGTATGAGTTGAGCGGTGGTGTGCGGATGGCGAACTGATTTTGAAATGCTGCTTCCCACCCCCTAAAAATTTATTGTGGGAGCTGGCTTGCCTGCGATGACGGTGGATCAGCCAACACAATAGTGGCTGACACACCGTCATCGCAGGCAAGCCAGCTCCCACATGTTGAGTGGAGTTCTGCCATGAAAAAGACTGTCCTGGCCTTCAGCCGTATCACCCCGCCGATGATCGAACGCCTGCAACAGGATTTCGAGGTGATCGCGCCCAACCCCAAGCTGGGTGACATCAATGCACAGTTCAACGAAGCCCTGCCCCACGTCCATGGTTTGATCGGTGTGGGTCGCAAGCTGGGCCGCGAGCAGCTTGAAAGCGCGAGCAAGCTGGAAGTGGTGTCCAGTGTGTCGGTGGGCTACGACAACTACGACGTGCCGTACTTCAATGAGCGCGGGATCCTGCTCACCAACACCCCCGATGTGCTCACCGAGAGCACTGCCGACCTGGCCTTTGCGTTGCTGATGAGCAGCGCCCGCCGCGTGGCCGAATTGGATGCCTGGACCAAGGCCGGCCAATGGAAAGCCAGCGTGGGCGCGCCTTTGTTTGGTTGCGATGTGCACGGCAAGACCCTGGGCATCGTCGGTATGGGCAATATCGGCGCGGCCGTGGCCCGGCGTGGGCGCCTGGGCTTCAATATGCCGATCCTTTACAGCGGCAATAGCCGCAAGACCGCGCTGGAGCAGGAACTGGGCGCGCAGTTTCGCAGCCTGGAGCAGTTGCTGGCCGAGGCGGATTTCGTCTGCCTGGTGGTGCCGTTGAGCGACAAGACCCATCACCTGATCAGCACCCGGGAGCTGGGGTTGATGAAGTCCAGCGCGATCCTGATCAATATCTCCCGTGGGCCAGTGGTGGATGAGCCTGCGCTGGTCGAAGCCCTGCAAACCCAGCGTATTCGTGGTGCCGGGCTGGATGTGTACGAAAAGGAACCGCTGGCTGAATCGCCGTTGTTCCAACTGAGCAATGCGGTGACCCTGCCGCATATTGGTTCGGCGACCGGTGAAACCCGCGAAGCCATGGCCAACCGCGCCGTGGACAACCTGCGCAGCGCCCTGCTGGGCCAACGCCCGCAGGATCTGGTGAACCCACAGGCCTGGAAGGGCTGACACCCCACCCCACTGTAGGAGCGAGCTTGCTCGCGAAAAACGTCAACGATAACGCGCAAAATCTGTTTTAACGCGGCGCTTTGAAGTTCTTCGCGAGCAAGCTCGCTCCTACAGTTTTCGAGGACAAGGTCGATAACGGTGTATAGATCGTCATCCCTGATCCACAGAAGGTTTTTATGTCCACCACCAAAGCCCGCGCAGACTCACTCTCGCTTCTGCTCTTTACCTTGCGCAGCGGCAAGCTGATGGCCATCAACCTGTTGAAAGTCAGCGAGATCATCCCCTGCCCGCCGTTGACCAAGCTGCCGGAGTCCCACCCGCACGTCAAAGGCATCGCCACCTTGCGCGGCGCTTCGTTGTCGGTGATCGACTTGAGCCGCGCCCTGGGTGAAATGCCCTTGCAAGACCCGGATGGCGGCTGCCTGATCGTCACCGATGTCAGCCGTTCCAAACAGGGCCTGCACGTGCAGGCGGTGAGCAAGATCGTGCATTGCCTGACCACCGATATCCGCCCGCCTCCCTACGGCTCCGGCGGCAATCGGGCGTTTATCACCGGGGTGACCCAGGTGGAAGGTGGGCTGGTGCAGGTGCTGGATATCGAGAAAGTCATCCATGGCATCGCCCCGGCACCGATTGAAGCGGCGCCGACCGACCTGACCATGGAAGAAGCCGAAGTGCTGGGCAACGCCCGCATCCTGGTGGTGGACGACAGCCAGGTGGCTTTGCAGCAATCGGTCCACACCCTGCGCAACCTCGGCCTGACCTGCCACACCGCCCGCAGCGCCAAGGAAGCCATCGACGTGTTGCTGGAGCTTCAAGGCACGGTTGAACAGATCAACGTGGTGGTGTCGGACATCGAGATGTCTGAGATGGACGGCTACGCCCTCACCCGCACCCTGCGCGAAACCCCGGATTTCAAGGACCTCTACGTGCTGTTGCACACCTCCCTGGACAGCGCGATGAACAGCGAAAAAGCACGCCTGGCCGGTGCCGACTCAGTACTTACCAAATTCTCATCCCCAGAATTGACCAAATGCCTGGTCGTCGCCGCACAAACCGTGGCGCAAAAGGGCCTGTAAGCCTTGGGCGAGTATTACCAGCTGCTGCGTCGCGACCTCACCGGCAGCCTTCCCGCCCCGCAGTGGCCAGCGGATACCCGGCTGGATCATTATCGCGATGAACTGGCCCCGGCGATCCATGCCGTGCTGCGCATGACCCAGGACCAGGGCGGCGGCCGTGTCGGCCACCTGGATGAGTGGCGCCAGCAGTTCGTCACCGATGCCGAGTACGACCCGACGCTGTGCCTGGTGGCCAGTAACCACGACGGTGTTCTCGCAGTGGCCCAATGCTGGACCAGCGCCTTTATCAAGAACCTGGCCGTACACCCCTTTGCCCAAGGCCAAGGGCTGGGCCGCGCCTTGCTGCTGCACAGCTTCCAGGTATTCAAGCAGCGCGGTGAACCCTATGTGGACCTCAAGGTGCTGGAGAGCAACCTGCGCGCCCGGCAACTGTATGAAAGTGCGGGCATGCGATTTGTGCTGCGCGACATCGTATCCAAGGGCTGATCCTCACTGGCGCATAACTTGCTTCCAGAGCCCCTGAGCGGTAGATAGAGGTAAAAACCCGTCACCCCTCAAGCGTGCCCTCTGACCTTGCCTGGTGACAGATCCGCCATGAACACACACTTTTCCTGCGTCGGTTGCGGTAAATGCTGCAGCGACCATCATGTGCCCCTGACCCTCGAAGAAGCCCGCAGCTGGGCGGCGGACGGCGGTAACGTCATCGTTCTGGTGGAAGGCTTTCTGGGTAACGGCCTGGGCCTGCCCCTGCAACAACGGGAACATGCCGAGCGCCGTTCAGTGATCGTGCCCAGCGGCAATACCGAGGCGTTTGTGGCAATTACCTTTGCCGCCTACAACGCCGGACGCTGCCGGAATCTTGACGAAGACAACCGCTGCCGCATCTACGAACGGCGCCCGCTGGTGTGCCGCATCTACCCGATGGAGATCAACCCGCATATCCCACTGAACCCAAGCGCCAAGGACTGCCCGCCGGAATCCTGGGAGCAAGGCCCTGCGCTGATCGTCGGTGGTGAGTTGATGGATGCGCAACTGGCCGAACTGATTCGCCGTTCACGCCAGGCCGACCGTGATGACGTGCAGACCAAGGAAGCGGTGTGCGCGTTGCTTGGCATTCGCACGACCGCACTCAAGGGCGACGGGTTTACCGCGTACTTGCCGGACATGCAGGCGTTTGCCCAGGCCATTGAACAGGCGGTTGAACAGCCGGCAATGGCCAATGAATGGGTGTTTCATGTGTCGGGGATGGACATCGCTGAACAGGTGCTGGATGCCGGGGCGCGCATTGCCACCGAGGTGCCGGCCAATTATGCGTTTATCTCGTTGAGGGCGGCTTAGGCTACTACGGCCTTATTTTGGCGTAGGTATCTACTCAACTTCAGCGCGACGCTGGACCTGTGGCGAGGGAGCTTGCTCCCGCGACGGCCTACCATTCGACGAAAATTTCCCTGACGCCCCTCGATCCAACTGTGGGGTGTCAGCTAGATAGTCGCAGGCTGTCAGGCCGTCATCGCAGGCAAGCCAGCTCCCACATTTGGAGCTCGGAGTGTCAGGTAGATAGGCGCCTCTCGGGAACACAGTTGCACTCACACATTAGCGCTCATGGATGGGCAGGCAACACATCGAGGCGATAGGGCTGGAGGATGCGTTGGTATTCGCCATTGTGCATCAGTTGCTCAAACGCGTGATTAAGCTCATTACGCAACGCGGTATCGGTTTTTCGCACCGCAATCGCCACGCTATTACCCAGCAGGCCAGACGACACAGGCGGCCCCATGAAATTGAAGTCCAAGCCCTGGGGCGTGTCTAGCAGGGCCTCTCGGATCTCCACGGCGCCTTGAAGGGTCGCGTCAATATCGCCCGAAACCAGGCTCTGCACCAGTTGGTCGTTGAGCCAGAAACTCCTGATGATTACCCCTGCCGGCGCCCACTGCGACAGGGCAAAGGCTTCCCGATTACTGCGCACCAGCACCCCGACACGCTTGCCCCTGAGCGACCGTCGATTAGGGCGCAGGCCCGAGGTTTTACGCGCCACCAGCCGAGTGGTGATCGGGTAGAGATCACGGGTGAAACTCACCCGTCGCCGTCGACTGCAGGTGGGCGCCATGCCCATGATCGCGTCGAACTGCCTGGCCTCAAGAGCGGGGAAATTTTCCATGACGATCTGGTCAACCCAGGTACAGCGCACGTTGAGCTGCTCGCACAGGGCATTGCCCAGTTCGATGTTCAGCCCCACCAATTGCCCTTGGGAATTGCGGCTTTGAAAAGGTGGAAAATGTGCAGCGACGGCGAAACGGATTTCACGCCGAGGTTGAACGTCGGCGGCAACGACACTTGTCGAGAGCAAGAGGGCAAGCACCGCACAAAGGTGTATCAGGGCCACGGGAATGTCCTTTTCCGGAAAGCTGACTCACCACGCCCCGATGAGCGTCATCGGGACGAAGCAAACGCTGTGCAAGCTTTCAAGAATCGGTCGCGGACCTACAAGCAGAAATGTCCACGGGCGATGTAGGCAACTGCCTATAACGCACGCAACGCTTTAATCTTAGCGTTTACCCATGGAGCGGCGAGTGCCCGGAGGCGCCATGCCTGGCGTCTTGGTATGGCCGTTCTTGGCGCCGCCTTTGTACCAGGGCTGGCTGGCATTCTTGGCGCCAGCCAGCTCACCCGGTTTGAAGGGGAACTTGAACGCCGGGATCTCGGCTTTTTCAACGCCGTCGGCGGTGGCCGAATCGACGAGGTCCGCCGCGTCGACAGGGGGTTGGGTTGGGGAAGTCATAGGGGCTCCGGCGCAGCGATAGGCGTAAAAGCGCCAGTATACGGGGGCAAAGCGGCAAGCGGTAAGCTTCAAGCCACAAGTAAAAAGCGCTAGCTGTCGCGGCTGTCAGTTTGGCGTCACCGTGCTGACCGCATTACCGGGCTATAAAGCAGCTACCCAACCTTCAACTGGCAGCTTGCAGCTTAAAACGTGCAACTGCGCCCCGGCGCCTCCCATGCAGACAAAACGAAACACGGCCCTGATGGTGGGCATCCTCTTGGTATTGGCGGTGGCCGCCTGGGCAGTAACACGGCCTGCCAAGCCCCGCCTGGCAGCGGCCACGGCGATCCCGGTACGGGTAGTGAGCGTCGCGCAACAGGACGTTCCCAGGTTTGTCAGCGGCATAGGCTCAGTGCTGTCGTTGCACAGCGTGGTGATTCGCCCGCAGATCGACGGCATCCTCACCCAGTTGCTGGTCAAGGAAGGCCAATCGGTGAAAGCTGGCGATCTGTTGGCTACCATCGACGACCGCTCGATCCGCGCCAGCCTCGACCAGGCCAAGGCGCAATTGGGCGAAAGCCAGGCACAGTTGCAAGTGGCATTGGTCAATCTCAAGCGTTACAAGGCGCTAAGCATCGACGACGGTGTGTCGAAACAGACCTATGACCAGCAACAGGCACTGGTCAACCAGCTCAAGGCCACGGTGCAGGGCAATCAGGCGGCCATTGATGCGGCTCAAGTACAACTTTCCTATACCCAGATTCGCTCCCCGGTCAGTGGCCGCGTGGGCATCCGCAACGTGGACGAAGGCAACTTCCTGCGCATGAGCGACACCCAGGGGCTGTTTACCGTCACCCAACTCGACCCGATTGCCGTTGAGTTCTCGCTGCCACAGCAGATGCTGCCAACCTTGCAGGGCCTGATCGCCGCCCCCACCCGGGCCACCGTCGACGCCTACCTGGGCGCCGACACCGATGGCCAGACCGGCGACCTGCTCGGCGAAGGCCACCTGAGCCTGATCGACAACCAGATCAGTTCCACCACCGGCACCCTGCGGGCCAAGGCCGAGTTCAGCAACCCGGCGCATAAGCTATGGCCGGGACAACTGGTGACCATCAAAATCCAGACGGCCCTCGACAAGAACGCCCTGGTGGTACCGCCGACCGTGGTGCAGCGTGGGCTGGACTCACATTTCGTGTACCGCGTAAACGCTGACAAAGTCGAGGTGGTACCGGTGCAAGTCGCCTACCAGAACAGCGACATCAATATCATCAAAGGCGTGCGGGCCGGCGATGTGCTGGTCAGCGATGGGCAATCTCGACTCAAGGCCGGTGCGCAGGTGGAGGTGCTCAAGGAGCCGCCGCAAGTGATCCACACCGCCGACGCCCAGGTGCAGCCATGAGCGCAAACCGGTCGCCCTCAGCCTGGTGCGTTGATCACCCGGTCGCCACCCTGCTGTTGACCTTCGCGTTGGTGTTGCTGGGGATTATTGCCTTCCCGAACCTGGCCGTCGCGCCACTGCCGGAAGCGGAATTCCCGACCATCCAGGTTACCGCGCAACTTCCTGGCGCCAGCCCGGACACTATGGCCTCATCGGTGGCCACGCCTCTTGAGGTGCAGTTCAGTGCCATCCCCGGCATGACCCAGATGACCTCCAGTAGCGCCTTGGGCTCCAGCCTCTTGACCCTGCAGTTCACCCTGGAAAAAAGCATCGACACCGCCGCCCAGGAAGTCCAGGCCGCGATCAACACCGCGTCCGGCAAGCTGCCCAGCGACATGCCGAGCTTGCCTACCTGGAGGAAGGTCAACCCGGCAGACAGCCCGGTGTTGATCCTCAGCGTCAGCTCCAGCAGCATGCCCAGCACCGAGCTGAGCGACTACGTGGAAACCCTGCTGGCGCGCCAGATCAGCCAGATCGACGGCGTCGGCCAGATCAACATCACCGGCCAGCAACGCTTGGCGATTCGCGTGCAGGCCTCCCCTGACAAGCTCGCGGCCATTGGCCTGACGCTCGCCGATATACGCCTGGTCATCCAGCAGTCGAGCCTCAACTTGGCCAAGGGCGCGATCTATGGCGACAACAGCGTGTCCACCCTGTCGACCAACGACCAGCTGTTTCACCCTGAGGAATACGGCCAACTGATCGTTTCCTACAAGAACGGTGCGCCGGTTCAACTGCGTGATATCGCCAACGTCGTCAACGGCTCGGAAAACGCCTACGTACAAGCCTGGTCCGGCGATACGCCTGGGGTGAACCTGGTGATTTCGCGCCAGCCCGGCGCCAACATCGTCGACACCGTCGACCGCATTCAAGCCGAGCTGCCGCGCCTGCAAGGCATGTTGCCGGCCTCGGTGCAGGTCAGCGTGTTGACCGATCGCACCAAGACTATCCGCGCCTCACTGCACGAAGTGGAAATGACCCTGCTGATCGCCATCCTGCTGGTGGTGGCGGTGATGGCGTTGTTCCTGCGTCAACTGTCGGCGACGCTGATTGTGTCTGCGGTGCTGGGTGTCTCGCTGGTGGCCAGTTTCGCCCTGATGTATGTGATGGGGTTCAGCCTGAACAACCTGACCCTGGTGGCCATCGTGATCGCCGTGGGCTTTGTGGTGGACGATGCGATTGTGGTGGTGGAGAACATCCATCGGCACCTGGAGGCAGGCCTGGGCAAGCGCGAAGCAGCGATCAAGGGCTCGGGTGAAATTGGCTTTACCGTGGTATCCATCAGCTTCTCGCTGGTGGCGGCGTTTATTCCGCTGCTGTTCATGGGCGGGGTGGTCGGTCGGTTGTTCAAGGAGTTTGCGTTGACGGCCACCGCGACCATTCTGATTTCAGTGGTGGTTTCGCTGACATTGGCACCGACGCTGGCCGCCTTGTTCATGCGTGCCCCTACCCACCCTGCCCACGCCAAACCCAGCTTCAGCGAACGCCTGCTGGCCGGCTATGCGCGCAACCTGCGCCGTGCCCTGGCGCACCAACGCAGCATGGCCGCGATCTTCGTGGTAACCCTGGCCCTGGCGGTGGTCGGCTATGTGTTCATTCCCAAGGGATTCTTCCCGGTGCAGGACACCGGTTTCGTGCTCGGCACCAGCGAAGCGGCGGCCGATGTGTCGTACAAGGACATGGTCGCCAAGCACAAGGCCCTGGCCGAGATCGTCAAGGCCGACCCGGCGGTGCAGGCGTTTTCCCATTCGGTGGGCGTTACCGGCAGCAACCAGACCATCGCCAACGGCCGCTTCTGGATCGCCTTGAAAGACCGCAGTGAGCGCAATGTGTCCGCCAGCCAGTTCATCGACCGCATCCGCCCGCAACTGGCGAAGGTGCCGGGCATCGTGCTGTACCTGCGCGCCGGTCAGGACATCAACCTGAGCTCCGGCCCCAGCCGCGCCCAGTACCAATATGTGCTCAAGAGCAACGACGGCCCGACGCTGAACACCTGGACCCAACGCCTCACCGAAAAACTGCGCGCCAACCCGGCGTTTCGCGACCTGTCCAACGACCTGCAACTGGGCGGCAGCATCACCCATATCAGCATCGACCGCCAGGCCGCCGCGCGCTTCGGGCTGACCGCCACCGATGTCGACCAGGCGTTGTACGACGCCTTCGGCCAGCGCCAGATCAACGAGTTCCAGACCGAGATCAACCAGTACCAAGTGATACTTGAACTGGACAGCCAACAGCGCGGCAAGGCCGAAAGCCTCGACTATTTTTACCTGCGCTCGCCACTGACCAATGAAATGGTGCCGCTGTCGGCCTTGGCCAAAGTCGACCCGCCCACAGTCGGGCCGTTGTCCATCAGCCATGACGGCATGTTCCCCGCCGCCAACCTGTCATTCAACCTCGCGCCCGGCGTGGCCCTGGGCGACGCAGTGATCATGCTCGACCAGGCCAAGAACGAAATCGGGATGCCGAGCACAATCATCGGCAACTTCCAGGGTGCGGCCCAGGCGTTCCAGAGCTCGCTGGCCAACCAACCCTGGCTGATCCTCGCGGCGCTGGTAGCGGTCTACATTATCCTGGGTGTGCTGTATGAGAGTTTTGTGCACCCGCTGACGATCATTTCCACCCTGCCCTCGGCGGGCCTCGGTGCGCTGGTCATGTTGTGGCTGCTGGGCCAGGACTTTTCGATCATGGCCTTGATCGGCCTGGTGCTGCTGATCGGCATCGTGAAGAAAAACGGTATCTTGATGATCGACTTCGCCCTGGAGGCGCAGCGGGTACGCGGGCTGCCGCCCGAAGATGCGATTTATGAAGCCTGCGTCACGCGGTTCCGGCCGATCATCATGACCACCCTTGCTGCGTTGCTCGGCGCGGTGCCGTTGATGCTCGGCGCAGGCCCTGGGGCGGAACTGCGCCAGCCGCTGGGCATCGCGGTGGTCGGTGGCTTGCTGGTGAGCCAGGCGCTGACGCTGTTCACCACGCCGGTCATATACTTGTACCTTGAACGTTTTTTCCACAGGCCCAAACCAGCGCTGACGCTGGCGACCACACACTGAGGCGGTCATGCGCGTCCTGATTATTGAAGATGAAGAAAAAACCGCGGACTACCTGCACCGCGGCCTGACCGAGCAAGGCTACACCGTCGATGTGGCCCGGGAAGGTATCGAGGGCCTGCACCTGGCGCTGGAAAACGATTACGCCGTGATCGTGCTCGACGTGATGCTGCCCGGCCTGGATGGCTTCGGTGTGTTGCGTGCCTTACGCGCCCGCAAGCAGACGCCGGTGATCATGCTCACCGCTCGCGAGCGCGTTGAAGACCGCATCCGCGGCCTGCGCGAAGGCGCCGACGATTATCTGGGCAAGCCGTTTTCGTTCCTGGAACTGGTGGCCCGCCTGCAAGCCCTGACCCGCCGCAGCGGCGGCCATGAACCGGTGCAGGTCACCGTCGCCGACCTGTGGATCGACCTGATCAGTCGCAAGGCCAGCCGTAACGGCCTGCGCCTGGACCTGACCGCCAAGGAGTTCTCGCTGCTCAGCGTATTGGCGCGGCGCCAGGGCGAGATCCTGTCCAAGACTGCGATTGCCGAGATGGTCTGGGACATCAATTTCGACAGCGATGCCAACGTGGTGGAAGTGGCGATCAAGCGCCTGCGCGCCAAGCTCGACGGGCCGTTCGAACACAAGCTGCTGCACACCATTCGTGGCATGGGCTATGTGCTGGAGAACCGCATGCAGGAAAACCACAGTGGTCGCTAATTCCATCGCCCTGCGCCTGAGTGGCATGTTCACCCTGGTGGCGCTGCTGATCTTTCTGTTGATCGGCGGCGCGCTGTACCAGCAGGTCGACCGTGGCCTGGGGTTGTTGCCAGGTGCCGAGCTGGATGCGCGCTACAGCGTGCTGGAGTCGTCGATCAATCGCTTCGGCACGCCGGAGCATTGGGCCAAGATCAGGTCCAAGCTCAAGCTGTTGGGGGAAGAAGACAAGCGCATCCGTTTCTGGGTGGTCAGCAGCGACCCGAGCTACGAATACGGTGAGCCGGATGCGCAGATTCGTGCCTTTGCCGAGGGCGCCACGGGTAAGCGCGACCTGCGCCTGCCGGGTCACGATTATCCCTTCAAGGTGCTGGTCAGCCAGTTTGCAGCCAAGGACCAGCGCCCGGCGCTGCGCTTCATGATTGCCATCGACACGGAGAACTTCCGCGCCACCCAGCATCACTTGCTGGTGGCATTGGTCAGCCTGGCGCTGGTCGGTGTGGTACTGGCGGCACTGTTGGGGTTCTGGGTCGCGCGTATCGGCCTCAAGCCCCTGGGCAAACTCTCGGATGAGGCGCAAAAGCTTGCACCGCCGAAACTCTCCGGGCGCCTGCACCTGTCGCCGCTGCCGCCGGAATTGAGCCAGTTCGTCAATTCGTTCAACGCCACCCTCGACCGTGTCGAGCAGGCGTATTCGCGCCTGGAATCGTTCAACGCCGACGTCGCCCATGAACTGCGTTCGCCGCTCACCAACCTGATCGGCCAGACCCAGGTGGCCCTCACTCGCGGTCGGTCGGCGGAGCAGTATTTCGAGGTGCTGCAATCGAACCTGGAAGAACTGGAACGGCTGCGCTCGATCATCAATGACATGCTGTTCCTCGCCAGCGCCGACCAGGGCAGCAAGGCCACCAAGCTGATCGAAAGCGCCCTGGCCGATGAAGTGGCCACCACCCTCGACTACCTGGACTTCATCCTCGAAGACGCCCAGGTCGAAGTGCGCGTGCACGGCGATGCCGTGGTGCAGATCGAAAAGGCCCACCTGCGTCGCGCACTGATCAACCTGCTGAGCAATGCCGTGCAACACACGGCGCCGGGGCACGTCATCGACGTGCACATTGAAGTGCAGGCACACCAGGTGACGATTGGCGTGACCAACCCCGGCGAGGTCATTGCCAGCGAACACTTGCCACGCCTGTTCGAACGCTTCTATCGGGTGGATGCATCGCGCAGCAACAGCGGGGCCAATCATGGGCTGGGGCTGGCCATCGTCAAGGCGATTGCGTTGATGCATGGGGGGGATGTGTTTGTGCGTAGTGAAGGCGGTGGCAATACGTTTGGTATCACCCTGCCGATCTAAACAACTCGGTCAAAATGTGGGAGCTGGCTTGCCTGCGATAGCATCACCACGGTAGGCCTGGCATACCGAGGTGTCTGCATCGCAGGCAAGCCAGCTCCCACAGAAGATCCCATGGCCCTCACTGTTGCGGTTTGGGCAATAGTTATTATCTTGTTACACTCTGTATCGCACCGCTCGCCTGCGTTACTTTGACGCATCGATGAGCGCGACGGCAAAGGCAGCTGACCACTCACCCGAATTTCCCTCGACTTATTTCCAGGGCTCTACACTGGGAATCTGTCTTAAAGCCGCTGACTTCAGCGGCTTTTTTTTGCCGTGAAAAAAGGCCGGGCACACCCCCACGACACTGGCCGTTCATGATTGACCAAAGGAGCTCCACCGGTGAAGAACTCGCTGACGTTCACCCCGTTATTCCTCGCAATCGCAGCAACGATCATCCCCCTTGCCCACGCGGCAGACGCCCCGCCCGTCGAAGGTTTCGTCGAGGGTTCACACCTCACGATCAACACCCGCAACTACTACATGAACCGCGACCGGCGCGATATTCATACCGATGACAGCAAGGAATGGGGCCAGGGCTTTATCGGCACCTTCGAATCCGGCTACACCCAGGGCACCGTCGGCTTCGGCCTGGACGTCAATGCCATGCTCGGCCTCAAGCTCGACGGCGGTGGTGGTACGGATGGTTCCAGCATCCTTCCGTATGGCAGCGGCAACGGCAAAGCGCCGGGTTCGTTCTCGACGGCTGGCGGCACCTTGAAGCTGCGCGCCTTCGACACCGAACTGAAAGCCGGCGACCTGTTCCTCAACAACCCGGTGATCGCCGGCGGCATGACGCGCATGTTGCCGCAGACTTTCCGTGGCGTGAGCCTGACCAACCACAGCTTTGACGGCTGGATGATCGAAGGTGGCCAGGCCAGTTTTACCAAGCTCTACAACCAGAGCGGCCATCGGCGCATCGGCACCAGCTACGGCACACTGCCCGCCAACACCGACAGCCAGCATCTGGACTGGGCTGGCGTGTCGTTCAGCGGGATCGAGGGGCTGACCAGCAACCTGTACGCCTCCGAACTCAAGGACGTCTGGCACCAGTATTACTACGACGTGGAATACACCTATGCCCTGAACAACCTGGTCAGCCTGACGCCCGGCCTGCACTACTACCATACCCAGGACACCGGCCAATCGCTGCTGGGGGATATCGACAACAACACCTACAGCCTGCATTTCACCGTGGGCGTGGGCAACCACAGCGTCACGGCGACTTATCAGCGGGTCAATGGCAACACGCCGTTCGACTACATCACCCAGGGCGACAGCGTGTACCTGGACAACTCCCAGCAGTACTCGGATTTCAACGGGCCCAACGAGCGCTCCTGGAAGCTCAAGTACGCCTACGACTTCGCCGGCCTCGGCGTGCCCGGCCTGACGTCCGCCGTGTCCTACATCAGCGGCAAGACCGACCTGACCAAGGTCGACCCCAACAGTCGTGGCTACAGCAACTGGTACAGCGCCGATGGCAAGGACGCCAAGCACTGGGAGCGCGATATCGACCTGAAATATGTGGTGCAGGGCGGCAAGGCCAAGGACTTGGCCGTGCGCCTGCAATGGGCGACCAATCGCGGCAGCAATGGCTACTCTGCAGTGGACCGCGATGTGGATGAATACCGTGTGATCGTGGATTACCCGATCAACGTGTTCTGAGTACAGGTAGGAGCGAGCTTGCTCGCGAAAAACGTTAACGATAACGCGTGCTTCCTGAATAAACGCGGCGTCTGTGAGTTTTCGCGAGCAAGCTCGCTCCTACAGCCATATTTAAGAGTTGCTACTACGCTAAGGGCATTCTCAACGCAGAAGTGTGCCCGATGAGTTCAAGCCTTACCCGCCCCAACCGCCGCCCGGAGCGCCTGCTGATCCTGGGCAGTACGCTCACGGTGTTGCTGATCGTGGGGGTCGTCACTGCGCTGCTGATTCGTGAACATGCCAATACCCTGCAGACGGCCAAGCGCACCGCCAATACCATCACTCAATTGATCGACGCGGACGTGCTGCGCAATGTCGAACTTTACGACATGGCCCTCAAAGGCTTGATCAGCGCCACCGAGCGCACCGACCTGCAAGACGTTTCAGAGAGCATCAGGCACTTGGTGCTGTTTGATCGTTCCGCAGCGGCGCCCTACAAGGGCGATATCCTGCTGTTGGACCCGGCCGGCGAGGTGATTGCCGATTCGTCCCTGCTCACGCCAAAGCTGGGTAACTTTGCCGATCGGGACTATTTTCAGGCGCACCGCACCAACCCCGACCTGGGCTTGTATATCAGCCGCCCGTTCATGGCGCGCTGCCAGTGTGCCGACCCCTGGCGCATCGCGTTCAGCCGTCGCGTTTCGTCACCGGATGGGCGTTTCCTGGGAGTGGCGGTCGCGTCCATGCGCCTGTCGTACTTTCATCAGTTGTTCAGCAGCTTGAACATCGGCAGCAACAGCACCATCAACCTGCTCAACCACCAAGGCATCCTGCTGGCGCAAGAGCCTCTGCTGGAAGCAGATATCGTCGACAAGGACCTGAGCCAGCGCCCGAATGTGGCGCGCATGCTGCGCGAACGGGACGGCAGCTTCCAAAGTATCTCCAGTGTCGATCGCCAGGCACGGCTCTACAGTTTTTCGAATGTGGGCAACTTGCCGCTGATCGTGGCGGTGGCCTTGTCCAGCGATGAAATGTTCGCACCCTGGCGGCGTGCGGCGTGGCTGGTCAGCATCGCGACCGGAGTGTTGTGCGTGGGCCTGTTGTGGCTGACTTGGGCACTGTGCATGGAGTTGCGCCGCCGCCATCGGGCTGAACAGGTGCTGTCAGAACTGGCAGCCACCGACGCCCTTACCGGCCTGGCCAACCGTCGCACGCTGGACGAACGCTTGCGGCTGGAATGGGACCGGGCACAACGCTCCACCGAGTCGTTGAGCGTACTGATGATCGATGTGGACCACTTCAAGGCCTTCAACGACCGCCATGGTCACCAGGGCGGCGATGAGGCGTTGCGTGCAGTCGCGCATGTGATCGCCAGCCATATCCGCCGCCCTGCCGACCTGGCGGCGCGTTATGGCGGTGAAGAGTTCGCGGTGGTGCTGCCCAATACCGACGCCAAGGGCGCGTGGGTAATCGCCGAGCATATCCGCAAGGGGGTCCAGCACTTGCCGAGAGTGGCCGGGGATGAGCAACCGATCACTGTGAGCATCGGACTGAGTACCTGGCAGAAGCACAGCCGTATCTCCCTTGAAGACCTGCTGCTCAAGGCTGACCAGGCGTTGTATCAGGCCAAGCACAGCGGCCGTAACCGGATAGTGGATGTTTCAAAAACCTCAAACTGATGAGGTCAGGTGTGGGAGCTGGCTTGCCTGCGATGGCGGTGGGTCAGCTACCTATAAGCTAACTGGCAGGCCGCTATCGCAGGCAAGCCAGCTCCCACATTTGGATATTCGTCGGGCATAAAAAAAGGCCACCCGAAGGCAGCCTTTCAAAACTAAAGAAAGAGAGTTGTTACTTACACCGCCGCAACGGGACGCATGTAAGAGATCGGTGCGGTGCTGGCATCTTCGAAGGTCACGACTTCCCAAGCGTCTGTCTGCTCAATCAACTTGCGCAGCAGCTGGTTGTTAAGGGCGTGGCCCGACTTGAAGCCTTTGAACTCGCCTATCAGGCTATTGCCCAGCAGGTAGAGGTCACCGATTGCATCGAGGATCTTGTGCTTCACGAATTCGTCTTCATAGCGAAGGCCGTCTTCGTTCAGTACACCATCCGCGTCGACCACAATGGCGTTTTCCACGCTGCCGCCGAGTGCGAGGTTGTGCTTGCGCAGGTACTCGATGTCACTCATGAAACCAAAGGTGCGGGCGCGGCTGACTTCTTTTACGAACGAAGTGCTGGAAAAATCCACGCTTGCACTTTGGGTGCGGTCACGGAATACCGGGTGATCGAAATCGATCTCAAAGCTCACTTTAAAGCCTTCGAACGGGACGAAGGTGGCGCGCTTGTCGCCGTCTTCTACTGTCACTTCCCGCAGAATGCGAATGAACTTCTTGGCTGCGTCCTGTTCTTCCAGGCCGGCAGATTGAATCAAGAATACGAAGGGGCCAGCGCTGCCATCCATGATCGGGACTTCGGACGCGGAGAGCTCGACGTAGGCGTTATCGATGCCCAGGCCAGCCATGGCCGAGAGCAAGTGCTCCACCGTGTCCACTTTGACGTCACCGTTGACCAATGTGGTCGACATAGTGGTTTCGCCAACGTTTTCCGCGCGAGCAGGAATCTGCACCACAGGGTCCAGGTCGGCACGCACAAACACGATGCCGGTGTCGACAGGTGCAGGCTTGAGGGTCAGGTATACCTTCTCCCCGGAGTGCAGACCTACACCTGTGGCACGAATAATATTCTTCAGGGTGCGTTGTTTAATCATGGCTTGGACCGCTTCAGCGCAAATTGCGAACTGGTATCAACAAAGGCTGGCGATAATAGCAGACCAGACCTTTGCTGAACACCAATCACCTTCATAGCCCTGATACATTCCATTAATCGGCCTGACGACGCAGGAATGCCGGGATGTCCAGATAGTCCAGGTCATCTTGCGGATTCGGGCTACGGGACGCCGCAGCACCGGCCTGAGCCTGGTTGCGCATCACGGTCGGACGGTCCAGGTCACGGTAGTTGACCGACGGCAGTTCCTGGCGAGCAGGGGCTGGAGCGGCAGCTGCCTGGCTGGCCTGGCTGGTGTGCAGGGTGTTGTCGATGACCTTCACAGGCTTCTCGATTTTTGCACCCAGGCCGGTAGCAACCACGGTTACATGCAGCTCATCGCGCATGTCCGGATCAATAACGGTACCGACTTTGACCATGGCGTGCTCGGACGCGAAGGCTTCGATGATGCTACCCACGTCGGAGTACTCACCCAGGGACAGGTCAGGACCGGCGGTGATGTTCACCAGGATGCCGCGTGCACCTTGCAGGTTCACGTCTTCGAGCAACGGGTTGCGGATGGCCGCTTCGGTGGCTTCGCGTGCACGGTTCGGACCGCTGGCGCAGCCAGTGCCCATCATCGCCATGCCCATTTCGCTCATGACAGTACGTACGTCGGCAAAGTCGACGTTGATCATGCCTGGGCGCTTGATGATGTCGGAGATACCGCGAACGGCACCGGCCAGTACATCGTCAGCCTTGGCGAAGGCGGACAGCAGGCTGGCATCCTTGCCCAGGATGGTCAGCAATTTCTCGTTGGGGATGGTGATCAACGAGTCGACGCTTTCAGACAGCAGACGGATACCTTCGTCGGCGATCTGCATGCGCTTGCGGCCTTCGAACGGGAACGGACGCGTCACGACAGCAACGGTCAGAATGCCCATTTCCTTGGCCACTTCGGCAATGATCGGGGCCGCACCGGTACCGGTACCGCCGCCCATGCCAGTGGTGATGAACACCATGTTGGTGCCTTGCAGCACTTCGGCAATACGCTCGCGGTCTTCCAGGGCGGCTTGACGGCCGACTTCCGGATTGGCGCCAGCGCCGAGGCCTTTGGTCACCGCGGTGCCCAATTGCAGGATGGTCCGGGCGCCGATGCTTTTGAGCGCCTGGGCATCAGTGTTGGCGCAGATGAACTCAACGCCTTCAATGTTGCTCTTGACCATGTGGTTGACAGCGTTGCCGCCGCCACCGCCGACACCGATTACTTTGATAACCGGGCTAGCGGGGATGTTGTCTACGAGTTCGAACATGTTCCCTCTCCTTTCATTTTCTCTAGTTTTTTCGCCTACTGCTTATTGCGGGTGTTGCGGTGTCGCGGTAAATCTTTAGAAATTGCCTTTTACCCAAGCCTGCAGCCGCTCGAACAACGGCGCTTTCGCCTCGTCGTCGCTGCGGTAGCTGTCACGGATGCTCGGGCCCGACAGGGAAATGCCGTCGGTCTGCTTTTGCAGCCCGTACAACAGCAAGCCCACACCGGTGGAATAAATCGGGTTACGCACCACGTCGCCCAGGCCCTTCACGCCATGGGGCACGCCCAGGCGCACCGGCATGTGGAAGATTTCCTCGGCCAACTCGACCGCGCCTTCCATCTTCGAGGTGCCACCGGTCAGCACGATGCCGGCCGGGATCAAATCTTCGTAGCCGCTGCGGCGCAGCTCAGCCTGGATCAGGGTGAACAGTTCGTCGTAGCGTGGCTCGACCACTTCGGCCAGGGCCTGGCGCGACAGCTCGCGAGGTGGACGATCACCGACGCTTGGCACCTTGATGGTCTCGCCGGCACCGGCCAGCTTGGCCAGGGCGCAGGCGTAGCGGATTTTGATTTCTTCGGCGTACTGGGTCGGTGTGCGCAGCGCCATGGCGATGTCGTTGGTGACCTGGTCGCCGGCAATCGGGATCACGGCGGTGTGACGGATCGCACCCTCGGTGAAGATCGCGATGTCGGTGGTGCCGCCGCCAATGTCCACCAGGCACACGCCCAGTTCTTTTTCGTCGTCGGTCAGGACCGAGTAGGCCGAGGCCAACTGCTCGAGAATGATGTCGTCGATTTCCAGGCCGCAGCGGCGCACGCATTTTTCAATGTTCTGTGCGGCGTTGACGGCGCAGGTCACCACGTGGACCTTGGCTTCCAGGCGAACGCCCGACATGCCCAGGGGCTCGCGCACGCCCTCCTGGTTATCGATCACGTAGTCCTGCGGCAGGGTGTGCAGCACGCGCTGGTCCGCCGGGATCGCCACGGCCTGGGCAGCGTCGAGGACGCGCTCAAGGTCGGCCGAGCTGACTTCACGGTCGCGGATCGCCACGATGCCGTGGGAGTTCAGGCTGCGGATGTGGTTGCCAGCCACGCCGACGAACGCCGAGTGAATCCGGCAACCGGCCATCAGCTGCGCTTCTTCGATGGCGCGCTGGATCGATTGCACGGTGGACTCGATGTTCACCACCACGCCCTTCTTCAGGCCCCGGGACGGATGCGTGCCAATACCGACGATTTCGATCGCGCCGTCTTCCCCGACCTCGCCCACCAGCGCCACCACCTTGGAGGTGCCGATATCGAGACCGACGATCATTTTGCCGCTTTGCACGTTTGCCATGGGTCCTGCCTCTTCTTAATTCTTCGCGACAGCGGGTTGTGCTGCCGTGGGCGCAGCCGGTGTACGCCAGCCGACGGCCAGGCCGTTGGCGTAACGCAGGTCGACGCTCGCAATGTTCGTAATCTGTTCTTTCAAGGTTTTTTCATAGATGGCAATAAAGCGGCGCATCTTTTCCACCAAGCGGTCGCGTCCCAGCAACAACTCGATGCCCGGGCCGGAACTGCCTGCCCCGGTCGTCAAAAACCAGCTGCCCCGCTCACGCAATTCCAGGCGTGCAATGGAGAAGCCCAGTGGCCGCAGCATCTGGCTCAAGGCCTGGTACTGCTGCATCACTTGCTGCTGCGCCCGCTGCGGCCCGAACAGCTGCGGCAGGTGTTCATAGTTGGCCAGCTCACGCGGAGTGAACGCCTGGCCCTGGTTGTTCAACAGCGCTTCATCGCCCCAACGGGCCACGGGCAGTTGTTCTTCCAGGCGGATCGTGACCTGGTCCGGCCATACTCGGCGAACTTCGGCGTGGGCGATCCACGGCATCTGTTCCAGCTCCGAGCGCATGCCGGCCAGGTCGATGGTAAAGAAGCTCGCCGCCAGGTATGGGCCGATGCGCTGCTGTACCGCTTGCTGGCTGATGTAGCTCAAGTCGCCCTGCACGCTGATCTTGGTGATCGGCCGGTCGGCATACGGCAACAGACGCTGCGCGCCTTCGTACGTGCCAAAGCCCAGCACCACCAGCAGCACCGGCCAGAACAGCGCCTTGATAAAACCAAAGTTGGCTTTTGGCAGGCGCGCCGACATCGGCTCTTTAGCCACCATTCGGCTTGCACCCCGTGGCACCGGCTTGCGGCTCGGTGCTTGTGGGGGCTGATGACGAAGCGATGCGCCGTTCATGTGTTTAGCCTCTTGGCTCAATGCTGTCGGCCAGGATCGCCAGCACTAACTGCTGGAAATCCAGACCGGCGGCACGGGCTGCCATGGGAACCAGGCTGTGGTCGGTCATGCCCGGTGCGGTGTTGACTTCAAGGAACCAGAAATTCCCTTGGTCATCCTGCATCACGTCTGCCCGCGCCCAACCGGCGATACCCAGCGCCTCACAGGCTTTCGCCGTGAGGTCCATCAATTCCTGTTCCTTGGTTGCTTCGAGCCCACACGGGATCCGGTACTGAGTATCGGAAGCCAGGTACTTGGCGTCGTAGTCATAAAAGGTGTGGGGCGTGCCCAAAGCGATGGGCGGCAATACCTGGCCACGCAGGGTGGCGATGGTGTACTCGGGACCGGAAATCCACTGTTCCACCAACACTTGCGAATCGTAGGTACTTGCCGCTTTCCATGCGTCGATCAATTCGGCGGCCGAGTTCACTTTGGCCATGCCGATACTGGAGCCTTCATGGGCTGGTTTGACGATCAAAGGCAGGCCCAGTTCCTTGGCCGCAGAAATACAATCGTCTTCACTGCACAGTACGGCGTGACGTGGGGTCGGAATGCCCAGGCTGTGCCACACCTGCTTGGTGCGCAACTTGTCCATCGCCAAGGCCGACGCGAGGATGCCGCTGCCGGTGTAAGGGATGCCGGCGCATTCAAGCAGGCCCTGCATGCTGCCGTCTTCACCGCCGCGGCCGTGAAGAATGAGAAAGGCACGGTCGATCTTCTCGGCCTGCAGGCGGGCAAGGAAGTCATCGCCCACATCGATACCGAACGCGTTCACGCCAGCACTTTGCAGCGCCTCAAGCACCGCATTGCCGGACTTGAGCGACACTTCGCGCTCGGCGCTCTTGCCACCGAACAACACGGCCACGCGACCGAAGTCGGCAGGCGCAAGGGTGGAAAACAGGGAGCCGTAATCAGTGGTCATTTCGACTTCCCCTTGGCGGCGGCTGCAAACAGCGGGCTCGCCAGCAACTTGGGCGCAAGGCCACCGATATCACCGGCGCCCTGGCACAGCAGGATGTCACCAGCACGCAGCAGCGGCTTGACGATAGGCGCCAGGTCCACGCCACGCTCGATGTAGATCGGGTCCAACTGGCCGCGCTGGCGGATGCTGTTGCACAGCTTGCGGCTGTCAGCGCCCGGGATCGGTTCTTCACCGGCCGGGTAGACTTCCATCAGCAGCAGCACGTTGGCATCGGCCAGTACATTGACGAAATCGTCGTACAGGTCGCGGGTGCGGCTGTAGCGGTGCGGCTGGTACACCATCACCAGCCGGCGCTCCGGCCAACCACCGCGCACGGCCTTGATAACGGCCGCAACTTCGGTCGGGTGGTGCCCGTAGTCGTCCACCAGCATCACGTCACCGCCTTCGACCGGCAGTTGGCCGTAGACCTGGAAGCGACGGCCCACACCGGCAAAGCGCGACAGGCCCTCGACGATGGCTTCATCGCTGACGCCTTCATCGGTGGCAATGCAGATGGTCGCCAAAGAGTTCAGCACGTTGTGATTGCCCGGCATGTTCACCGACACGTCCAGAGGCTCGCGATCGGGGCGCAGCACGGTGAAGAAGGTTTGCATGCCTTCCTGGCGCACATTGATTGCGCGCACGTCGGCGTCTTCGCTGAAGCCGTAGGTCACGGTAGGGCGTTTGACCTGGGGCAGGATTTCACGCACCACCGGGTCGTCCAGGCACACCACCGCCAACCCGTAGAACGGCAGGTTGTGCAGGAAGTCGACGAAGGTTTTCTTCAACTTGTTGAAGTCGCCGTCGTAGGTCGCCATGTGGTCTTCGTCGATGTTGGTGACGACGGCAACCAGCGGTTGCAGGTGCAGGAAGCTCGCGTCACTTTCATCGGCTTCGGCGATCAGGTAGCGACTGGTGCCCAGCTGGGCATTGGTGCCAGCTGCATTCAAGCGGCCACCGATGACGAAGGTCGGGTCCAGGCCACCGGCGGCGAACACCGAGGCGATCAGGCTGGTGGTGGTGGTCTTGCCATGGGTACCGGCCACGGCGATGCCGTGGCGATAGCGCATCAGCTCGGCAAGCATCTCGGCACGCGGTACCACAGGGATACGGCGCTCAAGGGCGGTCGCCACTTCCGGGTTGGACGTGTTCACGGCGCTGGACACCACCAGCACGTCAGCCTCGGCGGCGTTCTCGGCACGGTGGCCGATGAAGATCTGTGCGCCAAAGGACTTCAGGCGCTCGGTGACCGGCGACTCTTTCAAGTCCGAGCCGGACACCTGGTAGCCCAGGTTCAGCAACACTTCGGCAATCCCGCACATGCCCACGCCACCGATACCGACGAAGTGAATACGACGGATGCGGCGCATCTCGGGTTGCGGCATGGCTTTCTGATTCTCAACCATGGGCCACCTCCAGGCAGATATCGACCACGGTGCGGGTTGCGTCAGGTTTGGCCAGGCGGCTTGCGGTGCTCGCCATGCTGTTGAGTCGTTCCGGTTGCATCAAAACCTCGGTCAGGCGTGCGGCCAAATCGGCGGCGCCAGTCGTTCTTTGCGGCAGCAGGAAGGCAGCGCCCTCCCCGGCCAAATATTCGGCGTTGCGGGTCTGGTGATCGTCGATGGCGTGGGGCAAAGGCACCAGCAAGGACGGCAGACCGGCGGCCGCCAGTTCACTGACGGTCAGCGCACCAGCGCGGCAGACCACCAGGTCGGCCCAGCCATAGGCTTGGGCCATGTCTTTGATGAAGGGCTGTACATTGGCCTCTACACCGGCCTCGCGATAACGCGCGGCGGTGACTTCATCGTGGTTCTTGCCGGCCTGGTGGAAGATCTCCGGGCGCACATCCTCAGGAAGTTGCGCAACGGCTTCAGGCAGCAATTTATTCAGTGGCTCGGCACCCAGGCTTCCGCCCAGGATCAGCAGGTGAGCCTTGCGCCCGGCCAGCGCGTCACGCGCAATGGCCATGAACAGTTCGGTACGCACCGGGTTACCGGTGGTGCGAAGCTTGTCGGAGGCGGCGAAGGTTTTCGGAAAGGCTTCACACACCCGCGCGGCCAATGGCACCAGCAGGCGGTTGGCGGTACCGGCGACGGCGTTCTGTTCATGGACGATCACCGGCACGCCCGCGAGTTTCGCCGCAACGCCACCAGGGCCGGTCACATAACCACCAAAGCCAAGCACACACACCGGCTTCAACTCGCGAATGATCTTGCGCGCCTGCATGACCGCCTTGAGCAACACGAACGGCGCCTTGAGCAATGACAACTTGCTCTTGCCGCGCAACCCGGTGACGTTGATCAAATGCAGCGGCAAACCGGCATTGGGCACCAATTCGTTTTCGATGCCACGGGGCGTACCCAGCCAGTGCACGGTATAGCCACGGTTCTGGAATTCACGGGCGCAGGCCAGGGCCGGGAACACATGCCCCCCGGTACCGCCCGCCATGATCAGCACGTTAGCGCCCATGAGTCGGCTCCTCGGCGAAGTCGCTCTCGCTGAACTCCATCTCTTCGCTGCCCAGGTGGGTGCGACTCTCCCACTCGATACGCAGCAACAACCCGAGACAGGCGCAGCAAATCACCAACGAGCTGCCGCCGTAACTGAGGAACGGCAAGGTCAGGCCCTTGGTCGGCAGCAGGCCGACGTTCACGCCGATGTTGATCAGGAACTGGCCGATCCACAGGAAGGCCAACCCATAGGCAACGTAGGCGGCGAAGAACTGCTTGGCCTTCTCGGCCCACAAGCCGATGTACATGGCGCGCACACAGACGAATACAAACAGAGCCACGGTGCACAGCGAGCCCACCACACCCAACTCTTCGGCCAATACCGAGAACACGAAGTCGGTGTGGGCTTCCGGCAGGTAGAACTGCTTCTGCACACTGTTGCCCAGGCCCACACCCAGCCACTCGCCGCGACCGAACGCGATCAGCGCCTGGGTCAACTGGTAGCCGGAGCCGAACTGGTCGGACCAGGGGTCGGTAAAGGTGATCAAACGCGCCATCCGATAGGGTTGCGCCTGTACCAGAATGGTCACGGCCGCCACCGCCAGCACCACCATCAAGGTGAAGCGGAACAGCCCTACCCCACCCAGGAACAGCATCGCGGCGGCGGCGCCCATCATCACGACCGTGGCCCCGAAGTCGGGCTCCATCAGCAGCAGGCCAGCCATGGGCAGCAGCACGATGAACGGCTTGAAGAAGCCCATCCAGCTTTCGCGTACTTCTTTCTGACGGCGCACCAGGTAACCGGCGAGGTAGATCACCACGAACACCTTGGCGATTTCCGAAGGCTGCACGTTGAACGCGCCGAAGCCGATCCAGCGCATCGAACCGTTCACCTCGCGGCCAATGCCCGGGACGATCACCATGACCAGCAAGCCGAACGCACCGATCAGCATCAGCCAACCCAGACGCTGCCAGGTGGCAATCGGAATCATCATGGTGACGATGCAGGCGCCCAGGCCGATCACTAGGTACACCAGGTGGCGGATCATCATGTACAGCGTGTTGCCCGACTGCACGGCAGCCACTTCGGAGGACGCCGAAGTGATCATCACCAGGCCCAGGCCGAGCAGCGCCAGGCAACCGGCGAGCATAGGGAAATCAAGGTCAATGCCGCGCCCGGTAATGATCGGCGACGGGTATGGCTTGATGATGTTTCTCAGGTTGAGGCTCATGCCAAAGCCTCCACGGCGCGGGCGAACAGTTGGCCGCGCTCTTCATAGTTCTTGAACATGTCGAAGCTGGCGCACGCGGGCGACAGCAACACCGCATCGCCAGGCTGGGCCAGGGCTTTGCTCTGGGCAATGGCATCATCCAGGGAAGCTGCGCGTACTTGCGGTACAGCGTCACCGAGGGCGGCGGCGATCAGGTCCGAATCGCGGCCCATCAGCACCACGGCGCGGCAATGGGCGGCGACTGGCGCTTTAAGGTCCTTGAAGTCGGCGCCCTTGCCATCACCACCGGCGATCAGCACCAGCTTGCCGTCGATATCGGCACCCAGGCCTTCGATGGCCGCCAGGGCTGCACCGACGTTGGTGGCTTTGGAGTCGTTGTAATAGCTGACGTCATTGAGGTCGCGCACCCACTGGCAGCGATGCTCAAGCCCGGCAAACGTGCGCAGGCTGGCGAGCATGGCGTCGAATGGCAGGCCAACCGCGTGACCGAGTGCCAAGGCCGCCAGGGCATTGGACTGGTTGTGTGCGCCACGGATTTTCAGTTCGCGTACCGGCATCAGGTTCTGGAATTCGAACGCCAGGTACTTCTCGCCGTTCTCTTCACGAATGCCGAAGCCTTTGAAGTCCGGTTTGCCCAAACCGAAGGTCCAGCAGGGCATGCCCTCGCCCATCAGCGGACGGCTCAGGGCATCCTGGCGGTTGACGACAAATTGCCTGGCGCCCCGGAAGATTCGGTGCTTGGCCAGGTGATAAGCCGGCAGGCCGCTGTAGCGGTCCATATGGTCTTCGCTGACGTTCAATACCGTCGCCACTTCAGCGCCCAGGTCGTGGGTGGTTTCCAGCTGGAAGCTCGACAATTCCATCACATACAGCTCGACGTCGTCGCTGAGCAGGTCCAGAGCCGGCACGCCAAGATTGCCGCCGACGGCCACACGCTTGCCCGCCGCCGCTGCCATCTCGCCGACCAGAGTGGTAACGGTGCTTTTGGCGTTGGAACCGCTGATGGCCACGATCGGCGCCTTCGCGTTGCGTGCGAACAGGTCGATATCGCCAGACAGCTTCACGCCACGGGCCGCAGCTGCTTGCAGGGCCGGTGTCGCCAGGGCCAGGCCCGGGCTCACGTAGAGCTCGTCGGCACGACACAGAAACTCGACATCCAGCTCGCCACAACGCACTTCCACGTGCGGGTAGTCACGGCGCAGCGTGACCAGCTCCGGTGGATTTTCCCGCGTATCGGCCACGGCAAACGACGTGCCCCGGTTCGCCAGGAAGCGAACCAGGGACATGCCGCTCTTGCCGAGGCCGACAACGATGCGGAAGTGGTCTGAAGCGATCAAGGACACTCGTTTCTACCTCAGTTTCAGGGTGGCAAGGCCGACCAGTACCAGAATCACGGTGATGATCCAGAAGCGGACAATCACGCGCGGCTCAGGCCAGCCCTTGAGTTCAAAGTGGTGGTGAATCGGCGCCATGCGGAACACACGACGCCCGGTCAACTTGAAGGACGCCACCTGGATGACCACCGACAGGGTTTCCATCACGAACACACCGCCCATGATGAACAGCACGATTTCCTGGCGAACGATCACCGCGATGGTGCCCAAGGCTGCGCCCAGCGCCAGTGCGCCGACGTCGCCCATGAAGACTTGTGCCGGGTAGGTGTTGAACCACAGGAACCCCAGGCCGGCACCGATCAAAGCGCCGCAGAACACGATCAACTCACCGGCGCCCGGCACATAAGGAATCAGCAAGTATTCAGCGAATTTCACGTTACCCGAGAGGTAGCAGAAGATGCCGAGCGCACCGCCCACCATCACCGTCGGCATGATCGCCAGGCCGTCGAGGCCGTCGGTCAGGTTCACCGCGTTGCTGGAGCCGACGATCACGAAGTAGGTCAGCACCACAAAGCCCACACCCAGCGGGATGCTCACATCCTTGAGCATCGGGATGATCAAGGTGGTTTCCACGGCACTCGGCGCGGTGGTGTACAGGAAGATCGCCGCAGCGAGGCCGAACACCGACTGCCAGAAATACTTCCAGCGGCTTGGCAGCCCCTTGGAGTTTTTCTCGATCACTTTGCGATAGTCATCCACCCAGCCGATGGCACCGAACAGCAGGGTCACCAGCAACACAACCCACACGTAGCGGTTATGCAGGTCGGCCCAGAGCAAGGTGCTGACGCCGATGGACGACAGGATCAGCGCACCGCCCATGGTCGGCGTGCCGGACTTGGACAGGTGCGACTGCGGGCCGTCGTTACGAACCGATTGACCAATTTGCAGGTTCTGCAGGGTGCGGATCATCCACGGCCCCAGGAACAGTGACAAAGACAGCGCGGTCAGCACACCCAGGATCCCGCGCAGGGTCAGGTACTGGAAGACCGCGAAGCCTTTGTGGAACTGTTGCAGATACTCAGCCAGCAGCAGCAGCATTAATGTTTCTCCGTACTTGAGCCACACAAGGCTGCGACGACGTTTTCCATCACCGCGCTGCGCGATCCCTTGATCAAAATGGTTGTGTGTTTGTCATGTTCAGCCGCCGTCAACGCCTGGATCAGCTCGGCCTGGCTCGGGAAATGCCGCGCGCCAGGGCCGAAAGCGTTGACCGCATGGGCCATGTTTGTGCCAACGGCGTAGAGCGCGTCCACTTTGCCGGCGGCATAGGCGCCGACTTCACGGTGGCCCTGTTCAGCCCAATCGCCCAATTCGCCGATATCGCCCAGCACCAGCACCTTGCGCCCATCAAAGCCTTTGAGCAGGTCCACAGCGGCATTGATGGAGGACGGGTTGGCGTTGTAAGTGTCATCAATCACGCGCATGCCGTTGCCAGCCAGTTGCGCCACGGTGCGGCCCTTGACCGGCTGCACCGCGCCCAGGCCGGTGGCAATACCGAACAGCGACACGCCCAGGGCATGGGCGGCAGCGGCGGCGGCCAAGGCGTTGGCGACGTTGTGGTTACCCAGCAGGTTCAACTGCACGTGCTCATCACCTTGCGGGGTGTGCAAAGTGAAGGACGGGCAGCCACGGGCATCGACATTGATGTTGGAGGCGTGGAAATCGGCTGCGGCATTCAGCACTGCAAACGTCAGGACCTTGCGACCGGCGGCGCGTACACGCCAAGTCTCGAAGGCCTTGTCATCCAGGTTCAGTACCGCAGTGCCCGAGGCGTCGAGGCCCTCAAGGATTTCGCCCTTGGCTTCGACGATTTTTTCCGGGCCGCCGAACTCACCGACATGGGCGGTACCGGCGTTGTTGATGATCGCCACGTGAGGCTGGGTCAGCGCCACGGTATAGGCGATTTCGCCGATGCGCGAAGCCCCCAGTTCAATCACTGCCGCCGTGTGTTCCGGGGCCAGTTCGAGCAGGGTCAGCGGTGCGCCGAAATCATTGTTCAGGTTGCCACGGGTCGCGAGTACCGGCCCGCGCGTACGCAAGACGCCAGCAAGCAGTTCCTTGACCGTGGTCTTGCCGCTGGAACCGGTAATGGCCGCCACCGGCTTATCAAAAGCAGCACGGTTAAGCGCACCCAATTGGCCCAGGGCCAGGCGGGTGTCGGCTACCAGCAATTGCGGCAAGGCAGAATCGGCCACTTCACGCTGTACCAGGGCACCGACGGCACCTTTGGCGGCAACGTCGTTGAGGTAGTCGTGACCATCGAAACGCGGGCCGGCCAGGGCGACAAACAGCTGCCCCGGCTGGATGTTACGACTGTCGATACTGACGCCGGTGAATGTGCAGTCGCTCGACAGCACACGGGCCGACAGGGCCTGGGCCAGTTCGCTGAACGTCATCGCCTTAAGCATGGGCGACCTCCCAGGCGGTCAGGGCGTGATCCGCCTCGACCAGATCAGAGAAGGCATGGCGCTCACCGTTGATTTCCTGATAGTCCTCGTGGCCTTTACCCGCGAGCACCACTACGTCGTCCGCGCCGGCACTGGCGATCAACTGGGCAATGGCGGCGCCGCGACCAGCCACAAAAGTGACGTTGGAGGCGTCTTTGAAACCGACACGGATGTCGTCGAAAATCTGGCTCGGGTCTTCGCTGCGCGGGTTATCGTCGGTGACGAGTACGCCATCGGCCAAGCGCTCGACAATTTCGGCCATCAACGGGCGCTTGCCGCGATCGCGATCACCGCCGCAACCGAACAGGCAAAGCAGTTTGCCTTTGGCATGTGGGCGCAGCGCTTCGAGGACTTTTTCCAGGGCATCCGGTGTGTGGGCGTAATCGACCACCACCAACGGTTGCGTGCCGCCACCCAGGCGCTGCATGCGACCGGCCGGGCCTTCCAGCTTCGGCAGTACCCGCAGGATTTCATCCAGGGCGTAGTCCAGGCCCAGCAGTGCACCGATAGCGGCGAGCACGTTGCTCAGGTTGAACCGCCCGAGCAAGGTGCTGCGCAAGTGGTGCTCGCCCTGCGGCGTCACCAATGTGGCGCGCACGCCTTCATCATTGAATTGGGCTTCGCGGCAATACAGGTAGGCACTGGCATCTTGCAGGCTATAGCTGATCAGGCGCGCGTCGCTCCCTTCGCCCGCCAGTTGGCGGCCGAATGCGTCGTCGAGGTTGACCACCCGGCACTTCAGGTCATTCCAGGCAAACAGCTTGGCCTTGGCGGCGGCGTACGCCTCCATGGTGCCGTGGTAGTCGAGGTGGTCGCGGGACAGGTTGGTCATCACGGCCACGTCAAAGGCCAGTGCGGTGACACGCCCTTGGTCCAGGCCATGGGAAGACACTTCCATGGCTACCGCCTTGGCGCCGGCCTTTTTCAGATCGGCCAGGGTCGCTTGTACGGCAATCGGGTTTGGCGTGGTGTGCAGGCCGCTTTGCAGCGCGCCATAGAAACCGGTGCCCAGAGTGCCGACGATGCCGCAGTGCTGACCCAGCAGGTCCAAAGCCTGGGCAACCAATTGGGTCACGCTGGTCTTGCCGTTGGTGCCAGTCACGCCCACCAGGTTAAGTTGGCGGCTCGGGTCACCGTAGAAACGCCCGGCAATGTCGGACAACTGCGCTGCCAGGCCCTTGACCGGAATCAACGGCACATCGGTGATCGGCAGCACGGTGGCGCCTTCCACTTCATAGGCGACCGCAGCCGCACCGCGTTGCAGGGCATCGGCGATATGCGCACGGCCATCGAGCTTGCCGCCAGGTACCGCCAGGAACAGGTCACCGGCGCGTACATTACGGCTATCCAGCGTCAGCTCACGAATAAGCAGATCGTGGCCGGCATGGGCAAAAATCTTGTTCAGGCTAAGAGACATCAGCCGCGCCCTCCATTGGCTTTGACAGCGGCAGCCGGTGGACCAGCGTTGGCTTGTTGCGTTGGCGGCAGGTTGTCCGGCGTGATATTCATCAAGCGCAGGGTGCCGGACATCACTTTGCTGAACACCGGCGCCGAAACCAGGCCACCGAAGTAGCCGGCTTTACTAGGCTCGTCGATGACCACGACGATGGCATAGCGTGGGTCGCTCATCGGGCCGAAGCCGGCGAACAACGAACGGTAGGAGTTTTCGGCATAGCCCTTGGTGCCCACCGAGGTCTTACGCGCCGTACCGGACTTGCCAGCAACGTGGTACGCCGGCACCTGGGCGCGGAATACGCCACGCGGTGCCTCGATCACTTGTTGCAGCATGCCTTGCATAGTCTTGGCGACGTTTTCCGGGATCACTTGGGTGGCTTTTGGCGCTTCGTCGACGTGGATCAGGCTCAGCGGAACCATACGGCCGTTATTGGCCAATACCGAGAACGCGTGGGCCAACTGGATGGCGGTCACCGACAGGCCGTAGCCATAGGAAAGCGTGGCAGTCTCGGCTTTTCTCCACTCGCGGTAGTTCGGCAGGTTACCGACCCGCTCGCCCGGGAAGTCGAGGCCGGTGGGTTGCCCCAGGCCGATCTTTTGCGCCAGGTGATAGATGGTCTCGCCGCCGATATCGAAAGCAACCTTGCTCATGCCGACGTTACTGGAGTTGATCAGGATGCCGGTCAGGTCCAGCACTGGCCCCTCGGTGCGGGACACGTCACGAATGGTGTACTTGCCCAACTGCAAGGTGCCTGGGTAAACCTCGACCTTGTCGCTGGGTTTCCAGCGGCCGGTTTCCAGGGCAGCGCTCATGGAGATGGCTTTCATGGTGGAACCAGGTTCGAACACGTCGATCATCGCGCGGTTACGCATCATCGCCGGCTGCAGGTTGCGGCGGTTGTTCGGGTTGTAGGTGGGCTGGTTGACCATGGCGAGGATCTCGCCGGTTTTCACATCCATGATCACCAGGCTGCCGGCCTTGGCGCCGTTCTCGATGATCGCGTTACGCAGTTCGCGGTTGGCCAGGTATTGCAGACGCAAATCGATCGACAACGCCAGAGGCTTGCCGGCCTTGGCGTTCTTGGTGACCTGGACGTCCTTGATCAGCCTGCCGCGCCGATCCTTGATGACCTGACGCTTGCCCGGAACCCCGGCCAGCCATTCGTCATAGGCCAGTTCGACCCCTTCGCGGCCGTGGTCATCGATGTCGGTGAAACCCACCATGTGCGCGGTGGTTTCACCGGCCGGGTAGAAACGCCGAAATTCCTCGATGCCGTAGACGCCGGGAATTTTGAGATCGAGCACTTGCTGGCCTTGCTCAGGGGTAAGCCCACGAACCAGGTAGATGAATTCTTTATTGGCCTGGGCTTCCAGGCGTTCGGTCAGGGCCTTGCGGTCCTGCCCGAGGGCAGCGGCCAGTTCAGGCCACTTGTCCTTGGCAACTTGCAGCTCTTTGGCGTTGGCCCACAGGGTGGTCACCGGGGTACTGACGGCCAGAGGCTCGCCGTTACGGTCGGTGATCAGGCCACGGTGTGCAGGAATCGGGATGTGCCGCAGGCTGCGAGCGTCACCCTGGCCGATCAGGAAGTCGCGGTCGACGACCTGAAGGTCGAAGATGCGCCAGACGATCGCGCCCACCATCAATGCCAGCAAGCCAAGCATCAAGCGAAAGCGCCATGGGTAGAGTGCCCCTTCGAGTTTCATCATGGCGCCACCATGCGAACTTCAGCCGCGCCTGGGATGTGCATCTTCAACTGTTCGGTAGCCAGCACTTCGATACGGCTGTGGGCCGTCCAGGTGCTTTGCTCAAGAATCAACCGGCCCCATTCTGCCTGGGCTTTGTCGCGCACGCTCAATTCCCCGTAAAGGGTATTGAGCAACTGACGGTTCCAGTGGGCGCTGTAGGACACCGCTATCGCGGACACCAGCACGCCGACAAACAGCAGCAACATAAAGAAGCTGCCGCCCGGGAGGGGCTTGGCGAAAAGCTTGCTCACCGCAATTTCTCCGCAACACGCATGACGGCGCTACGGGAACGTGGGTTGGCCTTGAGTTCGGCTTCGGAAGCGAACTGCGCTTTGCCATGGATTTTGATTTTCGGCACGAAGGCTTCGAAACGCACCGGCAGGTTACGCGGCAGGTTATCGGACTCGCCCTTTACCAGACGACGCATGAAGAGTTTGACGATGCGGTCTTCCAGGGAGTGGAAGCTGATCACCACCAGGCGACCGCCCACTTCCAAAGCATCCAGAGCGGCTTCGAGGCCGGCTTCCAGATCGCCCAATTCGTTATTGACGTGAATGCGCAACCCTTGGAATGCGCGGGTGGCCGGGTTCTTGCCCTTTTCCCAGGCAGGGTTGGCGACCTTCAGCACTTCGGCCAGGTCAGCGGTGCGTTCGAACGGCTGGATTTCGCGGCGCTCGACCACGGCACGCGCCATTCGACCGGCGAAGCGCTCTTCACCGTATTCCTTGAACACACGGGCGATTTCTTCTACCGGCGCGGTGGCGATGAATTGTGCGGCACTGACCCCACGAGTGGGGTCCATACGCATATCGAGGGGGCCGTCGTTCATGAAGCTGAAGCCGCGCTCCGGGTCGTCGAGCTGTGGCGAAGACACGCCCAGGTCGAGCAGAACCCCGGCCACCTTGCCCGCCATACCGCGCTCGCCGACTTCGGCGCCCAGCTCGGCAAAGCTGCGCTGCACAACGACAAAGCGGCCGTCTTCGGCCGCTAGCGCTTGCCCGGTGGCAATCGCTTGAGGGTCTTTGTCGAACCCGAGGAGTTTGCCGTCGGACCCGAGCTGGCTGAGTATCAACCGGCTATGCCCGCCCCTGCCGAATGTGCCATCGACATAGCAGCCATCGGCACGTACGGCGAGAGCCTCAACGGCTTCGTCAAGCAGTACGGTGATGTGGTTAAAGCCGCTATCAATAGTCACAGGATCAAATCACGCAGTTCATCAGGCATGGCGCCCGGTTGTTGAATAGCAGCCAGGTCCGCTGCAGACACAGCATCCCAGGCATCTTCGTCCCACAATTGGAACTTGTTCAGCTGGCCTACCAGCATTGCGCGCTTGTCGAGCCTGGCGTACTCGCGCAGTCGCGGCGGCACCAGGAAACGACCACTGCCATCGAGCTCAAGGTCGACGGCATTACCGATCAGCAAACGCTGGAGGCGGCGGTTTTCTTCACGCAATGAAGGCAGCGCGCGCAACTTGGTTTCAATCAACTCCCACTCATCGAGAGGGTAAACACATAAACAGGGGTCAACGGCGTCAATCGTGATGATTAACTGCCCTGAACTTCGCGAAATGAGCTCGTCACGATACCGGCTCGGCATGGCGAGACGGCCTTTTGCATCGAGACTGATAGCGTTAGCTCCGCGAAACACAGATGCGTTTCTCCAAATTTTAGCGTTTTACGTTCAAAAAACCCACTTTGTGCCACTTTCCGCCACTTGCGCACACTATAGGAATGCGCCCACCACACCGTCAAGGCGCGTATTCAAGGAAAAGCCTTACAGAACGGAGATTTAGGAGTGCAAAAGGAGGAGAAACGAGAGTTTGGCGATGTTTTTGACTCAACAACGGCAAATGGCTCAGAGAGCTAGAGGCTAAAGTTAAAGTAATTTATTAAGAGTAAGATTTTTTTGGTATTACGAAGATGCATCTGCCAATGATTTGGCAGGGAGGGATTCTTGCGTTACTACCGGGTTTGCGCACGAGATTCGAACGCAAGGAAAAAAGGTGGAGAGTCGATCTGTAAGCCGGGTTCTGTCTTGAACAGTCATTCGTCTACGATGGCCATCACTGGACATCTTTAGCAACCTACCCGGTCCCAGCGCGGGCCACGCCTTGGGACCCTATTTGGTCTTGCTCCAAGTGGGGTTTACCTAGCCACGAACTGTTGCCAGTCGTGCGGTGCGCTCTTACCGCACCTTTTCACCCTTACCGGCACCGAAGTGCTTAGGCGGTTATTTTCTGTGGCACTTTCCGTAGGCTCACGCCTCCCAGGCATTACCTGGCACTTCGCCCTATGGAGCCCGGACTTTCCTCCCCCCCCTAATTTTCATAGAGGGCAGCGACTGTCCAATCGACTCTCCGCCGCGCAGGTTAACGGCACGGCGGCTTGAGGACAAGTATTAAAAGTGCGGCATTGCCATCACGTTCAGACGAAATACAGATTTGCCCCTGGAACTATTCGGCCTTCTGCTTATCGAGCGCGACCTGATACAACACATTCTTGCGCACACCGGTAATTTCCGCTGCCAGGGCGGCGGCGCGCTTGAGTGGCATTTCCTTGAGCAACAAATCGAGGACGCGCATCGCCTCGCTGCCCACCGCATCTTCATTCTCCGGCGCGGTCCAGCCTGCTACCAACACCACGCATTCGCCACGTTGCTGATTGCTGTCGCCCTCGACAAACGCTCGCAGCTCCTCCAGCGGCAACCCCTTGAGGGTTTCGAAGGTCTTGGTCAACTCTCGGGCCAGCAAGGCCAGGCGCTCACCGCCGAACACCAGCTCCATGTCTTGCAGGCATTCAAGGATACGATGCGGAGCCTCATAGAAGATCAAGGTGCGCGGTTCTTCTTTAAGTGCCTGCAGACGCGCCCGACGCCCTACAGCCTTGGCGGGCAGGAAGCCTTCGAAGATAAAGCGGTCCGAGGGCAACCCGGCGGCCGATAATGCAGCAATCAGCGCGCAGGCTCCCGGAACAGGCACTACATTGATACCTGCGGCACGGGCCTGGCGGACCAAGTGGTAACCAGGATCGGAAATCAGGGGCGTGCCCGCGTCGGAAATCAGCGCGACGTCATCACCCGCCAAAAGACGTGTGATAAAGCGGCTACCCTCTTCACGTTCGTTGTGTTCGTGGCAGGCCGCTAATGGCGTGCTGATACCAAAATGCTGCATCAACCGTTGGGAGTGCCGCGTGTCTTCTGCCGCGATCAATTTCACCTCGCGCAACACTTTCAGCGCCCGGGCACTGATGTCGTCCAGGTTGCCAATGGGCGTCGCCACCACAAAAAGCGAGCCAGCAGTGGAATTCAAAAGACCTGGAGCAGTCAAAGCGCACACCTCGATGGTTGGCAAAAGCCACATTGTAGCGCGTAGACGCCTTGAAAATATGCCATCACGGCCGATGCCGTTTCAGCCACCATTAGCTAAACACAACATTTGCACGACCTAAATCCACGGTTTAACGCCATGAACATCGCGCCTGGGCCAGTGCTTGGGTACACTTCCACGCTAATTTGATCGGTATCAGGAACACTTACATGATCGCTTGCCTGCGGCTGCTCTCCGCCCTCTGCCTCGCTGCATTGCTGGCTGCTTGCGCCAGTTCGCCCTCCTCCAGTCTTGGCGAACTGCCACGCACGCCCGATGCCAGTATCGAGCAACTGCTCGAACAGGCGACGAACGCCAAGACGCCAGAAAAAGCCGCGTTGCTGCGCCTGAGCGCGGCGGACCTGGCTTACCAGCAGAACAACCCCGGCCGCTCCTCGCAGATCCTTGCGCAAGTGCCCCTGGACGCCCTGAAGCCAGCCGCGCAAGTATTTGCCAGCACCCTGGCCGCAGAACTGGCCATGGGGCGCAACCAGCCCAAGGCGGCTTTGGCAGCGCTGAACCACCCCAGCCTGCAAAGCCTGAAGGAACTGCCGACCGACCAGCAGATCCGCACCGGTACCGTACATGCACGTGCCTATGAAGCCGATGGGCAGACCCTCGCCGCCGCTCGCGAGCGGGTGTCCATGGCGCCCCTGCTGACGGGTGAGGCTGCCAACAGCAACCACGAGGCCATCTGGGTATTGATTGCCGCGTTGCCAGCCGAACAGCTGCAAGCCACTGGCAACCCGACACTCGATGGCTGGATCACCCTGGCCCAGGCGGTCAAGGGCGCCGGTACGCTGGAGCAACAACAAGCCGCCATCGACACCTGGCGCGCACAGAACCCGGGCCACCCGGCTGCAGTGCAACTGCCAGCGCCGCTGACCAAGCTCAAGGAACTGGCCAGCCAGCCCCTGAACAAGATCGCCCTGCTGCTGCCGCAGGAAGGGCCGCTGGCGGCTGTGGGCAAAGCGCTGCGCGAAGGCTTCATGGCGGCTCACTACCAGGCTGAACAAGCCGGGCAGAAGCCACCGGTCATCGAGTTCTATGACAGCTCGCGCCTGGGCTCCCTCGACGACTTCTACGCCAAGGCCCAGGCCGCCGGCGTGCAACTGGTGGTCGGCCCGCTGGAAAAACCGCTGGTCAAGCAACTCAGCGCACGCCCGCAGCTGCCGATCACCACCCTCGCCCTGAACTACAGCGAGACCGATCAAGGCCCGGCGCAGTTGTTCCAGTTCGGCCTGGCCGCTGAAGACGAAGCCCGCGAAGTGTCGCGCCGTGCACGTGCCGACGGCCTGCACCGTGCCGCCGCCATGGTGCCCCGTGGCGAATGGGGCGAGCGCGTCTACAAAGCGTTCCGCCAGGATTGGGAAGCCAATGGCGGCACCGTCATGGGCGTTGAATATGTCGATCAGCCTGTTGCCTTGGCCCAGCAGATCGCCGATCTGTTCCAACTGCGCAAGAGCGAAGGCCGCGCCAAGAGCCTGCAAAGCACAGTAGGCACCGACGTAGCCGCCCAGCCTTCGCGTCGCCAGGACATCGAGTTCATCTTCCTGGCCGTAACGCCGCAACTGGCCCAGCAGATCAAGCCGACCCTGAACTTCCAATACGCCGGCGATGTGCCGGTGTACGCAACCTCCCACGTGTTCAGTGCCAGCGGTGACCGTAACCAGTACCTGGACATGACCAACGTGATGTTCTGCGAAACCCCCTGGTTGCTCAACACCACCGACCCACTGCGCAACCAGGTTGCGGCGCAATGGCCGCAAGCCAATGGCAGCCTGGGCCGCCTCTACGCAATGGGCGTCGATGCCTACCGCCTGGCACCACGCCTGGGCCAGCTCAAGGCACTGCCTGACACCCGTGTCGACGGCCTCTCGGGCAACCTGGGCATCAGCGCCAACCAGCGCGTGGACCGCCAGATGCCGTGGGCGAAGTTCGTCGGCGGCGAAATACAGCGCCTGCCCGATACCCCACGCTGATGCCCCAGCGGTCCAGCGCACAAAGCGGCAAGGATGCCGAACTGCATGCGCTCGATTACCTGCAACAACAGGGTCTGCGCCTTCTGGCGCAGAACTGGTTATGTAAACGCGGCGAGCTTGATCTGGTCATGCTTGACGGCGATACAGTAGTATTCGTCGAAGTCCGCTACAGAAAACACGCACAATGGGGTGGCGCGCTCGCCAGTATCGACGAGCGCAAGCGTCAAAAGCTGATACTCGCTGCGCAGTTTTTCCTGCAAAAAGAGCATCACTGGGCTGACCGCCCCTGCCGTTTCGATGTGGTTGCCATGGAAAGCACCCCGTCAGGCACAGCTGATCTGACCTGGCTTAAAAATGCCTTCGACAGCTGATTCGCCGGGCACCCTCACCACTCACTTTTGCTCTTTGCATTGCGGGCTGCACATTACCTGTGCCAAACAGCCGCGCTACTTAAGGTCACACAGATGGACATGCAATCCCGAATTCGCCAGCTTTTCCAGGCCAGCATCGACACCAAGCAACAGGCGATGGACGTACTTGCACCGCACATCGAGCAAGCCAGTCAGGTCATGGTCAATGCCTTGCTCAACGAAGGCAAAATGCTTTCGTGCGGCAACGGTGGTTCGGCCGGCGATGCCCAGCATTTTTCCTCCGAGCTGCTCAACCGTTTCGAACGCGAGCGCCCGAGCCTGCCGGCCATTGCATTGACCACCGACTCGTCGACGATCACTTCGATCGCCAACGACTACAGCTACAACGAAATCTTCTCCAAGCAGATCCGCGCCCTAGGCCAGCCGGGCGATGTATTGCTGGCGATTTCCACCAGCGGCAACTCGGCGAATATTATTCAAGCGATCCAGGCCGCACATGATCGCGAAATGATTGTCGTAGCCTTGACCGGTCGCGACGGCGGCGGCATGGCTTCGCTGCTGCTGCCCGAGGACGTGGAGATTCGCGTCCCGGCCAATGTCACTGCACGTATCCAAGAAGTTCATCTGCTGGCGATCCACTGCCTGTGCGATCTGATCGACAGCCAACTGTTCGGGAGTGAAGAATGACCGTTAATCGCCTCAGTCTTTTGGCCATTACGCTGTGCGTCGCCATCAGCGGCTGCAGCTCGGCTATCACCGCTACACGGGACACCCCTATTCAGGACGACCGGGGCACACGCACCTTCGGCAGCACCATTGATGATTCGCTGATCGAAACCAAGGTCAAGGTCAACGTCGCCAAGGCTGCTACCGACCTGGGCAACGGTGCCTCGCGCATCGTGGTGACCAGCTTCAACGGCGTGGTCCTGCTGGCAGGCCAAACACCCCGCGCCGATCTCAAGGCCCAGGCCGAGCAAGCCGCTGCCGGCGTGCAACGCGTCAAGAAGGTCCACAACGAACTGCAGGTCATGGACCCGATCACTCTGCTGGCCATCAGCAACGATGCCTTGCTGACCACCAAGATCAAGGCCCAGATGCTGACCGACAGTGCAGTGCCAGGCTCGCGAATCAAGATCGTCACCGATAACGGCATCGTCTACATGATGGGCCTGCTGACCCAGGCAGAAGCCACCCGCGCCGCCAACCTGGTGCAAGGTGTGTCGGGCGTACAGAAGATCGTCAAGGTATTCGAATACATCGACTGATGTAGATCGAAGCTGCCTGATCGTTCCCACGCTCTGCGTGAGAACGCATCCCGTGACGCTCCGCGTCACCGCACAAGCTTCAGCTTTTGCGCCAAGAGTGGGACGCGGAGCGTCCGAGCGGGCATTCCCACGCAGAGCGTGGGAACGATCAAAAAAGGGCGCCGTGCATTGACTGCACGGCGCCCTTTTTAGTGCCCAGGGTTTACTGGTATTGCTGGTACGGATTGCCCTGGAACTGGTTGTTCTGCTGTGGTGCCTGCTGCTGACCAGGCTGGCCGTATTGCTGGCCAGGGATCGGGCCGAGGTTGACTTCGACGCGACGGTTCTGCGCACGGCCATTCACGTCAGCGTTGCTGGCAATGATCGTTCCCACGCTCTGCGTGGGAACGCATCCCGTGACGCTCCGCGTCACCGCACAAGCCTCGACTTTTGCGCCATCAGTGGGACGCGGAGCGTCCGAGCGGGCATTCCCACGCAGAGCGTGGGAACGATCAAAAAAGGGCGCCGTGCATTGACTGCGCGGCGCCCTTTTTAGTGCCCAGGGTTTACTGGTATTGCTGGTACGGATTGCCCTGGAACTGGTTGTTCTGCTGTGGTGCCTGCTGCTGACCAGGCTGGCCGTATTGCTGGCCAGGGATCGGGCCGAGGTTGACTTCGACGCGACGGTTCTGCGCACGGCCATTCACGTCGGCGTTGCTGGCAATGATCGTTCCCACGCTCTGCGTGGGAACGCATCCCGTGACGCTCCGCGTCACCGCACAAGCCTCGACTTTTGCGCCATCAGTGGGACGCGGAGCGTCCGAGCGGGCATTCCCACGCAGAGCGTGAGAACGATCAAAAAAGGGCGCCGTGCATTGACTGACGGCGCCCTTTTTAGTGCCCAGGGTTTACTGGTATTGCTGGTACGGATTGCCCTGGAACTGGTTGTTCTGCTGTGGCGCCTGCTGCTGACCAGGCTGGCCGTATTGCTGGCCAGGGATCGGGCCGAGGTTGACTTCGACGCGACGGTTCTGCGCACGGCCATTCACGTCGGCGTTGCTGGCAATCGGGTTATCCGGGCCGGCACCGCGTGCGCTCAGGTTGGCACCATTAACGCCTTGGGAGGTCAGGTAGTTGGCCACGCTCTGCGCACGGCGCTGGGACAGGTCCATATTCAGTTGGCGGCTACCGGTGCTGTCGGTGTAGCCAACGATCTGGATGGTGTTCTGGTTGAACTGCTTGAGAGAGTTGGCCAGGTTGTTCAGCGGCTGGTAGAAGCTGCTGGAGATCGCGTCCGAGTTGGTGGCGAAGGTAATGTTGCCCGGCATGATCAGCTTGATCTGGTCACCCTGGCGCTGCACCTCGACCCCGGTGTTCGCCATGCTTTCACGCAGTTTTTTCTCTTGCTGGTCGGCGTAGTAGCCATAGCCCGCCGCACCGGCACCCGCAACGACTGCGCCAATCAGCGCGCCCTTGCCACGGTTGTTATGGTCGATGGCCGCACCGGCCAATGCACCAGCCAGCGCACCGAGGCCGCCGTACTTGGCGGTTTTGCTCATGCCGCTTTCGGAACCATTGCTGGCCTGTCCCTGGCTGCCGTCATAAGGGTTAGGTGAGGCGCAGCCAGACAACAGGGCTACGGCGATAGCGACAACAAGCAGACGACGCGGAGTGAACATGAAGGAAGCTCCTACTTTTGCATTCTGTGATGCAGAGGACATTGGCAATGGACCTGTGCCGAGTTTGGAACGCGACAAACGGCAAAAATTCCGTGGAGGGGAGCGTAAAGCATAGCTGTCTTTGGCTCGGGCCTGTGTCTGTGTGTCTGTACCGGTTTGTATCAGAGCCGACAACCCATCACGCACGCACGAAAGGATTCTCCCGCATCTCATCGCCCAGCAACGTATCCGGCCCATGCCCAGTGACCACCGTCGCGCCCTCGTCCAGCGTATACAAGCGCTGCTTGATCGACCGCACGATCGTCGCTTGGTCGCCACCCCATAAGTCCGTGCGCCCTACGCCGCGACGAAACAAGGTATCGCCGGCGATCAACAGCTTGGCGTCGGCGAACCAGAAACTCATCGAGCCCGGCGTATGCCCTGGGGTGTGCAAGGCTACGCCACAGCCGCAGGCCAGTTCTTCGTCATGCTCCAGCCAGCGATCCGGCGACGGTACCGGGACGTAGGGCACGCGAAACATCTGGCATTGCATTTCCAGGTTGTCCCATAGAAATTGATCATCTTTGTGCAGATGCAGCGTGGCGCCGGTCTTTTCTTTCAATTGACCGGAGGCGAGGAAATGATCGAGGTGAGCATGGGTGTGGATAATGCTCACCACCTTCAGGCCCAGCGCATCAAGGCGCGCCAGGATCAACTCGTGATTGCCACCGGGGTCGACTACGATGGCTTTTTTAGTGATCGGGTCGCCAATGATGGTGCAGTTGCACTGCAACGGGCCGACGGGAAAGGTTTCGCGAATCAACGGTTGTTTTTCAATAGTCATGGGTGTCCTGCAAGCTCTCTGGCGCGTTCCAAGTGCAGTATGGTGTAGCTTGCACCTGCTCTGGAAGGAGTCGATTGCGCGGTATATCCGCTGCTAAGCTACACAAGCGCCATTAAGTCCACCGCTGCAGTCAGTCGCATTTGGAGCAACACCCATGGCGAATCAACAGATCATCTGCGAACACTGCGACTGCGTGTACGAGAAAGTCACGCTCGCCAAACATCAAAAAGCCCTGTGTGTGCGTTGTTTTGGCGTGCTGCAGCGCTATAACGGCCTGTCGGTGCAGCAACGCCTCGCCCTGACGGTGACCGCCGCAGTGCTGTGGACCTTTGCGAACTTTTATCCGGTGATGAGCATCAGCCTGCAGGGCTTGAAAAACAGCGCGACGCTCTGGGATTCAGTCGTTGCATTGAGCCTGGGGCCGATTACGTTCATTGCTTTGGTCGCGGCGATTTCCATCATTATCGCGCCGGTGTTTCAGCTGCTGTTGCTGATCTGGGTGCTGAGTTTCGCGTTGGCCGGTAAGCGCTCGCCGGCATTCAAGCTGTGCATGCGCTGGCTCGAAGCACTCCGGCCCTGGAGCATGCTGGAGGTGTGCCTGCTGGGCGCGATGGTCGCGGTCTTCAAGCTGGCCGGCATGCTGGATGTGATCCCTGGCACCGGCCTGTTCGCCTTGGCCGCCCTGAGCCTGTTGCTGATCCGCATTGCCGGGCGCGATGTACGCGACCTGTGGGACACCGTATGAATTCACCGCCCACCGCCCGCGAGCTGAATCTGTGCCTGTGCCATACCTGCGGCCAGCCCTGCGACATGCGCCTTGAGCCCACCGAGTGCGATCGCTGTGGCGCCGCACTGCATCGGCGCAAGGTGCAGTCCCTGACCCGAACCTGGGCCTACATGCTCACCGCCCTCGCCTTTTATGTCCCGGCCAACTTACTGCCGGTGATGAACACCACCATGCTCGGCTCGGGCGCAGACAGCACCATCATGAGTGGCGTGCTGGAGTTCTGGCAGCATGGCGCCTGGGACATTGCGCTGATCATTTTCATCGCCAGCATTGCCGTGCCGGGTATCAAGTTCCTGTCGCTGGGGCTGCTGCTGGTCACCGTGCAGCGTAATAGCCAGTGGGCGCGCAAGGAGCGTTCAAAGCTGTTTCGGTTTATCGAACTGATCGGCTACTGGTCGATGCTCGATGTCATCGTGGTTGCCCTGGTGGCCGCGCTGGTGAAGTTTCAAGCCCTAGGCACGATCGAACCGCGCCTGGGCATTCTGTTTTTTGGCCTGGTGGTCGTGTTTACGATGCTGGCGGCCATGAGTTTTGATCCCCGGCTAATCTGGGAAAATCCACATAACGAGGAGACCTCGGATGAGCTCATCCAAGGCTGACACCCCTGCGGGGCAACCCGTGATCAAGACGCGTCGTTTCAGTGTCTCGCTGGTCTGGATCGTGCCGATTGTCGCCGTACTGGTGGGGATCTCGCTGGTGATTCACAGCGTCATGCAACAAGGGCCGACCATCGTCCTCAACTTCAAGACCGGCAGCGGGCTGGTTGCCAACAAAACCGAGGTCAAATACCGCAACGTGGTGATCGGCCAGGTAACCGCCGTGGCCCTGAGTGATGACCAGAAAAGCGTCAATGCCACCGTCGAGCTGGTCAAACAGGCCGAAAGTTTCACCCGCGAAGATTCAAAATTCTGGGTGGTGCGCCCGCGCATCGGCGCAGGCGGCGTGTCGGGCATCGACACGTTGTTGTCCGGCGACTACATCGGCGCAGACATTGGCCAGTCCGAGACTCGCGCCAAACACTTCACCGGCTTGGAAAACCCGCCGCCCATCACCTACGGCGAGCCGGGCAAGCGCTTCACCCTGCACACCCAGGCCTTGGGCTCCCTGGATATCGGCTCCCCCGTCTATTACCGCAAGATCCCGGTGGGCCAGGTAGTGGCCTATGAGCTGGACAACGAGGGCAAGGGCGTGAATGTCGAAATCTTTGTGCATGCGCCCAATGATGTGTACATCACTGAGAACACGCGTTTCTGGAATGCCAGCGGCGTCGACTTGAGCGTCGGTGCCAATGGCTTCGCGCTGAAAACCGAATCCTTGTCCTCCATGTTGATGGGCGGGATCGCCTTCCAGGCGCCGCCCTACAACCCCAATGACAAACCGGCCGAAGAAAGTCGCAGCTTTGAATTGTTCGAAGACCAGCAAAGCGCCCTCGCCCCGCCCAACGGCAAGGGGCAATACATGGTCCTGCGCTTCGATCAGGCCCTGCGCGGGCTGAAAGTCGACGCACCGGTGGAGTTCCTCGGCGTCGAGTTCGGCAGGGTTGTATCGATCAACCTGGATTTCGATGCGAAGAAACGCACTTTCCCGGTCAATGTCGGCATCGTGATCTACCCGCAACTGCTCGGCGAGGCCCACACCAAGTTGCTCAAGGCCATGAACAATAACCCTGACGATGAGGCAGCCGGCGTACGCCTGATCGGCACCTTCATCGAAAACGGCCTGCGCGCCCAGGCCCGCAGCGGTAACTTGCTGACCGGCCAGCTGTACATCGCCCTGGACTTCTACCCCAAGGCCGAGAAAGTCGCGTTCGACCCGAACCAGCGCCCCGTGGGCATCCCCACGATCCCGGGCAACCTGGAACAACTGCAAGAGAAGTTCGAAGGCATCGTCAACAAGATCAGCCAACTGCCTGTCGAGCGCATTGCCGGCAACCTCGACGCCAGCCTGGTCGAACTGCGCAAGGGCCTGGCGCAATTCAACGCCAAGACGCTGCCGGGTGTGCAGACGACCTTGGCCGACGTGAGCAAGACCCTGCAATCGGCCAGTTCAACCCTGGCCGAAGACTCGCCGCAGCGTGAACAACTGACCCAGACCCTCGACGAGTTGGGGCGCATGTCGCGCTCCCTGCGCGAGCTTTCGGATTACCTGGGCCGGCATCCGGAGTCGCTGATTCGCGGCCGCCCCGATAACGCCGCACCGACGGACCTGCAAGGGCCACCCCGCAAATGACCATTGGAGCCGCCATGACATTGCCGTTGAAGATCACGTTGCTGAGCACCCTGCTGCTGCTCGGTGCCTGCCGCAGTGAACCCATCGCTTTTCATACCCTGACCCCGGCGCACTTGAGCCCGAGTACGCGAGCAGAGGCCGGCGGTGTGCGCATTGAGAGCATCAGCGTGCCGCCTCAGGTCGACCGCGCGCAGATCGTGATCCGCCAGGGCGACAGCGGCCTGGCGATTCTTGAAACCCAGTGGTGGGCCGCCACCCTCGCCGATGAACTGAGGAGCGCCTTGGTGGATCAATTAGCCAACAGCAATGCCCGGCAAGCCGTGGCTTTGCGCGTAGACGTGCAGCGGTTTGACTCGGTACCGGGGCAGTACGCATTGCTCGATGTGCGCTGGCGCGTGAGGCAAGTCAATGGCGATCGCCCGGCCTTGACCTGCCGCACCACCTTGCAATCACCCGCCGGGCCGAGCATCGACGATTTGGTGGTGGCGCATCAGAACAACCTCAAGCGTTTCGCGGCGCTGATCAATCAGACCGTCGACACCTCACTCAAAGGCTGCCCGACCACGCCATAAACCCAGGGCTCAGGCCAACAACCCCATGGCCTTGGCCCGCGCCACCGCCTGGGTACGACGCTCCACGCCGAGCTTGCTGTTGATATGGCTGGCGTGGGTCTTCACCGTGTGCAGGGAGATGAACAGCTGGTTGCTGATTTCCTGGTTTGAACAGCCTTGGGCAATCAGTTGCAGCACCGCCAGCTCTCGGGTGCTGAGGGTTTCCTGTTGAGGTGTGGCTTCAACTGCGCTGGCTTGGGGCAGCAACGCCAGCAAGCTCTGATTGAGCAGTCCATGGGAATCCTTGCCCAACTGATCGCGCATCCACTGCGGATAACCCTCCAACAACCGTTGAAACGGCTGCAACGCACCGCCCGAACCGGCTTCCAGGGCACGGGCGAATACCGGCCGGGCCTTGGCTTCCAGGCCATTATCCAGAAGTAACTGCACCTGCTGGACCAGCGCCATCAGGGCAATCATTTGGCGCCCACTGTCATGGGCCTGTTGGGCCAACGCTTCCAGGCGTTGCAGCGCGCTGTCGGGCTGATGGCGCGTGGCATCGAGCGCAGCTTGTTGCAGCTCGATATGTTGCGGCAGGTGCGGATGAAACTCGGGGGCGGCCGCGGCGTGCTCGCCGTTGTAGGTCTGCCCCAGGCGGGCCAGCCAGGCGTCGGCCAGGTCAGTGCGCCCCTGGGCCAGCCACAACTCGCATTTGATCAGGGTGATCATCGCCAGGTAATAGATCGGCGGCACATCCCAGATGTGCATCAAGCGCTCGGCCTCGGCCAGTTCGGCAAAAGCATGGGCAAACTCCCTACGCCGCCCTTCGAAGCTGGCGATGACGCAGTGCCCGATCAGCACGCTGATATCGCGGCAGGCACGGGCCTCGGCCAGGCCGGCGCGCAAACGCGCCAGGCCGGCCTCGGGCTGGTAACGCACCAGCAGCAGGTAGCCTTCGTACAGCGACAGGCGTGCGCGCACGGCATACAGGCGCTGGGGCGCCAGCCCATGCAGGCGCTCAAGGCCCTGGCGGACTTCATCCAGGGAACGCAGGATCTCCCCCCGCGCCTGCAGCACCCGGGCCCGGTCGTAATGGGCCAAGGCTTCAAACAAGGGGTTACCGACGCGCTGCGCCAGTTCCAACGATTCGCGGTTCAGGCCACGGGCGCGCCACAGGTCGGCATCGACGATCGCCAGGTTGGACAGGGTCGAAAGGCACATCAGGCGCTGGCCGTAACGCTTTTGCGGCAGGCTTTCCAACGCCTCTTGGCAATAGCGCTGGGTCAGCTCACGGTCCCCACGCCCACGGGCAATAATCCCGCTCAGCGCCAACCACTGGGCCAACATGGATTTTTGCGCGGTGGCCGACGGGGCCGGCAGGAAGCGGCTGAGGTAACTGGACAGCTCCTGTGCCGCATCCAATTGGCACGCCAGCCCCAACGCCCAGCTATACAGCACGATCAAACGTGGCGTGCTGATCAGCAGGCTGTCGGGCAAATCCATCTTCCAACGCAACAGCATGCCCACATTCTGCTCTGCCAGCAGCTGCTCTTCGGACAGGTTCTGCACCAGGTTCGCTGCCACATCCAGATGCCCGGCCCGCAGCGCCTGCTCCACCGCCTCGTCGATCAAGCCCTGGGCGTTAAACCAGCGACAGGCGCGCAAGTGCAAACTGGCCGGCGGCAAGGTGGCGCTTTTCTCGCGGCGGGTGCGCAGCAGGTCGGAGAACAAGTGGTGGTAGCGGTACCAATGGCCTTGCTCGTCCAACGGCACCAGGAACACTTGATGAGCCTGCAAATAGCGCAGGATTTCTGCGCTGTCGTGGGCCTCGCGGACGGCGTCGCATAGTTCGCTGCAAAAGCGCTCCTGAGGTGCGGTGTCGTACAGGAACGCTTGTACCTCCGCAGGCAGGCAGTCGATGACTTCTTCGAGCAGGTAATCGCGAATCAGCCCCTCGCCACCGTGCAGGCTTTGCGGCAAGGCGCTCTCACTGCCGGCTTCGGAGGCCGCCAACAGCCAAAAGCGCAGGCCGGCGACCCAGCCCTCGCTACGGCGGATCAGGTTTTCCAACGCCTCGCCGCGCAATGCATTGCCGTGTCCATCCAGCACCGCCAGGGACTCGTCATGGGTCAGGCGCAGGTCTTGCTCATGCAGTTCCAACAGGTGCCGCGACAGGCGCAGGCGTGCCAGGTGCCAGTCCGGACGCTGCCGGCTGGTGACCAGCACCACCAGGCCATCAGGCAAATGATTGAGAAAAAACTGCAGGCAGCGATCCAGCACCGGGCCTTGGGCCAGGTGATAGTCATCCAGCACCAGCAATAACGGCGAACGTGCAGACAGGTGCACTGCCAGTTCGTCGAGCAGGCCATCGAGCCATTCTTCGAAAGCAAAGGGTTGGTGACGCTGGCGCATTTTCAGCAACCCCAGGGATTGGGCGCCGAGTTGCGGGAAATACTGTTGCAAGCCGTCGAGCAGCCGCTCCAGGAAACGGCCGGGGTCGCTATCCCGAGGGCTCAGGCCCAACCACAGGCTTTGCCACTGGGCAGGCAAGCCCTGGCAGAACTCCACCGCCAACGAACTCTTGCCAAACCCCGCAGGCGCGCTGACCAGCAACAGTCGCCCATCAAGGCCCGCATTCAGCCGTTCGCACAGACGCGGGCGCAGCACGTAGCCGTCAGGCAGCGGGGGCCGGTAGAAGCGGCCTTCCAGGGTCGGCATCACCACACTGGCAGGCCCATGGGTTCGGGACAGATCAGTCATCGCCGGGCTCTTGTAGAAGGCTGTTGTCGGCATTGCAGATGTCCGCAGACTAGCGGTAAAAGCGGCGGGATTGTAGATCTTTGCAACAAATGGCTGAAAAAGAACTGCGACAAGAAATATCCCGTCCAGCCTCCTGGAAAGAAGTAGGAGCGAGCTTGCTCGCGAAGCGCTCAAAAACAACGCGCCCATCCAGGAATGATCGTTCCCACGCTCTGCGTAGGAATACAGACTTCGACGCTGCGCGTCGACTTTTGAGGCGTGACGCAGAGCGTCACGGGAAGCGCTCCCACGCAGAGCGTGGGAGCGATCAGTTAGCGAACGCCGTCCTGGCGCAGGGCCGCTGGGGTGAAGTCGCTGGTGCTGGCGGTGAAGCCGAAGTCATAGGCCTGCTTCTCTTCGTTCTTCATGCCCAGGGCCAGGTAGCGGCCGGACTGCAGGTCGTAGAGGGTTTCCAAGGCGTACCACGGCACTTGCTTGTCGTAGTAGTTCTCGGCATGGGCTTCGGCAACGCGCCACAGTTGGCCGCGACCGTCGTAGTGGTCGATCACCGCTGCTTGCCAGGTGTCTTCGTCGATGTAGAAGTCACGCTTGGCGTAGATGTGGCGCTGGCCTTCCTTCAAGGTGGCGACCACGTGCCAGACCCGGCGCAGCTCGTAGCGAGCCAGGTCCTGGTTGATGTGGCCAGCCTTGATGATGTCGGCGTACTTGAGCTTGGGATCGTCGACCTTGTAGCTGTTGGAGGCGATGTACATCTCTTTCTTGCCTTCCAGCTTCCAGTCGTAGCGGTCCGGCGCACCGTTGTACATGTCGAGGTTATCGGAGGTGCGCAGGCCATCGGCGGCAGTACCCGGCCCGTCATAGGACACTTGCGGCGCCCGACGCACACGGCGCTGCCCGGCGTTGTAGACCCAGGCCGAACGCGGCTCTTTGACCTGGTCCAGGGTTTCGTGCACCAGCAGTACACCACCGGCCAGGCGCGCTGGCGCAGTCACTTGCTGCTTGAAGTAGAACAGCACGTTGCCTGGGTTTTTCGGATCGAAGTCCTTCATCTTGTCGCGGAACACGAACTGGTCGCGAAAGTACACCAGGCTATAGGAACCGTTGGTTTGCGGGGTGGCCTGGGTAACCAGGCGGGTCACGCTGCCGCCGCGATAACGGGTGATGTGGTTCCAGATCACTTCAACGCCGCTCTTGGGAATCGGGAACGGGACGGCGGTTTCGAAGTTTTCCAGGCCGTTGCCGCCGGACACCAGGTTGGTGGTGGTGGCGTTTTTCTTGATCGAGGCAAACACCTCGGCCGGCACGGTGGCGCCGCGATGGGTCGGGTACACCGGCATCTTGAAGCTGTCCGGGTAACGCTTGAACATCGCGTATTGCCCGGGGGCCAGCTTGTCTTTGTACTGCTCGACGTTCTGCGCAGTGATGGTGAACTGCGGTTGCTCGCTGGCATACGGGTTGGCGAGGAAACCACGGGCGTCCACCGCGCCGGCATTGGTCGGCAATGGCGACCATTTAGGAATGGTGCCGGCCGCGTTACCGGCCATCTCGGCGCCCATCGGGGTCAGGGTCGTGCCGAGCTTGGCGGCTTCATCTGCCGAGACTGCCGCCATGACGTTACTCGCCAGGATCGACAGCCCAAGCACACCCACGTGCAACAGACTTTTTGTTATTTTCATGCTCTGGTCTTCCTGAATACATGCCACTTGAAAAGAGTGTGCTTAGAAGTTGGCGCCGAAGCTCAAGGCGACAAAGTCGCGGTCATCCACGGTGCTGAACTTGCCACCAAAGAAGTTGGTATACGCCAGGCTCGCGGTGTAGGTGTTCTGGTATTCGGCATCCAGGCCCAGGCTGACCGCCTTGCGACCTTCTTCAAAGTTGCCGCCAGGGCCTGGCGAGTAACCTTTGACGTCGTGGGACCAGGCCACGTTGGGCTTGAGGTTCACGCCTGCGAACACGTCCGGGTATTCCCAGATGGCACGGGCGCGGTAGCCCCATGACGTTGCGGTGGTATAGCCGTCGTTATTGCAATTGGTGTTCAGGCCAGCAGCGTTGGGCAAGCCGGCGCCGTTGGCGGTGGAGTTGTTGAGGGCGTTGCAGAACCCACCTGGCAGCGTGCCTGGGCCGAACACCGGATCGCGGCCGTAACGAGCCTGGGATTTGCTTTCCAGGCCACCCACGTGGGTCACGCCGATTTCACCGACGGTGGTGAGGCGGCTGGCGCCCATGACCTGGTCGAAGAAGTGCGTGAAAGTAGTCTGGAACTGGGTGACTTCCTTGCGGTTGTAGCCGTGCAGGTCCTGGCCTGGCGTGCCCTTGAGCACGGACGCATTGCCAAAGCCGGGGATCGGCGTGACGCCGGCGAACAGAATGTCAGTGGTGCTCAACTGCACCGGCGCATTCGGACGGTAGCTCAACTCACCGCTCCAGGCGGTGCCGGTAGGCAAGGTGGTGGAGAAGCTCAGGCCGTAGAGGCGAATATCTTCCGGGTACTCGACGAAGTAGTTCGAGCTACCCGCCACGATCAACGGCCGCAAGGCCCCCAGTGGCCCCAGCGGACGCGTGTAGGCCGCCGATGGCGCGCCCTGCGCGCTGAAGATCGGCGCGCGGCTGTGGTAGTTCATGAAGTACGCGCCGAATTCGGTATCCAGCGGTTCGAAGTTGTAGCGCATAGCGACGCCGAACTGGCCGCTGTCGCGTGCATCACGGTCCGGACCACGACGCACCAGTACGCCTTCGCTGTTCACGTCCACACCCAAGGCACCCAGAGTTGGCAGGGCGGCAGCAGGAATGGTGGAACGCTTGTTCAGTACCCGCAGGTTGTTGCTGCAACCATCGGAGATCACGTCCGGCTGCGAGAAGAACGTGCCGCAGTTATCGGTCACGGTCTGGTCCCACTCCAGTTGGTAAAACGCCTCGGCCGACAGGTTGTCGGTGAGCGACTGGGACACGTAGAACATGTTCACCGGGATCAAGCCTTCCTTGATCTCGGCCCCCGGACGACGAAACGCCGACACGTCGATCGGGTTGATGGAGTTGATGCCGCCGCCGATGAAGGTACTTTCGCCCCAGCTCACGACCTGCTTACCAAAACGCACGGAACCCGGCGCATCGGCAATCGAGTAGTTGTGGTAGACGAATGCATCGAGAATCTGCCCGCCCGAAGACTTGGCGCCTTCCTTGCGGTTGTTGTCGCTGATGTCCTTGAACGGACGGCTTTCGTCCTTGAGTTCGAAGTCGTACCAGTACTTGCCCCGCACAAATACACCGGTGTCGCCGTACTTCAGTTCCAGGTCGTGGATGCCCTTGAAGATCTTCGAGAACGTTTCGCCGCGCTTGAAGTTCAAGTGCCCGTCATCGGAGGTCTGGGACAGGCCCTTGCCGCCGTTGTTGGCACCGATCAGGTCACGATTGGGCTTGGCCGTGGACCAGCTCGCCCCCACGGAAAGCGACGAGTCAAAGCTCCCTTCGATTTCACCAATGTTGAAACTGACGCCGAATGCCGGCCCGGCGAGCGTAGAAGCGAGGCTGACGGCCAGGGGCAGTCTTGCCCGGCGCCAGAACTGGTTTACTGAGGTCATCGACGCTACTCCATGTGCATATTTTATTGTTATGGCAGTGAGCCCTTTCTTCAGATGTAACGGCCGGGATACAACGATTCCAATGCCGCATCGCCACCGAGCCTCCATGGCTCGAAGCGCAACATCCGCGAAAAACTCTGAAAGGGACTATAGCCAGAGGGGGGTAGTGCTTGATCCCTCTAAAGTGTGATTTGCATCACCAACCTGTCTGCCACAACCCTTTCGCCACGCCGACGAAGGTCGACGCGGGAAGGATGGCTGAAATTCGGCAAATCACAAGTAAAGGCTTGATATAGAGCATTGCCGCGCCCGAGCGGGCGCGGCGAGAGGGTTTAGAGCGTGGACAGGAACGTGCTGTTGTTGGCCTGCCATTCGATGATGTCGACACGGATACGTTTCTTGTCGAGCTTGCCGACACTGGTCTTGGGAATTTCAGTAACAACGGCGATCTGGCTCGGGATCGCCCACTTGCTCAAATGGCCCAGTTCGACAAAAGGCTTGAGGTGTTCCTTGAGCTCTCGCGCATCGATCACATGCCCTTCGCGCACTACCAACAAGGCGAAGGGGCGCTCGCCCCATTGCGGATCGGCGATGCCTACCACCGCCACTTCCCGTACGGCGGGGTGACGGCTGACCAGATCTTCGAGGGCCAGGGAGGAGATCCATTCGCCGCCGGTCTTGATCACATCCTTGATGCGATCACGGATATCAATCACGCCGAAGGCATCCAGCGTAGCCACATCACCGGTGTGCAACCAGCCACCGGCCCATAGCTCGGCGCCCTTGTGCGGCTCGTTGTAGTAACCCTCGGTCAGCCACGGCGCGCGCAGCACCAGTTCGCCCTGGGTTTCGCCATCGGCGGGCAGAAAACGACCGTCGGTGTCCATGATTGCCGCTTCGACCAACGGCCCCGGGACACCGGCCTTGATGCGGTAGGTGGTGCGCTCATCTTCGCTGCCAGCCATCAACTCATCATTGAGGTGAGCGCAGGATACCAGCGGCCCGGTCTCGGACATGCCATATGCAGCGGTCAGTTGAATGCCTCGGGCCTTGGCGGCTTCGTACAGCGAACGGTTCAGGGCGCTGCCGCCGATGACGATTTTCCAACCGCCGAAATCCACGTTCTGCGCAGCCTTGGCGTTGAGCACCATTTGCAGAATGGTCGGCACACAGTGGGAGAACGTCACCTTCTCCTTGCGCCACAGTTCCACCAGGTATTCCGGGTCGTAGCGGCCGGGGTACACCTGTTTCAGCCCGAGCATGGTCGCCACATACGGCAAGCCCCAGGCGTGTACGTGGAACATCGGCGTGATCGGCATGTACACGTCGTTGGTGCCCAGCAGCCGCACGCTGTCGACGCTGCCCATGATGGTCGCTACGCCAATGGTGTGCAGCACCAGTTGCCGATGGGTGAAGTACACGCCCTTGGGGTTGCCGGTGGTGCCGGTGGTGTAGAAGGTGGTGGCGACCGAGTTTTCGTCGAAGTCCTTGAAGTCATAGGTGGGGCTGGCGGCGGCCAGCAGGGTTTCGTACTCACCTACCAGGTTGGGCAGCTCGGCGGTGTGGGTGTCACCATCGGTAATCAATAAGGTCTTGTCGACGGTAGTGAGCTGCCCGGCAATCGCCTGGTAGAGCCCCACGAACTCACTGTTGACCAGCACAAAGCGGTCTTCGGCGTGGTTCATGGTGTACAGAATCTGTTCTGGCGACAGACGCACGTTGATAGTGTGAGTCACCGCGCCGATCATCGGGATGGCGAACATACACTCCAGGTAACGGTGGCTGTCCCAGTCCATCACCGCCACCGTGTCACCGGCCTTGACCCCGGCTTCGGTCAGCACATTGGCCAGGCGAGCGACGCGCTCGATCAGCGTCGGGTAGCTGTAGCGCAGCTTGTCGCGATAGATAATTTCCCGGGTTTTCTCGTAGCGAGTCCCGGACATCAACAGGCGCTTGATCAACAGCGGGTATTGGTACGCACCTTCGGCGGGCGGGATAACACGGGTCTGCAACATAAGAATCCCTTTAATGACTGCACGGTCTTGGCTTGAAGACCTGCACTGTAGAGCGCTTATGTTTCAGCCAAATCAGCCAAAGGAATGATTTGCAGGGGCCAGTAAATGCTAGCGTTACGCCATTACCGAGGACCTAATGAGACCCAATGTGGGAGCGGGCTTGCTCGCGAATGCGGAGTGTCAGCCGGTATATCTTTGACTGAAGCACCGCATTCGCGAGCAAGCCCGCTCCCACATCTGGATTGTGCTCACTTGAGAAAAATGATTATTTCATGCTGGTAAAGGCCAGTTTCACCCCGATGGCAATCAACACCGCGCCCATGGTCCGATCAAACCAATGACCCATCTTTGCAAACCCGGCGCGCACGCGCTGCTGGCTGAACAACATGGCCACTAGGCAAAACCACAACGCAGTCGCCACCGCCAGGTACACCCCATAACCGGCCTGCACTGCCAGCGGCGTGTGCGGGTTGATCACTACGGTGAACAGCGACAGAAAGAACAGCGTGGCCTTGGGGTTCAAGCCATTGGTCACAAAACCTGCGGTAAACGCGCCGCGTGGGGTGCGCTCGCCCGCTTCACGGTGCAACTCGCCCTCGGCCGCAGGCTTGGCCGGCTGGGCGCGCAGGGCCTTGAAGCCAATGTAAAGCAGGTACGCGGCTGCGGCCCACTTCAACGCATTGAACAACACAATGGACTGGGACACGATCAAGCCGATACCCAGCAACGAGTAACCCACATGCAGGAAAATCGCCGAACCGACGCCCAAGGCCGTCCAGGTTCCAGCACGGCGGCCATGGGTCACGCTTTCACGCACCACCACGGCGAAATCCGGGCCGGGGCTCGCCACTGCCAACAAGTGAATCAAGGCTACGGTCAAAAACTCGGCGACGTACATGCTCACTCCATTAAGTAACTGATTATTTCATCTGATAGGCTCGGCAGATTACGCCTTCGAACCTCGTCGCAAAAGGTACAGTTGATCATGAACAATCGCCGCGCCGTCTTCCTCGACCACCCTTCCCTGGACTTGGGCGACCTCGACCTCAGCGGTTTGCATGAGTGCTTCAGCCAGTTGCAGTTGTTTGAACAGACCACGCCCGAGAATGTGCTGGAGCGCTTGCAGGGCGCCCAAGTCGCCATTAGCAACAAAATCCCGCTCACGGCGCAAACCCCTGGCGGCCTGCCCCGAGCTCAAGCTGATCCTGGTGTCGGCCACCGGCACCAACAATATCGACCTTGAAGCGGCCCGCGCCCAGGGCATTACCGTGAGCAACTGCCAGGGTTACGGCACGCCATCGGTGGCGCAACATACGATCATGCTGTTGCTCAACCTCGCCACGCGCTTGAAGGATTACCAACAGGATGTGGCCGCTGGCAAATGGCAGCATGCCAAACAGTTTTGCCTGCTGGACCATCCGATCGTCGAACTGGAAGGCAAAACCCTCGGCCTGCTCGGCCATGGTGAATTGGGCAGTGCCGTGGCACGCCTGGCCGAAGCGTTCGGCATGCGCGTGATGCTCGGCGCGATACCTGGGCGCCCTGCCCGCGCCGACCGTGTGCCGCTGGACGAATTGCTGACCCAGGTCGATGCGCTGACCCTGCATTGCCCACTCAATGAACATACCCGCGACTTTATCGGCGCCCGTGAACTGGCCTTGCTCAAGCCCGGCGCATTTGTGGTCAATACTGCGCGCGGTGGTTTGATCAATGAACAGGCCCTGGCCGACGCGCTGCGAAGTGGTCACCTTGGCGGCGCAGCGACTGACGTGCTGAGTGTCGAACCGCCAGTCAATGACAACCCGCTGCTGGCTGGAGACATTCCACGCTTGATCGTCACGCCCCACAACGCCTGGGGCAGTCGCGAAGCACGGCAGCGCATCGTCGGCCAGCTCACGGAAAACGCCCAGGGCTTTTTCAACGGCGCCCCACTGCGCGTCGTCAGTTGATAAACTGCGCTCCTTTTCAAGGAGCAGACTATGGATCCGCGCAGTGAAGTACTGCTTCGACAGGCCGAACTTTTTCAAGGCAACCTGCTGCTCGTAGGTTTGCCTGCCGACGATTTGCTTGGGCGCCTGCCCAATGCCCACGGCTGGTGCTGGCATGCCGGTGACCAGGCGGCGCTCGATGCGCGCTTCGCCGAACGCAGCCAGTTTGGCGTGACAGTGCCCGAGCGCGCCTTTGATGCGGCGGTGATTTTCCTGCCCAAGTCCAAAGACCTCACCGACTACCTGCTCAACGCCGTGGCCGCGCGCCTGCCTGGCGCTGAGCTGTTTCTGGTGGGCGAGAAAAAGGGGGGTATCGAAAGTGCCGCCAAGCAGATGGTTCCGTTCGGCAAACCGCGCAAGCTCGATAGCGCACGGCATTGCCAACTATGGCAGGTCACTGTCGCTAACGCGCCGCAAGCCGTGGAGCTTGAGAGCCTGGCGCAGGTCTTCGACGTCCCCCTGGCCGAAGGTCCGCTGAAGGTGGTGAGCTTGCCAGGGGTGTTCAGCCATGGTCGCCTGGACCGCGGCACCGAGTTGTTGCTGGAGCACTTGGACAAGCTGCCCAGCGGCAACCTGCTCGATTTCGGTTGCGGCGCTGGCGTGCTGGGGGCTGCGGTCAAACGCCGCTACCCGCACAACACCGTGACGATGCTGGATGTGGATGCCTTCGCCGCTGCCAGCAGTCGCCTGACGCTGGCAGCGAACGGCCTGGAAGCCGACGTGTTGACCGGCGACGGAATCGACGCGGCGCCCATGGGTTTGAACGCGATTTTGAGCAACCCGCCATTCCATGTCGGCGTGCATACCGATTATTTCGCCACGGAGAACCTGCTGCGAAAAGCAGCGAAACACCTGGCAAAAGGTGGCGAACTTCGCCTGGTTGCCAATAGCTTCCTGAAGTACCAGCCACTGATCGAAGAGCATTTGGGCATCTGCGCAATCAAGGCCGAAGGCAATGGTTTTCGCATTTACCGCGCCAAGCGCCCCTGACGGACGTTTGAAAAAGAACGCTTGCCGAATGGATTTTGCCTAGGCAGAATCCGCAGCGTCCTAGGGGAGTAGTCTCCCACGAGCCATGCTCGTCCGGCATACGTCAACATACTTGGTCAGCAGACCATGGCGTATGCGACCCAGGAGTCCGCACAGACGGACCGGGGTTTGACAAGACCTATGACACGCACACCTTACCCGGGGCGGGAAGGCTGTACGTGTCATAGCCGTGTCGACCCGCCCCTGGAAACTACCTGATGCTGGATTCACTACTCGTTCCTACCGCAATCGTTGCCTTGGCCGAAATCGGCGACAAGACGCAACTGCTCGCACTCATCCTTGCTGCTCGCTTTCGCAAGCCCTGGCCGATCATCGCCGGCATCGTTGCCGCGACCCTGGCCAACCATGCGGCGGCCGGTGCCGTGGGCGCCTGGTTCGGGAGTTTCTTCTCGGATGCGGTGCTGCACTGGATCCTCGCCGCGAGCTTCTGCGCCACGGCGCTGTGGACCCTGGTGCCGGACAAACTCGATGATGACGAAGCCAGTACCACCCGTAAGTTCGGGCCCTTCCTGACCACCTTGATTGCGTTCTTCCTCGCCGAAATCGGTGACAAAACCCAGATCGCCACGGTGATGCTGGCGGCGCAATACCCGGAACTGTGGCTGGTGATTATCGGTACCACCCTGGGCATGTTGATTGCCAACGTGCCGGTGGTGCTGGCGGGGAATTTTGCCGCGGAGAAACTGCCGCTGACCTTGATTCGTCGCTTGGCGGCTACGGCGTTCTTCGTGCTGGCGATTATTGCAGTGTACAAGGCCATGCAGAGCAGCGGCTGGATCTAAGGCAAACACGGAAGATGGTTTGCCCTGATGCTTGTAGGAGCGAGCTTGCTCGCGAAAAACTCACCGGCGCCGCGTTTATTCAGGCAACACGCGTTATCGTTGACGTTTTTCGCGAGCAAGCTCGCTCCTACACGGCGTCGATCAGGACTTCTTGGCCTGCTGGTAGAGCGGCATCACCTTCGGAATCGCCGCCTGCAAGGACGCGATGCGGCTGTCCGAAGCCGGGTGCGTGCTCATGAATTCCGGCGGTGCGCCTTCCGAAGCCTTGGCCATCTTGTTCCACAACGTGATGGCCGCGTTCGGGTTGTAGCCAGCGCGGGCGGCCAGCTCCAGGCCGATCAGGTCGGCTTCGTTTTCGTTGCTGCGGCTGTTGGGCAAGGTCATGCCGTAGTTGGCGACGGTATCGGCCAGTGCCAGGCTGTCCTGGCCGAGACCGAATATTGCCCCGGCGCCCTGCTTGGCCATCTGGATACCGTAGGCCTTGGACATGGCTTCGCGGCCGTGTTCACGCAGGGCGTGGGCGATTTCATGACCCATCACGGCAGCCAGCTCGTCATCGGTGAGCTTGAGGTTGTCGATCAAGCCGCTGTACACCAGGATCTTGCCGCCAGGCCCGCAGTTGGCGTTCATCTCATCGCTTTTGATCAGGTTCACGTCCCAGTTCCACTGGGCCGCATCCGCGCGGAAAGTCGGAGCCTGGGCGATCAGGCGCTTGGCAATGGCCTGCACGCGCTTGGCGTTTGCGCTGGTCTTGTCCAGCACCCCTTTGCTGCTGGCTTCACCCAGGGTCTGCTGATAAGACTGGGCATACATCTGGTCGACTTCCTGACTCGACAGCATGCTGAACATGTACTGCTTGCGCTCCACCCCAACGGCGCCGCCGCTGGTGGTATTGACCGACTGGCAACCCGCCAGCAGCATTGCTGCAACCAAACCACTTACCACCAATGACTTCTTCATGAACACGCTCCCTGAAAACATGGCGCGTATCGTAGGCGGTCATTTGTATCTGCGCCAGATACCCTGGACGTTTAACCGCTGAATTTAAGATACATCCGAACGCGGCTCGACGGACAAAGCTCATGCCGGGGTCAGGCACTCCGGCCCATTGAGCTTCGGATCGTTGACCATATTGGCCAGCACCCGCTCGCGCAGCACGGCAGGCTCAGCCGCCAGCAGGCCCTGTAGCACCTGCAGCGGAGTCTCGGGATCGAGCCAGGCGGCCTGCCCTGCCGCGTCCAGGATCAATGGCCGCCGCTGACTTTGCGCCGCTTGGGTAACCACCGCCGTGCTCAGCCACACCTGCTCCTGCACCGGATACGCTTCCCATACTGCGGCAAAGAACAACGTGGAGCCCTCCCCCGGCGTGAGCCAGTACGGGCGCTTGCGCTGGGTGCCGCGCCACTCATAAAAGCCATTGGCGGGCAGCAGGCAACGGCGCAAGCGGAAGGCTTCACGAAACATCGGTTGTTCGGCCAGGGTTTCTGCGCGAGCGTGGGCCGGGGTGCGCGACAGGTCTGTCAGCCAGGGCGGTGTGAGGCCCCAACGGGCACGCGCCAGGGTGAGTTGGCCCTCGCTCAGGCGCTGGATCAGCACCGAATCATTCGGGGAGATGTTCCACTGGGCCTGCTGGTCGGCGGGGAAGCCGGGCAAGGCAGCAAAGGCAGGGTTCCAGCGAAACAGGGCATAACGTCCACACATGGGGCAACACGACTCTTGGGTAAACCGACCGACAGCCTAACAGACCAACACGTCAGGGAAGCTGTCGGGTTCGTCGCCGGGCAAGGGTTGGGCGCCGATATAGGCGGTGATCAGTTCGCGGGCGCAGGCGGCCTGGTCGTTGTCGACCTCCAGCCCCAGCAAGCCGAATATCGGCAACTCGCCCGTGCCGCCGAGCAAATGGCGCCCCACCAGGTGCGCCTCGATACCTTCACTGGCAAGCATCTGCTGCAACAACTCGCCCTCCATCAGATTTTCCGGTTCGTAGATTCGCTGCATGGGCGTACCTTTTTATTCGTTCCCGCTGCGCATTATTCATTTTCGCTGCGGGTTTCAAGCATCCACTCTTCACCATGAACTTGCAGGTCGAACGTGATCGGCCGGCAACACACTTGGCAGTCTTCTATATAGGTCTGGTCCCCGCCAGACAAATCCACCGTCGTTTCGACCGCTTCGCCACAATAAGGACAATCGTACAGCGCAGTTTCGAGCATCGCAGTCTCCTAGGTGACTTGTGCGTATAATCGCCGGTCTATTTACAGGGCTATTCTTGGCCGGCCCCTTATTCGGACCGCACCCTGACATTTCCTTTTACTTACCCTAGCCGTTTCTAACAAGAGAGCATGATGGGCGAATTCGATACCATCCGACCTTACAACGACAGCGAAGTCCCGGCAGTGCTGGCGCGCCTGTTCAGTGACAAGGCCTTTCTGGACATCCTGACCCACTTCCGCTTCCCGCGCTTTGCAGGCGCCCTGGGCTGGCTGCTCAAGCCAATGATTGCGCGCAAACTGCGCCGCGAGTTCGCTGGCGTCACCACCGTGGCCACGCTGCAGGACAAGGTCGAGTACTACGTTGACCACACCATTGACCGGGCGACCGACGGCGTGACCTATACCGGCGTCGAGCAACTGAAATCCGGCACCGCCTACCTGTTCCTGGCCAACCACCGCGACATCGTGATGGACCCGGCCTTCGTCAACTACGCCGTGTACCACGCCGGCCTGCCGACGCCGCGCATCGCCATCGGCGACAACCTGCTGCAAAAGCCGTTTGTCAGCGACCTGATGCGCTTGAACAAGAGCTTCATCGTGCACCGTTCGATCACCGGGCGAAAGGAGAAGATGGCGGCTTACAACTTGCTGTCGGCCTACATCAACCATTCGATCCGCAACGACTGCCAGTCGATCTGGATTGCCCAGGCTGAAGGCCGGGCCAAGGATGGCGATGACCGTACCGAATCGGCGATCCTCAAGATGTTCCACGTCAGCCGCAAGGACGAGCCATTTGCCGAGGTCATCCAGTCGTTGAACCTGACGCCTGTGTCCATCAGCTACGAGTACGACCCCTGCGATGCCGCCAAGGCCCGCGAGCTGTATATCCGCGCCACCACCGGCACCTACACCAAGGCACCGGGAGAGGATGATGTGAGCATTGCCTTGGGCATTACCGGCTATAAAGGCCGAGTGCACGTGAACTTTGCGCCGCCGATCACCGAGCGTTTCGAAGACACCAAGCTGCTGGCCGCGGAAATGGACCGGCAGATCCTCGGTGGCTACCGCTTGTTTCCGGTGCACTACCTGGCGTACGCGCAGTGGAGTGATGCCGACCCGCAATTGCAGGTGCCCAAGGCGGCGGACGTGTTCCCGGCCGATGAGCTGGCCAAGGCGAAGGCGGAATGGGAGCGGCGCTTGAACGAGTGCCCGGCGGAGCACCGGCCTTATCTGGTGGTGCAGTATGCGACGCCGGTACGCAACCAATACCGAGTCAAGGCTGGGATCCCCCTGTAATAGTGAGCCCACAGGGGATATGTGGCAGGCGCTGACTCTGCGGGCAGTACATGGCCAGTGTGGGAGCTGGCTTGCCTGCGATAGCGTTGGTTCAGTTAAAGATTCAGTGGCTGATACACCGCCTTCGCGGGCAAGCCCGCTCCCACATTTGGTTTCGCAGTGGAATTATAAGCGGGTGCTGAGCCAGGAGATGGCCAGGGCCAAGCCAAGGCAGGCGAACCCGACGCGGTACGCCAGGCGATGCGCCCGTTCGGTGCGTGTATCCAGAAACAGCATCGGTTGGTCGATAGCGCGCTCTTCGCTGCGCAGGGCCAGGTCAGCTATCGCACGCTGTGCATGCAGACGGGTGATGAACAACACCCAGGCGCCCGAGCAGGCAACCAACAGGGCAACAATATTAATGAGCAGTGCGGGCAGCGCCATCGCAAACCTCGGTAAATCAGTCTTCGGGTATCAGTCCAGGTACACACCTGAACGACAGTCGCCTCCTGCGCATTTAATGCTCCTTCCCCATTGACGGCTAATGTATCCAGTAATTTACGCCGTCACCTGAACGTCACCTTAACAAGCCACTCTGTTGCCCTTCGACGCTTGAGGAGCTTGTCATGTTGCATGCGCAAAACCAGGATCGGCTGTATTTGATCGCCCAGAGCGAGGAACAGGAGGCGCTGATCGGCAGTCTCGCGTTCAACGTTCAGGACCGCCATTGGCTGGTGTATTGCGCCCTCGGCGGGCACCAGCATGCCGATCTGCCGGAGCTGGATCTGCTCACCGGTGTGAGCATGCTGGACTTTTATGTCGATACGGCCGCATGACAAAAACCACGGGCACAAAAAAACCGGGCTCAGCGATGAGCCCGGTTTTTTGTGAGCGGCTTATTGCGCGCTGAGCAGTTGACCGATGCTTGGGTCCTTGAACAGGCGGGTCAAGGCATCACTGAGCACGTCGCTGACCAGCTTGGTGTTGGTTTCCTGGTTGGGCGACATGCCGAACCGCTGGTTGAGCGAGGCTGCGTAGCGGCCACTGTAGCGGCGGGTACCGGCACTGACGTCAGACTTGAAGGTAGCGCCGATGGAAGCCTCGGTCACATACAGGCCGTCTTTGGGCGACTGGTATTTCAGCTCGGCCAGGGTCACGGTCAGTTGCGGCACGCCTGGCGAGTTGGTCGGCGTAAAGCCCAGCAAACGCACAGCGGCTTCAGCCTGGGCCTGCAACTTGGGCAGCACATCCTGGCCGTTCACCGAAATCAGTGCGGTCTCAGGATACAGGCCGCCACGCGAACCCAGGGTTGGCGACGGGCGACCGTCAACCACGCGTACCGAAACCGGCTGGCCGTGGCCTACCGCCGCCAACTGCGCGGTGACTTTAGGTTGCGGGCTGAGTTGTTGCGGGCTGTTGGCGCAGCCGACAAGGGTCAAACTGGTCACAGTGATCAAACCGAACAACAGGCGTTGCAACATACGCATTTCTCCAGGACTAGGTGCAGACAGGACGCCAGTATAACGGTGCACGCGCACCACTCACCAGCGATCCTGAACGGCGGCTGAAGCCCCTGCGCAAATTACAAATTCGCATAAATTCGTCACCCCAGTGTCATGCCACACTGGCAACCTTCAAGCATGTAACACACCAGGTACACAGCCATGCGCCTTCTCAAGACCCTGTTCATGTCCCACGCTCGTCATCGCCACTTTGCCCTGCTTGATGCCCACGGACATTGCCTGGCCTTCAAGCAGTGCAGCCTGCCGCCCGTCGGTGAAGGCTGGGTGGAAGTGACCGAGACTCACCTGGGCTGGATGCACCGCCCACTGCCGGCCAGCGCCCGGGTCAGCCCAAAGGTTTTTCGCCCACGACACCGGCAAGCGTTGGCCTCCTGACCAGCCCCCTAATAAAAGTCATAAAACACGCCCATTTCACTGACGTTCTTCGCTACAATCTCCCCCCGATTATAAGGACGTCTCCTGATCGGGCCTCGCAGCATCGTTAATGCCCAGGCATTAGCCCCAAAATCGCCCACAGAGAGCCGCCCACACAGATCGAGTGAAGCTGGCGTGCTTGCTGTTTCCTTTGCAAACCACCCCGTCTTTTATCGAATCTGCCAGAGCTGCCATTGCGCTCGGCCACTTGAGTTGTTTGCCCGTTTTGCCGCGTGTCGGCAGAGGTTTACGGGCCAGGTGCCAGGCTGGGGCAGCCCTTTTTTGAGGTTCACGTCTTCAAAAGAGCGTGAAAAAACGGGTTTTCACAACTTCACAAGAGTGTGGCGAGCAAATGAATAGTTTGGCGTTTGTACAAGCACCATCAGCGTCTGGGTCAGCCCAATTACACAGGATCGAGCCTTCCTCAAAAACCGGAGCTTGAGCCTGTCCGCTACGGATTGGTTGCACGAATCGCACGCTTTGACCATAAGTCGAATTGCCACAGGCGCCCATGAATGCGTTCATAGGCAGATTAGCCCGGCAGGAAGCGTGTGCTGAAGTTGCAAAGAATTGCGAATCGGACATGGCGATCCTGGCCATGGGTAACCTGGGGCAACACGTGAACCGCCCCATCACTCCTGGCAGCCATGCCGTCAATTTGGTGCTGCAGATTTTGGAGACGCGTTAAATGGCGCATAACGAAGCAGTCGACGTAGTACTGGTAGGGGCCGGCATCATGAGTGCCACCCTGGCCGTACTGCTCAAAGAGCTCGACCCCGGCCTCACGCTGGAAGTCGTTGAGCTGATGGATTCGGGTGCCGCGGAGAGTTCCAACCCGTGGAACAACGCCGGTACCGGCCACGCCGGGCTGTGTGAGCTGAACTACACGCCGCAGGCCGCCGATGGCTCCATCGACATCAAGAAAGCCGTGCACATCAACACCCAGTTCGAGGTGTCGAAGCAGTTCTGGGCTTACCTGACCAAGAAGGGCACCTTTGGCTCGTCCAGGTCGTTCATCAGCCCGGTGCCCCACCTGAGCTTCGTGCAGGGCGACAAAGGCGTGTCCTTCCTCAAGAAGCGCTTTGAGACCCTCAGCCAGCACCACGCGTTTTCGGACATGCACTACACCGAAGACCGCAGCGAAATGGCCGAGTGGATGCCGCTGATGATGCCGGGCCGCCCGCTCGATGAAAAAATCGCCGCCACCCGTGTGATGAACGGCACAGACGTCAACTTTGGCGCCCTGACCAATCAGTTGCTCAGCCACCTGACCAGCTCGCCGGACGCCCAGGTCAAGTACTGCAAACGCGTGACCGGCCTCAAGCGCAACGGCGCGGGCTGGACCGTGAGCATCAAGGACGTCAATAGCGGTAACAGCCGCGACGTCGATGCCAAGTTCGTATTCCTCGGCGCTGGCGGTGCGGCGCTGCCATTGCTGCAGGCCTCGGGCATCGAAGAGAGCAAAGGCTTCGGCGGCTTCCCGGTGAGCGGCCAGTGGCTGCGTTGCGACAACCCGGAAGTGGTCAAGCAGCACCAGGCCAAGGTCTACAGCCAGGCTGCCGTGGGCTCGCCGCCGATGTCCGTGCCGCACCTGGACACCCGCGTAGTGGATGGCAAGAAATCCCTGCTGTTCGGGCCATACGCCGGTTTCACCACCAAGTTCCTCAAACACGGCTCGTTCCTTGACCTGCCGATGTCGATTCGCGCCGGCAACATCGGCCCGATGCTGGCCGTGGCCCGCGACAACATGGACCTGACCAAGTACCTGGTCAGCGAAGTGCGCCAGTCCATGGAACAGCGCCTGGAATCCCTGCGTCGCTTCTACCCCGAGGCGAAAGCCGAAGACTGGCGCCTGGAAGTGGCCGGCCAGCGCGTGCAAATAATCAAGAAAGATCCGAAGAAAGGCGGCGTGCTGCAGTTCGGCACCGAACTGGTTGCTGCCAAGGACGGTTCGCTTGCGGCGCTGCTGGGCGCGTCTCCTGGTGCTTCGGTCACCGTCTCGATCATGCTGGAGCTGATCGAGCGCTGCTTCCCGCAGAAAGCCGCCGGTGAATGGGCCACCAAGCTGCACGAGATCTTCCCGGCGCGCGAGAAAGTGCTGGAGACGGACGCCGAGCTGTATCGCAAGATCAACACGCAGAACAACATCAGCCTGGAGCTGGTGGAACCTGTAGGAGCGAGCTCGCTCGCGAAAAACGTCAACGATAACGCGGCGCAAGTGGATTAAGGCGCCGCTCTCAGGTTCTTCGCGAGCAAGCTCGCTCCTACCGTTAAAAGCAAAACGCCCCGGACTCTGAAGCCGGGGCGTTTTTTTTGCTCGGACAATCAGCCGCGGGCGTTGTCGATCAGTTCGATGTACTCGGCGGCGTTGCGCTGGTCCTTGATCAGGTCGACGAAGGTCTGGCCATGCTCGTCCTTGCCGTCCAGGTCCAGGCCTGCTTCTTTGAAAAAGCCCAGGAAACGCTCGAAGTCGTCGATACGCAGGCCGCGATAGGCCTTGATCAGTTTGTGCAGGGACGGCGACGTCGCATCAACCGGCTCGAAGTCCAGGAACAACTTGATCTGGTCGTCACCGATTTCGTCGCCAATCACCTGTTTCTTATCTTTACGCATTACCGACTCCAGCCTGCAGACATTTACACGGGGTTTGAAGTCTACCTGCGCGACGCCGGATGTGGGAGGGGGCTCGCCCTAATACCTGTAGGAGCGAGCTTGCTCGTGAAAAGCTCAAAGGCGCCGCGTTTATTCAGGAAGCACGCGTTATCGTTGACGTTTTTCGCGAGCAAGCTCGCTCCTACAGACGCCCACATTTGGATGTCAGTGTTCAGTCGAACTGAGCAAGCATCCAGCGCTGGTAGTCAGCCACACCTGCATCACCTTCTCGCGGTGCCCAATCAGCCAGTTCGCCCTCACCCACCGGTCGATAAGGCCCGGCCTTGCATTCGAACATCACCGTGTCAGGCTCCAGCACCACCAGGCCATGAAACACTCCCGGTGGCAGATCGACGCCTGCGCACTCGCCACCCGCCTGCATCACGCGTTTGGCGATCACTTCACCCGCATCGGTGAATATCAGCAGACCGAGGCGCCCCTGAAGCACCAGCAAAGTCTCGGCCTTGTCGGCGCTCAGGTGCCGATGAGGCGGCACATAGGTACTCGGCTGCAGCGCCACCGCGAGGCGATGACACGGCTCCTCCATCTGGTGGAAATTATGGTGGTATCGGCCACGGGGGCTATCGCCCGCTTTCTCGGCCAACTCTGCAAATAAGGTCTGATCAAGAAAGCGGGCCATCGATTACATCCCTTTAACGGCGTAGATGCCATTGGCGTTACGCCAGTAGCCCTTGTAGTCCATGCCATACCCGAAGATATAACGGTCAACGCACGGCAATCCGACGAAATCGGCTTTGAGCTCAGGACGAGCCTTGCGGTCGTGGTCTTTGTCGATCAGTACGGCGGTGTGCACTTTGCGTGCGCCGGCATGTTTGCAGAAGTCGATGATCGCACCCAGGGTGTGACCCTCATCGAGAATGTCATCGATGATCAGCACATCACGGTCGATGAAAGACACTTCCGGCTTGGCCTTCCAGAACAAGTCGCCGCCACTGGTTTCATTGCGATAGCGGGTGGCATGCAGGTAAGAGGCTTCCAATGGGAACTGCAGGTGAGTCAGCAATTTGCCGGCGAAGATCAGGCCACCGTTCATCACGCAGAAGACCACCGGGTTGGTGTCGGCCATTTCGCGAGTAATGTGCGCGCCGACCTTGGCGATCGCTGCTTCGACTTGCGCTTCGGTGTACAGGCAGTCAGCCTCGTGCATGATTTGACGGATATGCTCGAGATCAGCAGACATGGCGCTCTCCAAGGGGGTGCTGTGGCAAGAAAAGCGGGCGAAGGTACGCTTCTCGTGCGCTCCAATCAAGCCTTTATGGACTAACGTACTTGATGTCTATAGGACAACACCCTCGGATAGATTAATCTAGGCCGGTTTTTTTGCCCGCCGCCGGAGCCTTTCCTATGCCCACTCGCGAGATCCGCCACCCGCTGATCCGACACAAACTCGGCCTTATGCGCCGTGCCGACATTAGCACGAAGAACTTCCGTGAGCTTGCTCAGGAAGTCGGAGCGTTGCTCACTTACGAAGCCACCAAGGATTTGCCCCTGGAAACCTACGAGATCCCCGGTTGGGCCGGTCCCGTACAAGTGGAGAAAATCGCCGGTAAGAAAATTACCGTGGTACCGATCCTGCGCGCCGGTATCGGCATGCTTGAAGGTGTACTCAGCCTGATCCCGGGTGCCAAGGTCAGCGCCGTGGGCGTAGCCCGCAATGAAGAAACACTGCAGGCCCACACCTACCTGGAAAAACTCGTCCCGGAAATCAACGAGCGCCTGGCCATGATCATCGACCCGATGCTCGCCACCGGCAGTTCCATGGTCGCCACCATCGACCTGCTGAAAAAAGCCGGTTGCCGGGACATCCGCGCCATGGTGCTGGTGGCCGCGCCCGAAGGCATCGCCGCCGTCGAGAAGGCCCATCCGGATGTACAGATCTACACCGCATCCATCGATGAGCGCCTGAATGAACACGGCTACATCATTCCGGGCCTGGGCGATGCCGGTGACAAGATCTTCGGCACCAAGCAGAAGGACGCGTGAGCATGCAGGATGAATTCAACGACCCGCTTTGGCGCCAGATCCTGTCTGGCGCACAAATGCTCTTCGTAGCATTTGGCGCGTTGGTGTTGATGCCGCTGATCACAGGTCTTGATCCAAACGTCGCGCTGTTTACCGCAGGCCTGGGCACGTTGCTGTTCCAGGTGGTGACAGGGCGGCAGGTGCCGGTATTTTTGGCATCGAGCTTCGCGTTCATCACCCCGATCATTCTCGCCAAGGGCCAGTTCGGCCTCGCAGCGACCATGGGCGGGGTGATGGCAGCAGGTTTCGTCTATACGTTCCTGGGCCTGGCCGTGAAGGTCAAGGGCACCGGCTTTATCGACCGGCTGCTGCCGCCCGTGGTGATCGGCCCGGTGATCATCTCGATCGGCCTGGCCATGGCGCCGATTGCCGCCAACATGGCCATGGGCAAGTCCGGCGACGGTGCAGAGCTGATCCACTACCAGACGGCGATGCTGATTTCGATGCCAGCGCTGCTCACCACCTTGATCGTGGCGGTGTTCGGCAAAGGCATTTTCCGCCTAGTGCCGATCATTTCCGGCGTGCTGGTGGGTTTTGCCATGTCGTTCTACTTTGGTGTGGTCGACACGGCGAAAATCGCCGCTGCGCCGTGGTTCGCCCTGCCCCACTTCACCGCGCCGGAGTTCAACTGGCAGGCCATCCTGTTTATCGTCCCGGTAGCACTGGCCCCGGCGATCGAGCATATCGGTGGTGTGATTGCGGTAGGCAGCGTGACCGGCCGCGATTACCTGAAAAAGCCTGGCCTGCATCGCACGCTGCTGGGTGACGGTATCGCCACCACGGCTGCCGGCATGTTTGGCGGCCCGCCAAACACCACCTACGCCGAAGTGACCGGCGCCGTGATGCTGACCAAGAACTACAACCCGAAAATCATGACCTGGGCGGCAGTGTTTGCCATCAGCCTGGCATTCATCGGCAAGTTCGGCGCACTGCTGCAGAGTATCCCGGTGCCGGTGATGGGCGGGATTCTGTGCCTGCTGTTCGGCTCGATTGCCGCGGTGGGGATGAACACGCTGATTCGCCACAAGATCGACCTGGGCGAGGCGCGCAACCTGGTGATTGTGTCGGTAACGCTGGTGTTCGGGATTGGCGGTGTGCTGGTCGGTACCGGCACCGGCCCGGATGATTTCGGCCTCAAGGGCATCGCCCTGTGTGCGGTGGTGGCGATTGGTTTGAATTTGTTGCTGCCGGGCAATGATGGCTGGAAGAACAAGAAGCCGGATGAGCCGCTGCTGTAACTGACTAAACGCAAATCAGTGTGGGAGCTGGCTTGCCTGCGATGACGGTGTATCAAACGACAGATAGGTCGACTGTTACACCGTCATCGCAGGCAAGCCAGCTCCCACATTTGATTTTCAGCGTCTGTCAGAGCTCGCCGAGCCCGTCGATCAGCGCCTGGTTCTGCTCCGGCGTCCCGATGCTGATGCGCAAGAACTGAGCAATCCGCTCCTGCTTGAAGTGCCGCACGATCACCCCTTGCTCACGCAACTTGGCGGCAAGCCCTGCAGCGTCATGCCGCGGGTGACGCGCAAAGATGAAGTTCGCTGCCGACGGCAATACCTCAAACCCCTTGCCCTGCAATTGCGCGACGACCTGGTTGCGGCTGTCGATCACCCACTGACAGGTTTTCTCGAAATATTCACGGTCGTCAAACGCGGCCGCCGCGCCAACAATCGCCAACCGATCCAACGGGTAGGAGTTGAAGCTGTTCTTGACCCGCTCCAGCGCTTCGATCAGGTCTGGGTGGCCCACGGCCAGGCCCACACGCAAACCGGCCAGTGAGCGCGATTTGGACAGGGTCTGGGTCACCAGCAGGTTCGGGTAACGGTCTACCAGGCTGATGGCAGTTTCGCCGCCGAAGTCGATATAGGCTTCATCGACCACCACCACCGAATCCGGGCTGGCCTTGAGGATCTGCTCCACCGCGTCCAGCGCCAGTACGCAGCCGGTGGGCGCGTTAGGGTTGGGGAAGATGATCCCGCCGTTGGGCCTGGCATAGTCAGTGGCCCGAATCTGGAACTGTTGGTCCAGTGGCACCGCGTCGAACGTGATGCCGTACAGGCCGCAGTACACCGGGTAGAAGCTGTAGCTGATATCCGGGAACAGCAGCGGCAGATCGTGCTGGAACAGACCATGGAAGATGTGCGCCAAGACTTCGTCGGAACCGTTGCCGAGGAACACCTTGCCGGCATCGATCCCGTAATACCTGGCCACGGCCTGCTTGAGCAGGTCGCTGTTGGGGTCCGGGTACAGGCGCAAGTTGTCGTTCAACTCGGCCTGCATTGCCGCCAGCGCCTTGGGCGATGGGCCGTAGGGGTTTTCGTTGGTGTTGAGCTTGACCAGCTTGGTCAGCTTCGGTTGCTCACCGGGTACGTAAGGCACCAGGTCCTTGACGAAAGGGCTCCAGAATTTGCTCATGCCTTACTCTCCCTTGACGATGCGGTATTCAGCGCTGCGTGCGTGCGCGCTGAGGGATTCACCACGGGCCAGCACCGAGGCGGTCTTGCCCAGTTCGGAAGCGCCTTGTGGCGAGCAGAAGATAATCGACGAGCGCTTCTGGAAGTCGTACACCCCCAGCGGCGACGAGAAACGCGCAGTACCGGAGGTTGGCAACACGTGATTGGGGCCGGCGCAATAGTCACCCAGGGCTTCGCTGGTGTGACGGCCCATGAAGATCGCCCCAGCGTGACGGATCGATGGCAACCAGGCCTGTGGGTCCGCTACGGACAGCTCAAGGTGCTCCGGTGCGATGCGATTGGCCACTTCAATGGCCTGCTCCATGTCACGCACCAGAATCAGCGCACCACGGCCGTTGATCGACTTCTCGATGATCTCGGCACGCTCCATGGTCGGCAGCAGCTTATTGATGCTGGCGGCGACCTTGTCGAGGAACTCGGCATCGGGGCTGACCAGGATCGCCTGGGCGTCTTCATCGTGCTCCGCCTGGGAGAACAGGTCCATGGCGATCCAGTCCGGGTCGGTCTGGCCGTCACACACCACGAGGATTTCGGAAGGACCGGCAATCATGTCGATACCGACCTGGCCGAACACATGGCGTTTGGCGGTGGCGACGTAGATATTGCCGGGGCCGACCACTTTGTCGACCTTCGGCACGCTTTCGGTGCCATAAGCCAGCGCTGCGACGGCCTGGGCGCCACCGATGGTGAACACACGGTCCACACCGGCGATGCAGGCGGCAGCCAGCACCAGCTCGTTGATTTCGCCACGCGGGGTCGGCACCACCATGACCACTTCGGTCACACCTGCGACTTTGGCCGGGATCGCATTCATCAATACCGACGATGGATACGACGCCTTACCGCCCGGCACGTACAGACCGGCGCGGTCCAGTGGCGTGACCTTCTGGCCCAGCACAGTGCCGTCGGCCTCAGTGTAGCTCCAGGAGTCCTGCTTCTGCTTTTCGTGATAGCTGCGTACCCGCGCCGCAGCGACTTCGAGGGCTTCGCGCTGCGGTGCGGTGATGCGCGTCAGCGCAAGCTCCAGGCGTTCACGCGGCAGGATCAGGTCAGCCATGGACTGCACGTCCAGGCCGTCGAACTGGCGGGTGAAGTCCACCAGCGCTGCATCACCGCGCTCACGCACGGCCTTGATGATGTCGAGCACCCGCTGGTTGACCGAGTCGTCGGACACGCTTTCCCAGCTCAGCAGATGATCCAGATGATGGGCGAAATCCGGGTCGGCAGCGTTGAGTCGGGCAATTGCAGTGGACGTGGTCATAGCGAGGGCCTCAATAGAATTGGCAAAAACTCAGGCGCCCTAAACTAGCAGTCGTTTCCGCTTGGGCACCTGAGAATTCTGGCTATGAGGCGGATAGACGGGCGTAGCTCTTCAGCTACGCGGGGGAGTCAACCGCGGTGTCGAGACTCCACTGCCTTGCGCAGGGTGTCGATCAACGCCTGGATACGGGCGTGCTGCATCTTCATCGATGCTTTGTTGACGATCAGGCGGGAGCTGATGTCAGCGATAAAATCCTGGGGCTCCAAACCGTTGGCGCGCAGGGTGTTGCCGGTGTCGACCACGTCGATGATCTTGTCCGCCAGGCCGATCAGCGGTGCCAGCTCCATGGAGCCGTAGAGCTTGATGATATCGACCTGACGGCCTTGTTCGGCGTAATAGCGCTTGGCAACGTTGACGAACTTGGTGGCGACCCGCAAGCGGCCCTTGGGTTCGACATCACCGACGCGGCCGGCGGTCATCAGCTTGCACAGTGCGATGCGCAGGTCCAGGGGCTCGTACAGGCCCTGGCCGCCGTATTCCATCAGCACATCCTTGCCGGCAACACCCAGGTCGGCGGCGCCATGTTCAACGTAGGTCGGCACGTCGGTAGCCCGCACGATCAGCAGGCGCACGTCGTCCTGGGTCGTGGGGATGATCAGCTTGCGGCTCTTGTCCGGATTCTCGGTCGGCACGATGCCCGCTTCAGCCAGAAGCGGCAACGTGTCGTCAAGGATGCGGCCCTTGGACAGTGCGATGGTCAACATGGGAAATGTCAGTCCTTCATCAGGCTATTGCTGTCCGGTCGCAAACGGCGCCAGACACAGATCGAGGCCATGACAGCCTCGATTTGAAACAAACCAGTCAACAACAAACTGTGGCGAGGGAGCTTGCTCCCGCTGAGACGCGAAGCGGCCCTCGAAGAGCGGGACTGCTACGCAGTCCAGCGGGAGCAAGCTCCCTCGCCACAAACAGGGACTAGCCCGGTACGCGGCGAATCTTCGCGCCGAGCATCTGCAGTTTCTCTTCGATGCACTCGTAACCACGGTCTATGTGGTAGATGCGGTCGATCAGGGTGTCACCTTCGGCGCACAGTGCCGAGATTACCAGGCTGGCCGAGGCACGCAGGTCGGTTGCCATGACTGGCGCGCCCTTGAGCTTGTCGATCCCGGTGACGATGGCGGTGTTGCCTTCGACCTGGATCTTGGCGCCCATGCGGTGCAGTTCATACACGTGCATGAAGCGGTTTTCGAAGATGGTCTCGATCACGGCACCGGTGCCTTCGGCAATCGCGTTCAAGGAGATGAACTGCGCTTGCATGTCGGTCGGGAACGCCGGGTACGGAGCGGTACGCACGTTGACGGCTTTTGGCCGCTTGCCGTGCATGTTCAGCTCGATCCAGTCTTCGCCGGTGGTGATCTCTGCGCCGGCTTCCTTGAGTTTTTCCAGGACGGCTTCCAGGATGGTCGGATCGGTGTCCTTGACCTTCACACGGCCACCTGTCACGGCAGCGGCAACCAGGTAGGTACCGGTCTCGATGCGGTCAGGCATGACTTTGTAGGTGGCGGTGTGCAGACGCTCTACACCATCAATAGTGATGGTGTCGGTGCCAGCACCGGAAACCTTCGCGCCCATGGCGTTGAGGAAGTTGGCCAGGTCGACCACTTCCGGCTCGCGTGCGGCGTTCTGCAACACGCTGCGACCGTTGGCCAGAGCAGCGGCCATCATGATGTTCTCGGTACCGGTGACGCTGACGGTATCAAAGAAGAAGTTCGCGCCGCGCAGGCCGCCTTCCGGCGCCTTGGCCTTGATGTAGCCGCCTTCGACGTCGATGACTGCGCCCATGGCCTCAAGGCCACGGATGTGCAGGTCGACCGGACGCGAACCAATGGCGCAACCGCCAGGCAAGGCTACTTCGGCTTCGCCGAAACGGGCAACCATAGGGCCCAGCACCAGGATCGACGCACGCATGGTTTTCACCAGTTCGTACGGAGCGACCAGGGTCTTGATGGTGCGTGGGTCGATTTCGACGGCCAGCTTCTCGTCGATCACCGGCTCAATGCCCATGCGACCGAACAACTCGATCATGGTGGTGATGTCGTGCAGGTGCGGCAGGTTGGCCACAGTCACCGGGCCATCGCACAGCAGGGTCGCTGCCAGGATCGGCAAGGCGGAGTTTTTCGCACCGGAAATGCGAATCTCGCCATCAAGGCGGGCACCGCCGGTAATAATCAATTTATCCATAAGAATCTCGACGCCTTGGGGGCTCAGGTGCGCTCGGCCCAGGCCGCGCGGCTGAAAAATTTCATAGTGACCGCATGGATGCTGCCATCGGTGATCCATGGGTTCAAATGGGCATAGATCTGCTGCTGACGCTTGACCGGGCTCAATGCCGCCAGTTCATCGCTAATCACGTTCAGCTGGAAATTGCAGCCTTCGCCTTCGACTTCTACAGTCGTTTCAGGCAGCTTTCCTTCAAGGAAGCTCTTAACTTCTAGGGCCTGCATGCTCAACCTCTATCGGCGCCCAGTGCGCACGGGTCGCACATCATACAAAAAAGCCCCGCGCCTGCGAACCCCGCATAGCAGGACTCTGACGGGGGGCTTCTTTAATAATGTGTATCAGGGATGCGCCAGCAGCTCGGTCAAACCGGAAACTTCGGCAATTTCGCGCATGTCTTCTGGTAACGCACGGATGCTTACCGGCTTTTTCGCCGCCTCGGCATCACGCATGAAGCACAGCAACAACGACAAGCCGACGCTGCTGGACTTGGTCACCGCCGAGCAATCAAGCACCAGCTCTGGCGCCTTGCTGGCCTTGATCAGCGCCTGGCCCTGCTTGCGCAGGTCAGGCCCGGTGCGGTAATCCAGCACGCCGCTGAGGAACAGCTCGCCGGCGTCGCCGATACGAACAGCCGACTCGGTCATTGCGCAGGCTTCCCGGCAGCTTTATCGGTTTCTTCCTTGGCCTTGGCCACTTCACCGGCCCAACCATTGATGGTCTTGTCCAGATCGTTGCCATTGCGCTGCATCGCGTCGGCGAACTGATCACGGAACAGCTTGCCGATGTTGATACCGTTGATGATCACGTTACGCAGTTTCCACTCACCGTTGATCTTCGTCAGGGTGTAGGACACAGGGTACACGGCGCCATTGCTGCCGGAGACTTTCATTCCGACTTCGGCACGGTCGCCCGACTCGTCCTTGGGCGCATCAACGATAATGCCCTGGTTGTTGTATTCCAGCAGAGCGTTACCGTAGAACTGGAACAGCCCCTTCTTGAAGTTTTCCTGGAACGTCTGCATTTGCGCAGGCGTAGCTTTGCGCGAATATTTGACCGTCATGATGCTTTTGGAGATGCCTTCAGCATCGACCACAGGGCCAACGATCGTGTTGAGCGCGTTGTAGAACCTGGAAGGGTCTTGCTTGTACTGTTCTTTATTAGCCTTGAGGTCAGCCAGCATTTTGCTGGTGGTGTCCTGCACCAAATCGTGGGCAGAACCTGCCGCGTTGGCCATCATCGGCAATGCTGCAAGCAGTACCAGCAGGCCACGTCGCAAGGTAGAGATCATGAACAGATTCCTCATTTAGCGTCTTTATTGACCGTATTGAGCAAAAATTTCCCGATCAGGTCTTCAAGCACCAGCGACGACTGTGTGTCGTGGATGGTCGAACCATCCTTGAGCAGGGCTGTTTCCCCCCCCACGCTGACCCCGATGTACTTCTCGCCCAGCAAACCCGCAGTGAGGATAGATGCCGTGGAGTCAGTTGGCAGATTATCTACCTTCTTGTCCAGTTGCATCGTCACCCGACCGGTAAAGCTGTCGCGATCCAGATCGATTGCCGTGACCTTGCCGATGGTGACGCCGGCCATGGTCACTTTGGATCTGACCGTCAAACCGGCGATATTGTCGAAGTACGCGTAAAGTTTATAAGTATCGGCGGTAGGGCTGGCCGACAGGCCACTGACTCGCAGGGCCAACAACAGTAAAGCCAGGATGCCAGCCAGCAAGAAAAGGCCGACACCGATTTCCACAGTGCGGTTTTGCATCAGAAATCTCCAAACATCAAGGCGGTCAAAATGAAGTCAAGGCCCAGTACCGCCAACGAAGCGTATACAACGGTCTTGGTAGTGGCACGGCTGATCCCCTCTGAAGTGGGCTCACAGTCATAGCCTTGGAATACGGCAATCCAGGTCACCACAAAGGCAAAGACGATGCTCTTTATGATGCCGTTGAGCACGTCACCGGTGAAGGTCACGCTGTTTTGCATGTTGGCCCAGTAGGAGCCGTCGTAGACCCCCAGCCAGTCAACCGCCACCCACGAACCACCCCAGATACCCACCACGCTGAAGATCATTGCCAGCAGTGGCAGGGAAATGAAGCCGGCCCACAGGCGCGGGGCAACAATGTACTTGAGCGGGTCCACGCCGATCATTTCCAGGCTGGACAGCTGCTCAGTGGATTTCATATTGCCGATTTCAGCGGTCAGCGCCGAACCTGCACGCCCCGCGAACAACAAGGCGGTAACCACCGGGCCAAGTTCACGCAACAGGGTCAGGGCCACCATCTGCCCTACCGCCTGCTCCGAGCCGTAGCTGGACAGGATATTGAAACCCTGCAGCGCCAGCACCATGCCGATGAATACGCCGGAGACCACGATGATCACCAGGGACATCACCCCCACCGAGTGCAGCTGCTTGACCAGCAGGCCAAAGCCGCCGCCGATACCGCCGCGCCCCAGCAAGGCGTGAAACAGGAAAATGGTCGAACGCCCCAGCACTTCGACGATGTCGATGCCCGAGCGACCGAAAAGGCGAACCTTCTCGATAAGAGATGTCTTGCGCATCAGCGCTTCCCCAGAAGATCTGAGCGGTAGTCCGCTGCCGGAAAGTGAAAAGGCACCGGGCCATCGGGATTGCCGGTCATGAATTGGCGAATGCGCGGGTTATCGGCGTTCATCAGCTCTTCAGGCGTACCCTGCCCCAGCACCTGACCATCACCCACTACATACAGGTAGTCGGCGATGCTCGCGGTTTCGGCCAGGTCGTGGGAAACCACGATGCTGGTGATCCCCAATGCATCGTTGAGCAGACGGATCAGGCGCACCAACACGCCCATGGCGATCGGGTCCTGACCCACGAATGGCTCGTCATACATGAGGATCTGTGGGTCGAGGGCAATCGCCCGCGCCAAGGCGACACGGCGCTTCATGCCGCCGGACAACTCGTCCGGCATCAGGTCGATGGCGCCGCGAAGCCCTACGGCCTGCAGTTTCAACAACACGATGTCACGAATCATCTCATCGGACAGCTGGGTGTGCACCCGCAGCGGGAAGGCTACGTTTTCGAACACATCGAGGTCGGTGAACAGCGCGCCGCTCTGAAATAGCACGCCCATATGCTTGCGCGCATCGAACAGATCGCTACGCGACAGCGTTGGCAGGTTCTGGCCGTTGACCCACACTTCCCCGGCACTGGGGCGCAATTGCATGCCCATCAGGCGCAACAGGGTGGTCTTGCCGCAACCGGAAGGCCCCATGATGCCCGTGACCTTGCCGCGAGGAATGCGAATATCGACGTTATTGAAGATGCTGCGCGTACCGCGCTTGAAGGTAAGACCCTTCAGCTCGACCGCGTAGGCGTTATCGGCACTCATCTAATCTCCTTGGGATGCAGCCTTTCACTCAGACACCATGTGTGCGACTTTGGTTTTCAACAGATGCGCAATAGTTGAGCACATGGGTTGGGCGGACCGAACTGGCGGCGAACTATATCACTGCTGGTACAGAGCCCCCAAGGCCGGAACAGCGCTGGTTCAGATTTGAGACAGGGAAAAAACGTTGCTTGCTATGTTACCGACGGTGGTTTTCAGTTATTCCGCGCACAAAGCCTGACGAACTTGCGTGAGCGAATTGATCATTACCGCTATAATCGCCGACTTTTCGTCAGGCTATACGATTTCAGACATGAGCCAATCCAGCGACCTTATTCAATCCGCACAACGCACCATACGCCTTGAGCTTGAAGCCGTAGAGGGCTTGCTGGCGCATATCGACGCGGATTTCGTGCGCGCCTGCGAGATGATTCTGGCCAGCAAGGGCCGCGTGGTGGTGGTCGGCATGGGCAAGTCCGGCCACATTGGCAACAAGATCGCAGCGACCCTGGCGAGCACTGGGACCACCGCGTTTTTCGTGCACCCGGCCGAAGCCAGCCACGGCGACATGGGCATGATCACCAAGGACGACGTGATCCTCGCCCTGTCCAACTCCGGTACTACCAACGAAATCGTGACCCTGCTGCCGCTGATCAAACGCCTGGGCATCCAGATGATCAGCCTCACTGGCAACCATGAGTCAACGCTGGCCAAGGCCGCCGATGTCAATCTGAACGTGCACGTAGCCCATGAGGCCTGCCCGCTGAACCTGGCGCCCACCTCCTCCACTACCGCCGCGCTGGTAATGGGCGATGCCCTGGCGGTGGCACTGCTGGAGGCCCGCGGGTTTACGGCCGAGGACTTCGCATTTTCCCATCCGGGTGGCGCACTGGGCCGTCGCCTGCTGCTGAAAGTGGAAAATGTCATGCATCGCGGCGCCGAGCTGCCGAGCGTTCCACGCGGCACCCTGCTCAGGGATGCGCTGATGGAAATGACCCGCAAGGGCTTGGGCATGACTGCCATCGTCGAAACCGATGGCCGACTGGCAGGGATATTCACCGACGGTGACCTGCGTCGCACCCTGGACCGCACCATTGATATCCATACCGCGACCATCGACGCAGTGATGACCCCTCACGGCAAGACCGCGCGCGCCGAAATGCTTGCGGCCGAAGCGTTGAAAATCATGGAAGATCACCGCATAGGTGCTCTTATCGTGGTCGACGACGATGACCGGCCGATCGGGGCCCTTAACCTTGGCGACTTGCTGCGCGCAGGAGTGATGTAAATGAACAGCGACCTGTTGCAACGCGGTAAAGAAATCAAGCTGGCGATTTTCGACGTTGACGGCGTGCTGACCGATGGCCGCCTGTACTTCCTCGAAGACGGCAGCGAATTCAAGACCTTCAACACCCTCGACGGCCAAGGCATCAAGATGCTGATGGCAGCGGGCGTGCAAACCGCAATTATCAGCGGTCGAAAAACACCGGTTGTGGAACGCCGTGCACAAAACCTCGGTATTCCTCACCTGTATCAGGGCCGCGAGGATAAACTGGTGGTGCTGGACGAGCTTCTTGGCCAACTCAACCTAAGCTATGAACAAGTCGCCTATCTGGGCGACGACCTGCCAGACCTGCCGGTGATTCGCCGGGTGGGCCTGGGCATGGCCGTCGCAAATGCCGCGGCGTTTGTCCGCGAACACGCCCATGGCATCACCACCGCCCGTGGCGGCGAGGGTGCCGCCCGCGAGTTCTGCGAGTTGATCCTGCGTGCCCAAGGCAGTCTTGAAGCGGCTCACGCCGCCTACCTATAGAGCGTTATATGCTGAGTAAAAAGATTCGCAACTTCCTGTTATTCGGGGTCATCGCCGCGCTGCTCCTGGCGGTGGGCTACTGGAATATCAGCCCGGAGCGCTTTCTCGACAAGCCTGTTGCACAGGTTGACGAAGGCCTTATCGACTATTACGCCACCAATGCCTACAGCATTCAGTATCTGCCCGACGGCAAGGTGCAGTATGAGATGACATCGGACAAGGTCGAGCACTTGAAGGCTTCCGAAGTCAGCCTGCTGACCAATCCGGACCTGAACCTGTATCGCGGCACCGAATTTCCCTGGCACGTGACCAGCAAGCGTGGCGAAGTCAACCCTGACGGCACCGAAGTTGAACTGATCGACTCGGTTCGCGTCGCACGTACAGACGCGCAGAACCGCGACACCATCATTACCAGCAGTCGCATGACCGTATTCCCACAGAAGCAATATGCGCAGACCGAGCAAGACGTTAGAATCGACGGCGCTGGCGGTGTATCGACTGGCAAGGGAATGAAAGCGTATTTGAAAGAAAGCAGGATACACCTGCTATCGAACGTAAGAGGACAGTATGAGGCTCGTTAAAACTCTCCCTATTTTGCTCGGTCTGGGCGCAGCACTGGGAAGCGTGAGCGCCTGGGCTCTGCCGAACGATAGCCAGCAACCGATCCACATCTCGGCTGACGATGCGCAGCTCGATGACAAGCAAGGTGTCGCCACCTACACCGGCGGCGTGATCATCACCCAAGGCTCGATGAAGATTACCGGCAACACGGTGACCCTGACTCGTACCAAGACCGGCGATATCGATGTGGTGACTTCGGTCGGCAACCTGGCTTATTTCGAGCAGAAGCAGTCCGCTACCGATACAGGCCCCATGAAAGGCTACGGCAAGACTATCCAGTATCACGCCCAGCAGAACCGCATCGTACTGATTGATCAGGCCAAGGTGCTGAGCCCGGACGGCAACTCCACGGAAGGTGAAAAAATCACCTATGACACCGTGAAGCAGATCGCTAACGCCGGTCGCGCCAACGGCAACAAGGTCACCGCACCCCGCCCACGCATCGACATGGTTATCCAGCCGAAGAAGAAGGCCGAGTAATGGCAACCCTGAAAGCCCAGCATCTGGCCAAGGCCTATAAAAGCCGCCAGGTGGTACGCGACGTCAGCCTGTCGATCGACAGCGGCCAGATCGTCGGCCTGCTCGGTCCTAACGGTGCCGGCAAAACCACCTGCTTCTATATGATCGTCGGGCTGGTCCAGGCGGACCAGGGTCGCGTATTGATCGACGACCTGGACGTCAGCCACCAACCCATGCACGGTCGTGCACGGGCAGGTATCGGCTATCTTCCGCAGGAGGCGTCGATCTTCCGTAAACTGTCGGTAGCCGACAACATCATGGCGATCCTCGAGACCCGCAAGGAACTCGATCGCGATGGCCGCCGCCAGGAGCTGGAAAGCCTGCTGCAGGAATTCCACATCAACCATATTCGCGACAACCTCGGCATGAGCTTGTCCGGTGGTGAACGTCGTCGCGTGGAAATCGCCCGCGCCCTGGCGACCGCGCCGAAATTCATCCTGCTGGATGAACCCTTTGCCGGCGTCGACCCGATTTCGGTGGGCGACATCAAGCAGATCATCCATCACCTCAAGGCCAAGGGCATTGGCGTGCTGATCACCGATCACAACGTGCGCGAAACCCTCGATATCTGCGAAACCGCGTATATCGTCAACGATGGTCAGCTGATTGCCGAAGGCGATGCCGAAACCATCCTGGCCAACGAGCTGGTGAAGGAAGTGTACCTGGGTCACGAGTTCCGCCTGTAAACACAGGGGTATCGCGCTCTTACCTGGAGCGTGCGGGAGTCAATGGAAACCTCGGTTTTTTTATTGTTACCGCGCTCTAGGCAAAGGCCCCGAGATCAGGCATATAATTTGCTTATGTTTGGCGCTCACGCGCCCTGTCGTGGATGGCGCATTGCGCCGGCGAATAAGGTGTTAAGCCCCTGCCATGAAACCATCGCTAGTCCTGAGAATGGGCCAGCAGCTGACGATGACACCGCAGCTGCAACAGGCCATCCGCCTGCTCCAATTGTCGACCCTGGACCTGCAACAGGAGATCCAGGAGGCCCTGGAGTCCAATCCGATGCTCGAACGCCAGGAAGAAGGCGACGACTTCGATAACGCAGATCCTCTGGCCGATAACATCGAGCAAAAACCCAATTCCGACGTGCAGGAACCCTCCTATCAGGAAACCGCCCCGACGGTGGACAACCTGGAGGAAGGCGACTGGAACGAACGCATTCCCAACGAGCTTCCCGTGGACACCGCCTGGGAAGACGTCTACCAGACCAGCGCCAGCAGCCTGCCAAGCAGCGATGATGACGAGTGGGATTTCACTACCCGCACGTCGGCGGGCGAGAGCCTTCAGAGCCACTTGCTGTGGCAACTGAACCTGGCGCCGATGTCCGATACCGATCGCCTGATCGCGGTAACCCTGATCGATTGCATCAATAATCAGGGTTACCTGGACGAAACCCTCGACGAGATCCTCGAGGCCTTCGACCCGGAACTGGATATCGAACTGGACGAAATCGAAGCCGTCCTGCACCGCATCCAGCAATTCGAGCCCGCAGGCATCGGCGCACGCACACTCAGCGAGTGCCTGTTACTGCAACTGCGCCAATTACCGGCCAAGACGCCATGGCTCACGGAAGCGCAACGCTTGGTCAGTGACTACATCGACCTGCTGGGCAGTCGCGACTACAGCCAACTGATGCGCCGTATGAAGCTCAAGGAAGATGACTTGCGCCAGGTCATCGAACTGGTGCAAAGCCTCAACCCGCGTCCAGGCTCGCAGATCGAGTCCAGCGAAGCCGAATATGTGGTGCCCGACGTCATTGTGCGCAAGGACAACGAACGCTGGCTGGTGGAGCTGAACCAGGAGTCAGTACCGCGCCTGCGGGTCAACCCGCAATACGCAGGTTTTGTGCGCCGCGCCGACACCAGCGCCGATAACACCTTCATGCGCAACCAGTTGCAGGAAGCGCGGTGGTTCATCAAGAGCCTGCAAAGCCGCAACGAAACCCTGATGAAAGTCGCAACCCAGATCGTCGAACACCAGCGCGGTTTCCTGGAGTACGGCGACGAGGCCATGAAGCCTCTCGTGCTGCACGACATCGCCGAAGCCGTCGGCATGCATGAATCGACGATTTCCCGGGTTACCACGCAGAAATTCATGCATACCCCACGGGGTATTTATGAGCTGAAATACTTTTTCTCCAGCCACGTCAGCACCTCTGAAGGCGGTGAATGCTCGTCCACGGCGATCCGTGCGATCATCAAAAAACTGGTTGCCGCTGAAAATCAGAAAAAGCCGTTGAGTGACAGCAAGATCGCTGGTTTACTGGAGGCACAAGGCATTCAGGTCGCCCGTCGAACCGTCGCCAAGTACCGCGAGTCCCTAGGGATCGCGCCTTCCAGCGAGCGTAAGCGGTTGATGTGACGGGCGGGCCACAGCGTTCCAGTGGTGGGTATTCCTGCCCACCGCTTTATGCACTGGCAACGAAGGAGAAGCTGTATGCAAGTCAACATCAGTGGACACCAGCTGGAAGTCACCAAGCCCCTGCGTGAATACACCGAGAGCAAACTGAACAAGCTTGCGGGGCATTTTGACAAGATCACCAACGTGCAGGTCATCATGGAGGTCGATAAGCTCAAGCAGAAAATCGAGGCCACCCTGCACGTACCGAATGCCAAGCTCGTCGCCAATGCGGAACATGAAGATATGTACGCGGCCATTGACTCCCTCTACGACAAGCTCGACCGCCAACTCATAAAGCATAAGGAAAAGAATCTGCACCTGATGCAAGGTACAGGTCGTTAACTCTCCCCCCATGATCCGACTTGAAAACATCCTGACCCCCGGCCGTTCCCTCGTGAACGTGCCGGGCGGCAGTAAAAAGCGCGCCCTCGAACAAATTGCCAACCTGATCGCCCGGGAAATTCCGGATCTGGAGATGCAAGATGTCTTCGAAGCTCTGATTGCCCGTGAAAAACTCGGCTCCACCGGTTTTGGCAACGGCATCGCGATCCCCCACTGCCGCCTCAAAGGTTGTGATAAACCCGTGAGCGCGCTGATGCACCTGGACGCTCCGATTGATTTCGACGCCATCGACGGCGCCCCGGTCGACCTGCTGTTTGTGCTGCTGGTCCCGGAAGCCGCCACCGATGCGCACCTGGAACTGCTACGGCAGATCGCCAGCATGCTAGACCGCAAGGATGTACGCGACAAACTGCGCAGCGCTTCCAGCAATGAAGCGTTGTACCAAGTTGTCCTGGATGAACAAAACGGGCAGTAATCATGCGTTTGATCATCGTCAGCGGTCGCTCCGGCTCCGGTAAGAGCACCGCCCTCAATGTGCTTGAGGACAACGGCTTCTATTGCATCGACAACCTGCCTGCCGGCCTGCTGCCAGAGCTGGCGGAGCGTGCACTGATCCATACCGAATTGGCGCAGCCGCTCGTTGCGGTCTCGATTGATGCGCGCAACCTGCCCAGCCACCTCTCGCGCTTCCCGGAACTGTTGGAAGAAGTGCGTGCCAAGCACATTCATTGCGATGTGCTGTACCTGGATGCCGACGAAGAGACCCTGCTCAAGCGTTTCTCCGAAACCCGTCGACGCCACCCCCTCAGCAGCGCCAACCGTTCCCTGGCCGAAGCCATCGAGGACGAGACCAAGCTGCTCGGGCCGATCATTGACCTGGCCGACCTGAAGATCAACACCACCAACCTGAACCTGTATCAGTTGCGCGACGCGATCAAGCTGCGCCTGCTGAACCAGCCTGAGCCGGGCACAGCGTTTCTGGTCGAGTCGTTTGGCTTCAAGCGGGGCATGCCGGTAGATGCCGACCTTGTGTTCGATGTGCGCTGCCTGCCCAACCCTTACTGGAAACCGGAGTTGCGCGATCAGTCCGGGCTGGATCAGCCTGTGATCGACTACCTGGCCGCACAACCGGATGTGGAAGAGATGTTCCAGGACATTTCCAGCTACCTGCTCAAATGGTTGCCGCGCTTTGCCGCCAGCAATCGAGCCTATGTCACCATTGCCATTGGCTGCACCGGCGGCCACCACCGCTCGGTCTATTTGACTGAACGGCTGGGCCAGGTGCTGCAACAAACCCTCAAGAACGTCCAGGTTCGCCACCGCGACCTGAGTTGAAAGGAACACCTGCGCGATGCCTGCTCTGGAAATTGAAATCATCAACAAGCTGGGCTTGCACGCCCGGGCGTCGGCTAAATTCGTCGGCGTGGCCGGCCAGTTCCCCTGCCAGATCCGTGCTGGGCGTACGCCAGAGTCCATGGTCGATGGCAAAAGCATCATGGCGATGATGATGTTGGCGGCCGGCAAAGGCACAAAAATTCATCTGAGCACCGAGGGCGAGCAAGAAGACGAAGCAATGGCCGCACTGGTCGAGTTGATCAACAACTACTTCGACGAAGGCGAATAACCCCCTTATGTAGGAGCGAGCTTGCTGGCGAAACGTCAACGATAACGCGGGCATCCTGGTTTAACGCAGTGTTCTCAGGTTTTTCGCGAGCAAGCTCGCTCCCACATGGAACCACCCTCAGCCCAACGCCGTATCCATCACCATCATCACGCAAAACCCGAGGCACAGCCCAAGGCTGGCAAGCTTTTCATGGCCATTGCGGCGCGACTCGGGGATGACTTCATGAGTCACTACCAGCAACATTGCCCCGGCGGCCAACGCCAAACCCAGCGGCAACAACACTTCGGCAAGGCTCACCAGCCATGCGCAGAGCACCGCAAATACCGGTTCAACCAAGCCCGATGCAGCGCCAATCAGGAAGGCTTTGATCCGCGACATTCCCGCCCCAGCCAATACCAACGCAATCACTAGCCCTTCAGGTACATCCTGCAAGGCAATGCCCATGGCGAGGCTGTCGGCATCCGCCATGCCTCCGCCCGCGGAAACACCTACAGCCATGCCTTCCGGAATATTGTGCGCAATGATGGCAAACACGAATAACCAAATACGCGGCGGGATAACCGGTTTATCCGGTGTACCCACCAGCATTTCCGGGCTGGCGCCAGAAACCTTGCGATCTACGAGGTACAGGCCGAACGCCCCGAGCATGATGCCGAAGCTGATCAAGCCACTGGCGCCCCAAGGTGAAAGTCCCAGGCTTTCGGCGGCGGCGATACCCGGCACCACCAGAGAAAACGCAGTCGCCGCCAGCATCACACCAGCACCAAAGCCCAGCAGGGTGTCGCTAAGCGCCATCGGCATGCGCCGAATCACCAACACCGGCACCGCGCCCAGCGCCGTGCCAAGCGCGCAAATCGCCCCACCCTGCAAAGCACGCAGTATGCGCGGTTCCAGGTTCAACCAGGCCAGCCCATGGGCCACCAATAACGCAGTACCTGCCAATAGCAGCAGCGTGCCAAACGCATAACGAAACATTCGCACGCTACCGATCGCCAGTGTTTGAGTGCCCATAGTCGGCCTTAGATCTTGTTATGGAGTGAATGTCAGGCCAAAGCGGCCTGATAGCGCGCGGCAACCTCCGGCCAGTTGATGACGCTATAGAATGCATTGATGTACTCCGGTCGTCGGTTTTGATATTGCAGGTAGTAAGCGTGCTCCCAGACGTCCAGGCCCAGCACCGGCGTATTGCCGCTCATCAGCGGGCTGTCCTGGTTGCCGCTGCTTTCCACCACCAGCGTTTTCTGTGGCGTGACACTCAACCAGGCCCAGCCGCTACCGAAACGCGTCAACGCCGCCTTGGTGAAGGCCTCCTTGAAGCTGTCGAAACCACCCAATTGCTCGTCGATAGCCTTGCCCAGCGCGCCCTCGGGTTTGCCGCCCCCTGTCGGTGACATGACCGCCCAGAACAACGAGTGGTTCGCATGCCCGCCTCCTTGGTTGACCACGGCAGCGCGTAATTTCTCCGGCAATGTTTCGACGCTGGACACCAGCTTCTCCACGGGCCAGCCGGCGAACTCAGTGCCCTCGACCGCGGCATTGAGGTTATTGATGTAGGTCTGGTGGTGTTTGGTGTAGTGAATTTCCATGGTTTGCGCGTCGATATGCGGCTCGAGGGCATCGTAGGCGTAAGGCAAGGCCGGCAAGGTATAGGTCATATCAATGTGCTCCATAATGGGACGTGGACGTTGGCGTCGCAGCACTTCCCAGCAGCCGATGAGTGCGTGGGTATTCGCCGTGATCGCTGATGAAATTCAGCAGCTCGACGTAGGTCTTGCTGCTCTGGCGCAACGCGGCCTCGCGCAGTGACGGGCTGAGGCGTGGGTCCTGCATGGTCTGCAAGAGGCGCTGATGGATAGCGCAGAGGTATTCGGCGCTTTCCTCAGGCTGGTTCAGGCGCAAGTGCAGGTCCGCCAGGTTGTGATGGGAAATGACACAGGCCGCCACTGCTTCGTCAGCATCCGCCCAGCGTTCGAACAACACTTGGGCCAGGGCCAGGGCTTGCAGATAGGCCTCGCGAGCGTCAACCAACTCGCCTGCCATAAAGCAGCGATTGGCCCGTTCGATCGTGCGTTTCCAGTGCTCCATGGTGAGCCTCCAAAGCAGGGTCGTTGATTACACGCCGCCGGCGGTGAGCTTTTCCGGGTCCAGCAGGACTTCCAGTTGGCTGCGAGGCAGGTCGGTGTGTTCGAGGGCGACATCGATCACCGGGCGGCCTTGCTGATACGCCTTCTTGGCGATTTCAGCGGCTTTCTGGTAGCCGATGATCGGGTTGAGTGCAGTGACCAGAATCGGATTGCGCGACAGCGCTTCCTTGAGCTTGGGCTCATTGACCTTGAAGCTGGCAATGGCCTTGTCCGCCAGCAACCGGCTGGCATTGGCCAGCAGCTCCAGGCTGCTGAGCAGGTTTTGGGCAATGATCGGCAGCATCACATTCAGCTCGAAGTTGCCCGATTGGCCGGCCACCGTGATCACTGTGTCATTGCCAATGACCTGGGCGACCACCATGGCGGTCGCTTCCGGAATGACCGGGTTGACCTTGCCCGGCATGATCGAAGAGCCTGGCTGCAGCGCCTCCAGTTCGATTTCACCCAGGCCGGCCAATGGCCCGGAGTTCATCCAGCGCAGGTCATTGGCGACCTTCATCAGCGACACCGCCGTGGCTTTCAACTGGCCAGAGACTGCAACGGCGGTGTCCTGGGAGCCAATCAGCGCGAACAGGTTCTTGCCGGGCGTGAATTTCACCCCGGTCAAAAGGCTCAGTTGCTGGCTGAAGCGCCTGGCAAACTCGGGGTGTGCGTTGATCCCGGTACCGACCGCCGTGCCGCCCTGAGCCAATGCTTGCAGCGCCGGTAGCAGGTCCTGCAAGTGACCGATATTGGCCTTGAGCTGCTGCGCCCAGCCGTTCAGCACCTGGCTCATGCGCACCGGCATGGCGTCCATCAAATGCGTGCGGCCGGTTTTGATGAACGGGTGAACCGCCTCGGCTTTTTGCTCGATGACTTGCACCAGATGCAGCAGGGCCGGCAACGTTTGCTCGTGCAGCACCAACGCGGCACTGACGTGGATGGTGGTGGGGATGATGTCGTTGCTGCTCTGGCCGCAATTCACATGATCGTTGGGGTTGACCGCCTCGCCCAGCAAACGGCTGGCAAGGGTCGCGATCACTTCGTTGGCGTTCATGTTGGAACTGGTGCCGGAGCCGGTCTGGAAGATATCCACCGGGAAGTGCAGCATGTAGTCGCCTTCCAGCAAGCCTTGGGCAGCATCGACAATGGCCTTGCCCTGCCCTTCGCTGATTTGCTTGAGCTCGACGTTGACCTTGGCCGCGGCTGTCTTGGCCAGGATCAGGGCGCGGATGAATTGCGCCGGCATGGGTTGATGACTGATGGGAAAGTTGTTCACCGCACGCTGTGTTTGCGCGCCATACAACGCTTCTTGCGGCACATGCAGTTCGCCCATGCTGTCGCGTTCGATACGGGTGTCACTCATCATTAGATCCTTGCACCAAGTCAGAAACGGAAATCGAAGGCAGTAATTCGCAGCTCGCCAATTGCCAGGCAAAGGTCTGCCAGCGCTTGAGGCGGCAGGCACAGTGGGAGAGTTTTTCCAGGTCGCGCAGTGGCCGCCAGGCCTGGTCCAGGCACAGGGAGCGCCAATGCCAGGGCAATGCGACATCAGCGGCGGTGTCGATCAACAAACGAAATGAGGTTTCAGCGATCGTCCACGGATGGGTTGCGGTGCAACACGCCAGATACCGACCTTCGTTCAGGTAGTGCTCAATCAGGCGGGGTTCATTGGGATCGAGGCCACAGCGAATCTGGCGGCTCATCCAACGCCAGCTTTCCAGATAGGGATCCTCATGCAGGACAGAACTCATGAGCCACACTCATTCGGTAATGATATTTATTATTAAATGATATTGAGAATCAAAACAAGAGCAGCCCATTAATCCTGTCGTGACAAGGCAATAAAAAAGGCGCGCCATCTTTGCGATGGCGCGCCTTTCAGGACGTGCGGGAGGAATTAGCTGCCAGCGACCGTCATGCGTTCGATAAGCACCGAACCCGTGCGAATATTGCTGCGCAGTTCCAGGTCGTTACCCACGGCAACGATCTGCTTGAACATATCGCGCATATTGCCGGCGATGGTCACTTCCTGGACGGCGAACTGAATCTCGCCATTCTCCACCCAGAAGCCCGCCGCACCCCGCGAGTAGTCACCGGTGACCATGTTCAGGCCATGGCCCATCAATTCAGTCACCAGCAACCCGCGCCCCATCCGCCGCAACAACGCCGCCTGGTCTTCATCACCGTGGGTCACGAACAGGTTATGCACACCGCCCGCGTTAGCGGTGCTTGGCAGGCCCAGCTTGCGACCGGCATAAGTGCCCAGCACATAGGACACCAGCTCACCCTTCTCGACAAACGGCTTGGCATAGGTCGCCAGGCCATCGCCGTCGAACGACGAACTGCCCATCGCGCGCATCAGATGCGGGCGCTCGTCAATGGTCAGCCACTCAGGGAACAGTTTCTGACCGATGGCGCCTTCCAGGAACGAAGACTTGCGATACAGGTTGCCACCGGAAATCGCGCCCAGGAAGCTGCCGAATAAACCACCAGCCAGCTCTGCGGAAAACAGCACAGGCACTTCGCAGGTCGGCACCGGGCGCGCGCCCAGGCGGCTCGCGGCCCGTTGCGCCGCACGCTGGCCAATGCTTGCAGGGTCTGCCAGTAAATCGCCTTGGCGGTTTACGTCGTACCAGTAATCACGCTGCATCTGCCCATTGGCTTCGGCAATCATCACGCAACTGAGGCTGTGACGCGTGGAGGCATAACCACCGATAAAGCCATGGCTGTTGCCGTAGACGCGGCAACCCTGATGAGTGCTCAAGGTGGTGCCGTCCGCATTCTTGATGCGGGCATCGGCATCGAACGCTGCCGCTTCGCAGGTCAGCGCCAGCTCGATGGCTTGCTCAGGGGTGATATCCCAGGCATGGAACAGGTCGAAATCCTGCACATCCTTGGCCATCAGCGCCTTGTCGGCCAGGCCCGAGCTTTCATCCTCGGAGGTGTGCTTGGCAATCGCCAGTGCTGCGGCGACGGTCTCGCGAATCGCCTCCGGCCCACTGGCCGAGGTGCTGGCCGAACCTTTGCGCTGGCCCGCATACAAGGTGATGCCAAACCCTTGGTCGCGATTGAATTCAACCGTTTCCACTTCCCGCTGGCGCACCGAAGTCGACAACCCTTGCTCCAGCGACACCGCCACTTCACAGGCGCTGGCCCCCTGGCGCTTGGCTTCGGCAAGGATCTGCTCGACTTGTTCCTGCAGTGCCGGTAACGCTTGTGGACCGACGCTTTGGGCTGCACTCATGGTTTTCTCCACTCAAATTCTGCTTTCGGTAATGGCCATCGAGCGACCGGGCCGGACAAGCGGCCCCCGACTGGTTATCATGGCGGCGTTTCTTTGCGGACTGCCACCATGGTTGATTCTTACGACGACTCCCTCGATGGGGAGAAAAGCAAAACCCAGGTCAAACGTGAGCTGCATGCTCTGGTTGACCTTGGCGAGCGCCTTACAACGCTCAAAAAGGATTTGGTTGCCAAACTGCCACTGACCGACGAAATGCGTCGGGCCCTGGCCGATGCGCCCAAGCACACCGCGAATATCGCGCGTAAACGGCACATCTCGTTTATCGGCAAACTGATGCGCGACCAAGACATTGACGCCATTCTGACTTTGCTCGATCAAACCGATGCCTCCACTCGCCAGTACAACGAACGCTTCCACAACCTGGAACGTTGGCGTGACCGCCTGATCTCGGGCGATGACGCGGTGCTGGAGAAATTCGTACTGGACTATCCGGACGCGGACCGCCAGCAATTGCGCTCCCTGATCCGTCAGGCCCAGCACGAGCTGGCGCATAACAAGGCGCCGGCCACCAGCCGTAAAATCTTCAAGTACATCCGTGAGCTGGACGAGACTCAACGCGGTCTGCGCTGATCCTCTTCCCCGGGTGGCGGTCTTCGCCACCCGAAGCTCCGGCTCCTACGATCCCGTGCCACCCACGGTAATCGCATCAATTTTCAAAGTTGGCTGGCCGACACCTACCGGCACCGACTGCCCATCCTTGCCGCACGTGCCCACGCCGCTGTCCAGCGACAGGTCGTTACCGACCATCGACACCTTGCTCATGGCTTCCGGCCCGTTACCAATCAGCGTCGCCCCTTTGACCGGCGCGGTAATCTTGCCGTCTTCGATCAGGTATGCCTCGCTGGTGGAGAACACGAACTTGCCGCTGGTGATATCCACCTGGCCGCCGCCGAGGTTGGCGCAGTAGATACCGCGTTTTACCGAGGCAATGATTTCTGCCGGATCGCTTTGACCACCGAGCATGTAGGTGTTGGTCATGCGCGGCATCGGTAGATGCGCATAGGACTCACGACGACCGTTACCGGTGCGCGCCACGCCCATCAGGCGGGCGTTGAGCTTGTCTTGCATGTAGCCCTTGAGCACGCCGTTCTCGATCAGGGTGGTGCATTCGGTCGGCGTGCCTTCGTCATCGACGCTCAGCGAACCACGGCGGCCGGCCAGGGTGCCGTCATCGACAATGGTGCACAGCTTGGACGCAACCATTTCGCCCATGCGCCCGCTGTAGGCGGAACTGCCCTTGCGGTTGAAATCGCCCTCCAGGCCATGGCCCACGGCTTCGTGGAGCAACACGCCAGACCAACCCGAACCCAGCACCACCGGCAAGGTGCCGGCCGGCGCGGGAATCGCTTCCAGGTTGACCAATGCCTGGCGCAGCGCCTCACGGGCATAGCCCATGGCACGGTCGTCAGCAAGGAAATAACGGTAGTCGGTGCGCCCACCGCCGCCATGTCCGCCGCGCTCGCGGCGCCCGTTCTGTTCGACGATCACACTCACATTGAAACGCACCAGCGGCCGTACATCCGCCGCCAGCCCACCGTCGGTGGACGCCACGAGGATGCGCTCCCACACGCCAGCCATGCTCACGGTCACTTGCTGGATACGCGGGTCCAAGGCACGGGTAGCAGCGTCGATACGCTTGAGCAGCTCTACCTTTTCCGCACGACTGATCACTTCCAAGGGGTTATCCGGCGCATACAACTGCGCCACGTCCTGGGTACTGAACGCCTGCACCGTGCCATTCTGCCCGGCACGGGAGATCGAACGGGCGGCACGCGCCGCCAGGCCCAGGGCCTCCAGGGTGATCGCATTGCTGTAGGCAAAGCCGGTCTTCTCACCCGATTGCGCGCGAACGCCTACGCCCTGGTCAAGGTTGAAACTGCCTTCCTTGACGATCCCATCTTCCAACGCCCAGGACTCGGAAATCTGCCCCTGGAAATACAGGTCAGCCGCATCGATACCCGGCCCGGCCAGATCGCCGAGCACGGTTTGCAGGCTTTCGATGGTCACGCCACCGGGTGCCAGGAGGTGATCACTGACTGAGGACAACAACTCGCTCATAGGTTTGGCCTTAAATTCATCGTTCTGAAGCAGGCCGCTGCGCGCCCTGCGAGAAAAAGCGCCGGTGATTGGCCACCGGCATGCGCGCCCGTATCGACGCCTGTTCACTGCTATCGCGTTCGGCCAGTAACACCGCTTCGCCTTGATCCTGTTGCGCCAGCACTCGGCCCCAAGGGTCGACAATCGCCGCATGGCCAAACGTTTCCCGTGGGCCTGGGTGCACACCGCCTTGGGCGGCTGCCAGCAGGTAGCACTGGGTTTCGATGGCACGTGCGCGAATCAGCACATCCCAGTGTGCAGCCCCGGTCACCGCCGTGAAGGCCGAGGGCGCGGTAATCAGTTCAGCCCCCGCCGCACGTAACTCGCTGTACAGCTCGGGGAAACGCAGGTCGTAACACACCGTCAACCCCACACGGCCCACCGGCGTATCCGCCACCACCACATGGTTACCGAAAGCATAGTCGTCAGATTCGCGATAACGACCGCGAGCATCCGCCACGTCCACATCAAACAGATGGAGTTTGTCGTAGCGAGCGACGATTTCACCCTGATCATTGATCAGCAGCGAGCAAGCATTGGGTTTGGCGTGGGGCTGGTCCTTGGGCGGCAGCGGCAATGTGCCGGCCACTATCCATAAGGTGAGGTCGCGGGCGGCCTGTTTCAACCAGGGCAGCACAGGCCCTTGGCCCAACGCCTCGGCGCGGCCAATGTCGGCCAAGTCGCGGCGGCCCATGGCGGCGAAATTCTCTGGCAGCACCGCGAGTTTCGCGCCATCGGCCGCCGCCTGCTCCAGCAGGCGACGCGCCTGGGCGAGGTTGGCCAGCACGTCACTCTGGCTGACCATTTGAATTACCGCAAAGGACATGGGCCGACACTCCATACAGGGCATGGGGCCATGCTACTCCACAGGCTCTCAGTTTGGCTTTTCAAATGGCTTGTCGAAGGTGATTTTTGGATCCTTCCAGGGGCCTTGCACCTTGTATTGCACACTGGCGAAGCGCGAAACCCGGTCACCGATCAGCTTGTCGATCAAAAACAGCGCACCACCAATGGCCGGCGCACCGACAATCAGCGCCGCAATCGGCAGGTTGTTGGTCACAGGCAAGGTGACCAGCAATTTGGCGTCGACGCGATCAGCAACCAGATCCAGGGTGCCGTTAAGCTCCAGGTTGGTGGAAGGCCCGGTCATGGTGATGGGCTCGCGGGTCACGAACACGCCATTACTGGCGGCCAACAAGCCTTTGACCCTGTCGTAGCTCAAGCCCTTGCCGAACAAGTCGGAAAAGTCCAAACGCAAACGCCGCCCAATGGAGTTGAAGTTAAGCAGGCCAAACACTCGCAATGCCTGGGCCCCGCCCTCCACTTCGACGAACTGACCTTTACGGAACGCGGCATCCAGGCTGCCGGAAAACCGCTTGGGCCCGACCCAGGCCGGCGACCCCGGCCAGCGGCCATCCACGTCCAGATGAAAGTCTTCGCTGGTCACCGTAGGCGCAAAACCCCAGCCCTTGAGCACGTCGGCAATGTTGCGGCCATCAAGGCGGCCCTTGTACCAACTGCTGCTGGCGCCTGGCGCACCTTCCCAACCCCCGGCGCCCTTGAGCAGCATGCCCTTGAGGCCAAGGTCGAGGTTATTGAAGGCCAGCCCTTTGGCGGTGGGGCGGATCCTCAGCGACCAGGCCCCGATCAGGTCCGAGCCCTGGAACAGCTGGTCGACGGCAATATCCAGCGCCGGAATGCTTTTTGGGTCGATATCGGCCAGCGGGTCCGGCGCGTTTTCGTCCGCCTGCGCGGTCGGGTCTGGCGCAGGCAATTTCACATACTTGAGATTGACCGCAATCGGCGCGCCTTTGGCGTCCGGCAGGTTCACCGCGCCCTTGGCTTGCTGGCTATCGAGTTGCAGGCCCCAGGCCGCTGGTTTGCGATCGAGCTGCAAGCTGACCTGATCAAACTGGGTACCAAACCCGGTCAGTTTGCCCACCTTGAAGTCCGCACCGCTGAGCAGTTGCTTGGCATTGCCACCTGGATCATTGCCCGCGTAGCGATCCACAAGTTTCTTCCAGGGATCGATATCCAGTTCCGACAGCACGCCACGAATGCGCAGGCCCTTGGCACCGGGCAACATGGCATCACCGTCGCCGAGAAACAGTTCGCCGCGGCCATCATTGAACTTGTCCGGCGGCGCGGCAAAAGTGAAATTCGCCAACTCGCCGTAATCAAACCAGTAACGGCGCTCAGCACCCTGCAAGGTCATGCGAAAGGTGCTGTCACGCCCCTGGCTGGCGGGCATGCCGAACGGTGCCGGCAGGTCCACCGCGACACCCTTGAGGTTGGAGTTGACCATCAACTGGCTGTCCGCGCCGTCCAGGATCACTTGCAACTGGTACGGAATATCGCCGGAGACCGGCAACGGCTGGCTGATTTTCAACCAGTCCGTAAGGCGCTTGACGGTGACCTGGCCATTGGCAGTCACCCGCGTGCTGATATTACCCGGTTTGCCTTCGGCAAAGATCTGCGCCGTGATGGGGCGGTCGAACGCCTGGGCCGAGATCTTCTGCCCGCTCAGGCCCTTGGCGCTGTCGAAGCGAAAATCACCCTTGAGCTGGGTCAGGTCCAGCGGCGGCTCGGCCAATTGCAGGCGCGCCTTGTCGGTCTTGAAGTCCACCACGATCTTGGGCTCAGTGCCTTTGGCCAGCGGTACGTCCAGGTCCAGGCTACCTTGCAGGTCGCCCTCGCCTTTCCAGCCGGCGAACGTAGACGCCGTGCCGATAGGGGCTTCTTGAAGGATCTTCAGGCCGTCGCCCAAACCGCCGGAGAACCCGCCCGTGAGCAGCAGATGACTGTCCCCGCCCGCTGGGGCGTGGGGGATATTGACGTAGACATCCTTGACCTGGGTGTCGAGCAACTGGCCCTTGCTCGCCAGAATGCGTACGCCGCTCTCCTCGACAAACACTTCGCCATTGACCTTGTTCACATGAGGCCAGCCCGGCTGGAAGGCGAGTTCGGCATCATGCACCTTGAAGAACAGGCTGATATTGCGCGATGCGGGCAGCGCATTGTGGCTGAGCGAGCCCTGGTACTGGAAGAAGCCTTCGTCCACCGCGCCCTTGAGGATCGCCGTGCGCAGCCATTCATCCAGCGCCGGGCTCAACACGGCGGGTAGATACTTGGGGGTGAAACGGCCATCGCCATCGACCATGCCGACCCGCAGGTCCATGTAGTCTTCCTGGCTGTGGTCGAAATGCAGACGAATCAGGAAGTCCGCCGCCACCTTGCCTTCCTCGCCCAGTACCTTGATATACGGGGCGATCAGGGTGAAGCCTTGCTTGTCCAGCTTCCAGGTCAGGCGCGCATTCGCCTGGATGTACTGCCACGGCTTGGCGAAGATCGGATACAGATGCAAGGAAAAGTCCTTGCTGTCCATGCGCAACTCACCCTGGCCCAGGTCGCCACTGATGCTGCCGGATACATTGCGTGCGGCCGGTGCGCCAAAGTAGGCATCGAAGCCGACACGCTCCAGGTTGGCGGCAAAACTGAGTTTGCGGTCGGTGGTGTCTTGCGGTCGGAAGTCCACCAGCACATTGCGTAACAGGCCAGTGGCTTTGAGGTGTTCGACGGCCTTGGCGAAACCGTCTGGCAGCGGCGCCAAGGCGTTGAGCAACGGGGTAATGGGGGTCAGGTCGAGGCGGTCGGCCTGCAATTTCCATACTTCCTGTTCCTTGTCGGTCGCCAGGCTTTGCTGCAATTGCAGGCGCGACTCCCAGCGGGTTTCGCCAATGTTCATCGCCAGGGAATCAAACAGCACCTTGAGGCCAGTGTCACTGCGCTGCAGGTAGGCGGTCAGGGCCAGGTTTTCGAGGTGTACCGGCTTACGGTCGGCATAGCTGCCCTTCACTTGGGGCGAATTGAGGCGCACGGCAGCGCTTTGCACCGTACCTTTGGCCCAACTGAGCCAAAACTCGCCGCCAGCCTTCAATTGCGTCAGCTTCCATTGCTGGGTCAGTTTGGCGGGAATCCACTTGGCCCAGTCGCTCTGCGGCAGGCTCAGGTAGGCATCGACCTCAGCGTCTTGCCACTGGCTGGCACGAATGCGGCTACGCAGGCTGACCGCCAACGGTTGGCCATCGGGCAATGTCAGGCGAGCGTCCAGACGCTGCTGGCTCATGCCGGTATGCAGGCTCAGGCCCACATAGGTCACGGTCACTGGTGCCTGGTCGAAGGGTTGCAGGGTCACCTGGCTGTCCAGCACCGACACGCGCTTGACCATTTGCATGCGCGTCAGCAGTTGTTGCGGGTCCAACGGCTGGTCGTCCTGCACCGGCAAGCCTTGCAGGGTCCAGCGGCCGTCCTGGTCTTCCTTGACACTCAGTTGCAAGCCACTGACTTGCAGATGAGCGATACGCACTTCGCGGGCCAACAGGCTGGCCCACATATCCGGCACCACTTCCACCTGGTCCAGGCGCAAGGCACTGCTGCCCTCGCCGACCATGACGTCGTGAGCCAGCAATACCGGGGCAAACCCGCTCCAGCGGCCTTCCAGGCTACCGATATGCAGCGGTGTATCCAGCGCAGCCTGGGCCTTGGCCTCGACTTCGGCGCGGTATTCGGCCACCAGCGGGGTGAGTTCGCGCCCCAGGCTCACGTACACCGCCGCCAATACCAGCAACAACGCACACAGGCCCAGACTCCAACGGGTCAAAGCGGCAAAAAAGCGTATCAGACGCTCCATGTCAGGCGACCCTCAAAAAACAGTTAGCGGACCGCAGATCAAGGTCTGCCGGTCTCGAAGAAAGTGCACAGTTGGGGATCAGAGCAACACCACGTCGTATTGTTCCTGGGAATACATGGTTTCGACCTGGAAGCGAATGGTGCGACCGATAAAACTTTCCAGTTCGGCGACGTTACCGGACTCTTCGTCCAGCAGGCGATCCACCACCTTCTGATTGGCAAGCACTCTATAACCTTCGGCCTGATAGGCGCGTGCCTCCCGCAGGATCTCACGGAAAATCTCGTAGCAAACCGTTTCCGGGGTCTTCAGTTTGCCGCGCCCCTGGCAACTGCTGCACGGCTCGCACAGTACCTGTTCCAGGCTTTCACGCGTGCGCTTGCGGGTCATCTGCACCAGGCCCAACTCGGTGATGCCGATGATGTTGGTCTTGGCGTGATCGCGCTCCAGTTGTTTTTCAAGCGTACGCAGCACCTGGCGCTGGTGCTCTTCATCTTCCATGTCGATGAAGTCGATGATGATGATGCCGCCCAGGTTACGCAGGCGCAGTTGACGAGCGATGGCCGTGGCCGCTTCGAGGTTGGTCTTGAAGATCGTCTCTTCAAGGTTGCGATGGCCCACGAAGGCACCGGTGTTGACGTCGATGGTGGTCATGGCTTCTGCCGGGTCCACCACCAGGTAGCCGCCGGACTTGAGTGGCACCTTGCGCTCCAGGGCTTTCTGGATTTCGTCTTCGACGCCATACAGGTCGAATATCGGCCGCTCGCCGGGGTAGTGTTCCAGGCGATCGGCGATTTCTGGCATCAACTCAGCAACAAATTGCGTGGTGCGCTGGAAGGTTTCCCGCGAATCGATGCGAATTTTCTCGATCTTCGGGCTGACCAGATCGCGCAACGTGCGCAACGCCAGGCCAAGGTCTTCATAAATGACGCTGGGCGCGCCAATGGTCTTGATCTGCGCGTCGATTTGGTCCCACAAGCGCCGCAGGTAGCGAATATCCATGAGGATCTCGTCAGCGCCTGCGCCTTCTGCGGCGGTGCGCAGGATAAACCCGCCCGCTTCCTTGATGCCCTCGGCGGCGACGCAGTCGCTGACCACCTTCTTCAGGCGCTCGCGCTCGGCTTCATCTTCGATCTTCAAGGAAATGCCCACATGGGCGGTGCGCGGCATGTACACCAGGTAGCGCGAGGGAATCGACAGCTGGGTGGTCAAGCGGGCGCCCTTGGAACCGATGGGGTCCTTGGTGACTTGCACCACCAGGCTCTGGCCCTCGTGCACCAGAGCGCTGATGCTTTCCACCGCAGGGCCCTCGCGCAAGGAAATTTCCGAGGCATGGATAAACGCTGCACGGTCCAGGCCGATGTCGACGAAGGCCGCCTGCATGCCCGGCAATACGCGCACCACCTTGCCTTTGTAGATATTGCCGACGATCCCGCGCTTCTGGGTGCGCTCGACATGCACTTCTTGCAGAACACCGTTCTCTACCACCGCCACGCGCGATTCCATCGGCGTGATATTGATCAGAATCTCTTCACTCATGGCTGGGTCTCGTTCAGGCGTTTTCACAATAGTGACCGTTCGCTTAAGGCTTGGCGCTGGAATACGGCGTTCAGCACACGGTAAGGTTTTGCCAACAGGGTATGCCGAATTGGGCGAGCAGTTGCGCGGTTTCGCAGACTGGCAGGCCCACCACGGCGGAATAACTGCCATTCAGCCCGGCCACAAACACCGAGCCCAGCCCTTGGATAGCATAGCCGCCGGCCTTGTCCTGCGGTTCGCCACTGTGCCAGTAGGTGGTAGCCTCCCGCACAGAAACCTCGCGGAAACGTACACGGCTGCTGACACATTGGGTTTCACATTGCTGGCCGTCGGTCAGGGCGATGGCGGTGAGCACTTCATGCTCGCGGCCGGAAAGGGCCATCAGCATGGCCAGTGCATCAGCCTGGTCCACCGGCTTGCCCAGGATCCGCCCATCGACAATCACCGCCGTGTCGGCCCCCAGTACGCAGGTGCCCGAGGTGTGGCCAAGCGCGACAAAACCTGCCGTCGCCTTGCCCCGCGCAAGGCGCTCGACATAGGCAACGGCAGGTTCGTCGTTCAGGGGAGTTTCATCAATAGCGGCGCTGACCAGGGTGAAGGGCACACCGATCTGGGCCAGCAGTTCACGTCGCCGCGGGGAGCCCGAGGCCAGATAAAGCGAATTCATTGCAGACTCTCCCTGTGGGGTTCGATAACCAGGCAGAGCCTCGCAATCCATTCAATTGATTTTATAGCGACGACGCAGCCCACGCAGGCCAAAACTGATCCAGGGCCATAACAAGGCGCTGACCAGCGCCGGCAGAACCAAGGCCAGGGTCGGCTGGCGGTTGCCGGTCAACGCGCTGAGCCATAGCTGCACCAACTGCGCCAGGCCGAAGATCACCAGGATCACCAGGCACTGCTGCCACATCGGGAACATGCGCAAGCGCTGCTGCAGCGACAGCACCAGAAAGGTAATCAGGGTCAGGATCAACGCGTTCTGGCCTAGCAAGGTGCCATACAGCACATCTTCGGCCAACCCCAGGCACATGGCCGTGACCATGCCCACCTTGTGCGGCAGGTTCAATGACCAGAACGCCAGCAACAAGGCCAGCCAGAGCGGGCGAAGGATTTCCATGAACTGCGGCAGCGGCGAGACGCTGAGCAGCAAGCCGATGGCGAAGGTCAGCCAGACGATCCAGCCATTGCGTGAATGAGTACCCGCCATTAGTCCCCCCTCTGCGGTGTGGTGGCCGGAGCGGCGGTCGGTTTAGCCGGGCGCGCGTTATGCGCGGCAGGTTTGGCCGGCGTTGCCACAGGTGCTGCAGCTGCCGGTGCAGGTGACGTGGCTGGGGCGGGTGCAGGTGGGCCAACAAAAGCAGGTTTTGGCACCGTGGCCGGCACGATAGGCGCGGTGCCATTCTGCTGGTCCTCCGCTTCCTGGGCCTGGGCAGCGTCGTTAGCGCGCTCTTCCGGGGTGCGGTTGTCGCTGAACACCAGCAGCAGGTAACGGCTGCGGTTCAGCGCGGCAGTCGGTACCGCCCGAACGATAGCGAACGGCTGGCCGGAATCGTGGATCACCTCTTTGACCGTCGCCACCGGATAACCCGCCGGGAAGCGCTGGCCCAGGCCAGAGCTGACCAACAGGTCGCCTTCCTTGATGTCAGCGGTATCCGCCACATGGCGCAGCTCCAGGCGTTCCGGGTTACCGGTGCCGCTGGCGATTGCGCGCAAGCCGTTACGGTTGACCTGCACCGGAATGCTGTGGGTCGTATCCGTCAGCAATAGTACCCGCGAGGTGTAGGGCATCAACTCCACCACCTGGCCCATCAGGCCACGGGCATCGAGCACCGGCTGGCCAAGCACCACACCGTCGCGCTCACCCTTGTTGATGATGATGCGGTGGGTAAAGGGGTTGGGGTCCATGCCGATCAGCTCGGCCACTTCGACCTTTTCGTTGACCAGCGCGGAAGAATTGAGCAACTCGCGCAGCCGAACGTTCTGCTCGGTGAGGGCCGCCAGCTTTTGCATGCGCCCCTGCAACAGCAGGTTTTCAGTCTTGAGTTTTTCGTTCTCGGCGACCAGTTCGGTGCGGCTGCCAAATTGGCTGGACACGCCCTGGAAGAGACGTTGCGGCAGGTCGGTGATCCAGTAGGTCTGCATCAACACCAGCGACATCTGGCTGCGCACCGGCTTGAGCAGTGCAAAGCGGGCATCGACCACCATCAGCGCGACCGAAAGCACGGTCAGCACCAATAAGCGCACACCCAATGAGGGGCCTTTGGCGAAAAGCGGTTTAATAAGCCGCTCCTCCCAGGCAAATGTTCTCTTTATTCATACGGCATCAAACCGGCCTGGATGCAGATTGAAGAAGATAAACGCCAACAGGCAGCACTGCAAAGTGCTGCCTGCCGACGAAGCATGAACCATCCAGGCAATCTTATTCGCTGGAGAGCAGGTCCATGGTGTGTTTATCCATCATTTCCAGCGCACGACCACCGCCACGGGCAACGCAGGTCAGCGGGTCTTCGGCGACGATCACTGGCAGGCCGGTTTCCTGGGCCAGCAACTTGTCGAGGTCGCGCAGCAAGGCGCCACCACCGGTCAGTACCAGGCCACGCTCGGCAATATCGGAAGCCAGCTCCGGCGGCGATTGTTCCAGAGCACTTTTCACCGCCTGAACGATGGTGGCCAGGGACTCTTGCAGAGCCTCCAGCACTTCATTGGAGTTCAGGGTGAAGGCACGTGGAACGCCTTCGGCCAAGTTGCGACCGCGCACATCGACTTCGCGCACTTCACCGCCTGGGTAAGCGGTGCCGATTTCCTGCTTGATGCGCTCGGCGGTGGATTCGCCGATCAGGCTGCCGTAGTTACGACGCACATAAGTGATGATCGCTTCGTCGAAGCGGTCGCCGCCCACGCGCACGGATTCGGCATACACCACACCGTTCAGGGAAATCAGGGCGATTTCGGTAGTACCACCACCGATATCCACCACCATCGAACCGCGCGCTTCTTCCACCGGCAGGCCGGCACCGATCGCAGCCGCCATTGGCTCTTCGATCAGGAATACTTCACGGGCACCGGCGCCAAGGGCCGATTCACGGATGGCGCGACGCTCCACCTGGGTGGACTTGCACGGAACGCAGATCAGCACGCGAGGGCTGGGCTGCAGGAAACTGTTTTCGTGAACTTTGTTGATGAAGTACTGCAGCATCTTTTCACAGACGCTGAAATCGGCGATCACGCCATCCTTCATCGGACGAATGGCAGCAATATTGCCTGGTGTACGGCCGAGCATGCGCTTGGCCTCGGTGCCAACGGCAACGACACTTTTCTGATTACCATGGGTCCGAATGGCCACAACCGATGGCTCATTCAGAACGATACCGCGCTCGCGCACGTAAATAAGGGTGTTGGCAGTGCCCAGGTCAATGGAGAGATCGCTGGAAAACATGCCACGCAGTTTCTTGAACATGGGGAAAGGACCCTAGGCAACGCGTGGGTAAAAAAGTGCGGCAAACTCTAACAACGACAGGGATTTTGGGCAAGGCGCCAATGTGCTAAATTGGCCGACTTTCTGTGCACCAACCCCCACAATCGCGGCCTTATGACCGTAGAAATGCGGTAGTGTTCCGACAATCTAACACACGGACGCCCTCCGTTCTGTTTTCCACTGGAGAATCCCATGGCGCTTGAACGCTCCGACGTGGAAAAAATCGCACATTTGGCCTCGCTTGGCCTTAATGATGCCGATCTTCCACAGACCACCGCAGCCCTGAACAGCATTCTCGGGCTGGTCGACCAAATGCAGGCCGTGAATACCGACGGCATCGAGCCCCTGGCTCACCCACTGGAAGCCAGCCAGCGCCTGCGCGCAGACGTCGTGACCGAACGCAATAATCGCGAGGCCTACCAGTCCATCGCGCCAGCGGTCGAAAACGGCCTGTACCTGGTTCCGAAAGTCATCGACTAAAGGGAAAGAGCCTTTCATGCATCACATGACTCTGGCCGAGATCGCCCGCGGTCTCGCCGACAAATCGTTTTCTTCCGAAGAGCTGACCCAGACCTTGCTGGCGCGTATCGCCGCGCTCGATCCGAAGGTCAACAGCTTCATCAGCCTCACCGAGGAGCTGGCCCTGAGCCAGGCCAAGGCCGCCGACGCCCGTCGCGCCAACGGTGAGAACGGCGCGCTGCTCGGCGCACCGATCGCCCACAAGGACCTGTTCTGCACCCAGGGCATTCGCACCAGCTGCGGCTCGAAGATGCTCGACAACTTCAAGGCGCCCTACGACGCCACTGTGGTCGCCAAGCTGGCCGCCGCCGGCGCCGTGACCCTTGGCAAGACCAACATGGACGAATTCGCCATGGGTTCGGCCAACGAGTCCAGCTACTACGGTGCGGTGAAAAACCCGTGGAACCTGGAACACGTCCCGGGTGGTTCGTCCGGTGGTTCGGCTGCGGCCGTGGCCGCACGCTTCCTGCCGGCCGCTACCGCCACCGATACCGGCGGTTCGATCCGCCAGCCAGCCGCCTTCACCAACCTCACCGGCCTGAAGCCGACCTACGGTCGCGTTTCCCGCTGGGGCATGATCGCCTACGCCTCAAGTCTCGATCAGGGCGGCCCTCTGGCACGCACGGCTGAAGACTGCGCAATATTGTTACAAGGCATGGCAGGCTTCGATAAACAGGACTCCACCAGCATCGACGAGCCAGTGCCGGACTACAGCGCCAGCCTGAACACCTCGATCAAGGGCCTGCGCATCGGCGTGCCGAAGGAATACTTCAGCGCTGGCCTCGACCCGCGTATCGCCGAACTGGTGCAAAACAGCATCAAAGAGCTGGAAAAGCTTGGCGCCGTGATCAAGGAAATCAGCCTGCCGAACAACCAGCACGCGATTCCCGCCTACTACGTGATCGCGCCAGCAGAGGCCTCTTCCAACCTGTCGCGTTTCGACGGCGTGCGCTTCGGCTACCGCTGCGAGAACCCGAAAGACCTCACCGACCTGTACAAACGCTCCCGCGGCGAAGGCTTCGGCAGTGAAGTGCAGCGCCGGATCATGGTCGGGGCCTACGCCCTGTCGGCCGGCTACTACGACGCGTACTACCTCAAGGCGCAAAAAATCCGTCGCCTGATCAAGAACGACTTCATGGCCGCCTTTGAAGAAGTCGATGTGATCCTTGGCCCGACCGCGCCGAACCTGGCGTGGAAGATCGGCGCCAAGACCGGCGACCCGATCGCCGAATACCTGGAAGACCTCTACACCATCACCGCCAACCTCGCGGGCTTGCCGGGCTTGTCCATGCCCGCAGGTTTCGTCGATGGCCTGCCGGTGGGCGTGCAATTGCTCGCCCCATATTTCCAGGAAGGCCGCCTGCTCAATGTGGCGCACCAGTACCAGTTGAACACCGACTGGCACACCCGCACCCCTACCGGCTTCTGAGGAGAACACTATGCAATGGGAAGTTGTGATCGGGCTGGAGATTCATACCCAGCTCGCCACCCAATCGAAGATTTTCTCCGGTAGCGCCACCACGTTCGGCTCCGAGCCCAATACCCAGGCCAGCCTGGTAGACCTGGGCATGCCCGGCGTGCTACCGGTGCTGAACCAGGAAGCGGTGCGCATGGCGGTGATGTTCGGCCTGGCGATTGACGCCGAAATCGGCCAGCACAACGTGTTTGCGCGCAAGAACTACTTCTACCCGGACCTGCCCAAGGGCTACCAGATCAGCCAGATGGAACTGCCGATTGTCGGCAAGGGCCACCTGGACATTCCCCTGGAAGACGGCACCATCAAGCGCGTCGGCGTCACCCGTGCACACCTGGAGGAAGACGCCGGCAAAAGCCTGCACGAAGAATTCCCGGGCGCCACCGGTATCGACCTGAACCGTGCCGGCACGCCGCTGCTGGAGATCGTGTCCGAGCCGGACATGCGCAGCGCCAAGGAAGCCGTGGCCTACGTCAAGACCATCCACGCGCTGGTGCGCTACCTGGGCATCTGCGACGGCAACATGGCCGAAGGCTCGCTGCGTTGCGATTGCAACGTGTCGATCCGCCCCAAGGGCCAGGTCGAGTTCGGCACCCGCTGCGAGATCAAGAACGTCAACTCGTTCCGCTTCATCGAGAAAGCGATCAACAGCGAAGTACGTCGCCAGATCGAACTGATCGAAGACGGCGGCAAGGTGATCCAGCAAACGCGCCTGTACGACCCGAACAAAGACGAAACCCGCGCCATGCGCAGCAAAGAGGAAGCCAACGACTACCGTTACTTCCCCGACCCGGACCTGTTGCCGGTGGTGCTGGAGGATTCGTTCCTCAATGACATCCGCGCCACCCTGCCGGAACTGCCGCAGCAAAAACGCGAGCGCTTCCAGGAGCAGTTCGGCCTGTCGGTCTACGATGCCAGCGTCCTGGCCTCCAGCCGTGAACAAGCCAACTACTTCGAAAAAGTCGTGAGCATTGCCGGCGACGCCAAGCTGGCGGCCAACTGGGTGATGGTCGAGCTGGGCAGCCTGTTGAACAAACAGGGCCTGGAAATCGACGACGCGCCGGTCACCGCCGAACAACTGGGTGGCATGCTGCTGCGCATCAAGGACAACACCATCTCCGGCAAAATTGCCAAGACCGTGTTCGAAGCGATGGCCGCCGGTGAAGGCAATGCCGACGAGATCATCGAGAAGCGTGGCCTCAAACAAGTCACCGACAGCGGCGCGATCTCGGCCGTGCTCGATGAAATGCTCGCGGCCAATGCCGAACAGGTCGAGCAATACCGCGCCGCAGACGAAGCCAAGCGCGGCAAGATGTTCGGCTTCTTTGTCGGCCAGGCGATGAAAGCCTCCAAGGGCAAAGCCAACCCGCAACAGGTGAACGAACTGCTCAAAAGCAAGCTCGAAGGCTGATCCATGATCGTTCCCACGCTCTGCGTGGGAACGCCTCACGGGACGCTCCGCGTCCGCTTTTGTGACGCGTAGCGTCACCAGCTGCATTCCCACGCAGAGCGTGGGAACGATCCAACGGGGACATCTTGAAATGAAGCGTCTACTCGGCCTCCTGGCCCTGTCCTCCCTGCTGGCCGGTTGCGCCAGCGGCCTCATCGACCCCAACGGCTACGACGAAACCGGCACCGCGTCCTATTACGGCGCCAAGCACCATGGCAAGAAAACCGCCAGCGGTGAACCTTTCAACCAGAACGCCTTGACCGCCGCCCATCGGCGCCTGCCCTTCGGTACGCAGGTCAAGGTGACCAACCTCGACAACAACCGTTCTGTCGTGGTGCGTATCACTGATCGCGGCCCGCATACCCGTGGCCGCCTGATCGACGTTTCACGCAAGGCTGCCGAGCAGTTGCGCATGCTGCGCAGCGGTACCGCACGGGTACGCGTGCAAGCCCTGAACAACTGATCGAGGCAGCCTTGAGCATTTTCGGATTGAACGCCCTCTCACCCTGGAGCCTGCTCGAACTGGTGGGCGGCCTGATCTTGCTGATCATCGGCGCTGAAATCCTGGTACGCGCCGCAGTACGCCTGGCGGCGAGCCTCAAGGTGCGGCCACTGATCATCGGCTTGAGCATCGTCGCCTTCGGCAGCAGTGCGCCGCAGATGACCGTCAGCCTTCAGGCCACGCTGGCCGGCAACACGGATATCGCTGTGGGCAGTGTCATCGGCAGCAGTATCTTCAACATCCTCGTGACCCTGGGCTTGTCCGCACTGATCATTCCGTTGCGGGTCTCGCGGCAACTGGTGCGCGTAGATATCCCGGTGATGATCGTCGCCGGCCTGCTGGTATTTATCCTGGCGGCTAACGAAATGCTGACGCACTTCGATGGCGCCGTGCTGCTGGTGGCGCTGGTGGCCTACCTTGGCGTATTGCATTACCAGACGCGTCATTCCCGCCGCCCGCGCACTCTGGACACCGTGGCGAAGGCGCCATGGCTGAGCAGTGTGCTGCTGATGCTCGGCGGTTTGCTGGTGCTGGTGCTGGCCGGGCATTTGTTGCTCGGCGCAGCGGTGGATGTAGCGGGCGATCTCGGATTGTCGGAGCGCGTCATCGGCCTCACGTTGATCGGCGTCGGCACCTCGCTGCCGTGCCTTGCCACATCGCTGATCGCCGCGTTGCGTGGCGAACGGGAGATCGCCGTGGGCAACGTGATCGGCAGCAACCTGTTCAACCTGCTCGGCGTGCTGGGCTTTACCGCACTGGTGGCGCCGACGCCGCTGTCGGTCTCGCCCAACGCCCTGGACTTCGATTTACCGGTGATGCTCGGCGCCATCATCCTGTGCCTGCCGGTGTTCTATACCGGCTATCGGGTAACACGTATCGAAGGGCTGGTGCTGCTGGGGCTGTACCTGGCGTACGGGCTGCATGTCATGGCCTTCACCACTGGCATGCCGCTGGCCAACAAGCTTGAACAATTGATGCTGTATTACGTCCTGCCAGCGTTAGGGGCTCTGCTGTTGTTCACCTCACTGCGCGCCTGGCACCGCCAACACAAGAGGGAATCGCAATGACCGAACAGAAAAAACCCGGGGTTGAAGTACGTCGCCAGGTCATGGGCGATGCGTTCGTCGACCGCGCCTTGGGTAATGCCACGGCGTTCACCCAACCGCTGCAGGACTTCGTCAATGAGCACGCGTGGGGCAGCGTCTGGAACCGCGAAGGGTTACCGCTCAAGACCCGCAGCCTGATCACCCTCGCCGCCCTCACCGCCCTCAAGTGCCCGCAGGAACTCAAGGGCCATGTGCGCGGTGCGCTGAATAATGGCTGTACGGTCGAGGAGATCCGCGAAGCGCTGCTGCATTGCGCGGTGTATGCAGGGGTGCCGGCGGCGATTGATGCGTTTCGGGCGGCGCAGGAAGTGATTGAGGCGTATCAGGCCGATCAGCAGTGACTGTCCTGTAGCTATCGCAGGCAAGCCAGCCCCCACACTTGAGGGTATTCACACGTCCACATGTGGGAGCTGGCTTGTCGGGTCGCCGCATCGCTGCGATGGGGCCTCAAGCTGCCCGCCGATTTCAGATCCAACCCCCCGCCTGCAACACAAAAATCCCGATATTCGTGGTCACCGCCGCCATCAGCGTGGTGATCACGATAATCGCGGCCGCCAGCTCATGATTACCCTGCGCCGCCCGGGCCATCACAAAGCTTGCGGCGGCGGTCGGCGCGCCGAAATACAGAAACAGAATCCCCAACTCCGGCCCTCGGAACCCCAGCAACCACGCGCCCAGGGTGGCGATCACCGGTAGCCAGATCATCTTCATCAGGCTCGCGCTCAACGCCATGTTGCCGCTCTTGCGCAGCGCGGCCATGGACAAGGTGCCACCGATGCAAATCAGCGCCAGCGGCAGCGTGGTATCGGACAGGTACTGCAAGGATTTCTCAAGCCAACCGGGCACGCCGATCTGGAAGTACGCGAACGGCGTAGCGACGATCACGCTGATAATCAGCGGGTTGGCCAATACGCTTTTGAAGATGCTCCACGGGTCGGACTTGATCACCGGGCTATAGACCGCCAGCACAATGGTCGACAGCGTGTTGTAAAAGAGGATCACCAGCGCGGCGAGGATCGCGCCCAGGGATATGCCGTAATCGCCGTACATACTGGCCGCCAGTGCCAGGCCGATGACCCCGTTATTGCCACGAAACGCGCCTTGGGCGTAGATGCCTCGGTCTTCGCGCTTGCAGCGAAAGATCGCCCAACCCCAGGCCACGGCAAAGCTCACCAGGGTGGCGACGCAGAAGTAGATGAGCAGGCCCGGCTTGAGCGCCGAGTGCAGGTCGGCATGCAGAATGCCAAGGAACAGCAGCGCCGGCATGGCCACGTTGAACACCAGGGACGATGCGGTGTGGATAAAGTTGTCGTTGATCCAATTGATGCGCTTTAGAAACACGCCCAGGAACAGCATGGCAAACACCGGCGCGGTGATGGTGAGGGTGGTGAGGAAGATTGCCAGCATGCCGGGGAGAACCTTGGTGGGCGTCGTTAGTTGGCTAATGATAAGCCAGTACGAGCGGGTTCGTGTGGGCAACGCCATTCAAATGTGGGAGCTGGCTTGCCGTCGTAGGAGCGAGCTTGCTCGCGAGAAACTCCCAGGCGCCGCGTTCATTCAGTTAACACGCGTTATTGTTGGCGTCTTTCGCGAGCAAGCTCGCTCCTACAGGGTTAGCGCCTGGTCTCAGGTAATCGGCGCCGGGTTGAACAGCGTGATGTCGTTATGCAGCTTATGCCGCTCTGCCCAGGTCTGCTTCTTGCCGCTGGCCACATCCAGATAGAAGTGGAATAGCTCCCAACCCAGCTCCTCGATACTCGCACGCCCCGTCGCAATGCGCCCGGCGTCGATATCGATCAGGTCCGGCCAACGCTGGGCAAGCTCGGTGCGGGTGGAGACCTTCACCACCGGCGCCATCGCCAGCCCATACGGCGTGCCGCGCCCGGTGGTGAACACGTGCAGGTTCATCCCCGCTGCCAGTTGCAAGGTGCCGCAGACAAAATCACTGGCCGGTGTGGCGCAGAAGATCAGGCCCTTTTCCTTGAAGCGCTCGCCAGGGCCAAGTACACCGTTGATTGCACTGCTGCCGGATTTGACGATGGAGCCCAACGACTTCTCGACAATATTCGACAGCCCGCCCTTCTTGTTACCCGGCGTGGTATTGGCGCTGCGGTCTGCCTCGCCCTTGGCCAGGTAACGGTCATACCAGTCCATTTCCCGGACCAGCTCGCGGGCGACGTCCGGGTTCTTCGCGCGTGAGGTCAGCAGGTAAATCGCATCGCGCACTTCAGTCACTTCGGAAAACATCACCGTCGCGCCGGCGCGCAGTAACAGGTCCGAGGCATACCCCAGCGCCGGGTTGGCGGTGATGCCGGAGAACGCATCACTGCCGCCGCACTGCATGCCCAGGATCAACTCGGAGGCCGGCACGGTTTCGCGGCGACGCTGGTTGAGTTTTTTCAAGCGCACGTCGGCCAGGGCCATGATCTGCTCGATCATTTCGGTAAAGCCATGGCTGGAATCCTGCAAGCGATACAGCCACGGCTCGCTCAGGTCCACGGAGCTGTCGTTGTCGTGCATCACCTGGCCGGCCTGGAGCTTTTCACAGCCCAGGCTGATCACCAAGGCTTCGCCGCCCAGGTTGGGGTTGCGCGCCAGGTTGCGCACGGTGCGGATGGGGATGTAGGCATCCGTCGCCGTAATCGCCACGCCGCAGCCGTAGCTGTGGGTCAGCGCCACCACGTCATCGACATGCGGGTACTGGGGCAGCAACTCGTCCTTGATGCGCTTGACCGCATGGTCCAGCACGCCGGTAACGCATTGCACGGTGGTGGTAATGCCGAGGATGTTGCGCGTGCCCACGGTGCCGTCCGCATTGCGATAGCCCTCGAAGGTAAACCCCTCCAGGGGCGCCTGGGTTTCAGGCACCTCGGTGGACAGCGGCAAGCTGTCCAGCGGCGGTGCGGTGGGCATGCGCAACTGGTCCTCCTGCACCCAACTGCCACGCGGAATCGGCGCCAGGGCATAACCGATGGTCTGGCCGTAGCGAATAATCTGGCCGCCCTCGGGGATGTCTTCCAGCGTCACCTTGTGGCCCTGCGGGATGAAATCCACGGTGACCAGGCCGTCGGGAAACTCGGTACCGGCGGGTACCCCTTGATCGTTCACCACGATCACCACATTGTCGCGCTCGTGCAAACGGATCGAGCGCGGCGAGTCGGCATGTTCAATCAACTGCATCACACGAACCTCAGGAATGCGCTTGAGAAAGGTTGGTCAACTCTGGGCCCTGGGTAGGCGGCTCCTTGAGCACCACGCGCTTGATCGGGCCGACAATCACCAAGTAACTGAACACCGCCACCAGCGCGTTGGCGCCCACGAAGACCAGCGCCCATTTGAACGAGCCGGTGGTGCTGATGATGTAGCCAATCACAATCGGCGTGGTGATCGAGGCCAGGTTACCGAAGGTGTTGAACAAGCCGCCACTGAGGCCTGCGATTTGTTTCGGTGAGGTGTCGGACACCACCGCCCAACCCAGTGCGCCAACGCCTTTGCCGAAGAAGGCCAAGGCCATGAAGCCCACCACCATCCATTCGATGTCCACGTAATTGCACGCCACGATGCTGCTGGAAATCAGCAGGCCACCAATGATCGGCGCCTTGCGCGCGAAGGTCAGCGAATGGCCTTTGCGCAGCAGATAGTCGGAAATCACCCCGCCGAGCACTCCGCCGATAAAGCCGCAGATCGCCGGTAACGAGGCAATGAAGCCGGCCTTGAGGATGGTCATGCCACGCTCCTGCACCAGGTACACCGGAAACCAGGTCAGGAAGAAGTAGGTGATGCCGTTGATGCAGTACTGGCCCAGGTAGACGCCGAGCATCATGCGGTTGGTCAGGAGCTGGCGGATGTAATCCCACTTCGGCCCGTCGGTTTTCTTACCCTTGCCCTTGTCCTGATCCATATCGACCATCGCGCCATTGGCGGCGATGTGATTGAACTCGGCCTCGTTGATCATCGGATGCTGGCGCGGGCTGTGGATAACTTTCAGCCAGATCAGCGAGAAAACAATGCCGATCACCCCCATCACGATAAACACGTGCTGCCAGCCGAAGCGATAGACTATCCAGCCCATCAACGGCGCGAACAGCACCGTGGCGAAGTACTGGGCCGAGTTGAAGATCGCCGACGCAGTGCCGCGTTCAGCCGTAGGAAACCACGCCGCAACAATACGGGCATTTCCCGGAAACGAGGGCGCCTCGGCCAAGCCCACCATGAAGCGCAGCATGAACAGCGCGACCACCGCAGTGGAGACGCCAAACTCACCGACATAGCCTTGCAGCACGGTGAACAGCGACCAGGTGAAGATGCTCAGGGCATAGACTTTTTTCGAGCCGAAACGGTCGAGCAGCCAGCCACCGGGAATTTGCCCGGCCACGTAGGCCCAACCGAATGCAGAGAAGATATAACCGAGGGTGACCGCGTCGATACCGAGGTCTTTTTGCAGGCTGGAGCCGGCGATAGCGATGGTGGCCCGGTCGGCGTAGTTGATCGTGGTCACCAGGAACAGCATGAGCAGGATCAAATAGCGGACGTGGGTCGGCTTGGTCGCTTGCATGTAGAAGTACTCCCACTAATTATTTTTTTTGCGGGTAATGATTTTGTATTGCCTGGTTGCGCCTCCCCGTAGGAGCGAGCTTGCTCGCGAAGAACTTCAACGATCACGTGGGCATTCAGGATGCACGCGGTGAATTTGAGTTTTTCGCGAGCAAGCTCGCTCCTATAGAGAGGATGCTGCGTGTTACGAACCGATGTAGCTGGTTTTCACCACGGTGTAGAACTCTTGCGCATAGCGACCCTGCTCACGCGAACCATAGGAGGAGCCCTTACGGCCACCAAATGGAACGTGGTAATCCACCCCTGCCGTCGGCAGGTTGACCATCACCATCCCGGCCTGGGAGTGGCGCTTGAAGTGGTTGGCATATTTGAGCGAGGTGGTGGCAATACCGGCCGACAAGCCGAACTCGGTGTCATTGGCCATGGCCAGCGCCGCCTCGTAGTCCGCCACGCGCACCACGTTGGCCACCGGGCCGAAGATCTCTTCACGGCTGATGCGCATGCCCGCTTCACTGTCGGCAAACAGTGTGGGCGCCAGGTAATAGCCTTCGGTGTCGCAGGTCACCAGGCCGCCACCACTCACCAGCCGGGCACCTTCGCTCTGGCCGATGTCGATGTATTTCAGGTCCTGATCCAACTGGGCCTGGGACACCACCGGGCCAATATCGGTGCCGCTATTCAAAGCGTGGCCCACCTTGATCGACTTCATGCGCTCGGCCATGGCGGCGACAAACTGGTCGTGGATCCCCGCGGTGACAATCAAGCGGCTCGACGCGGTGCAACGCTGGCCGGTGGAGTAGAACGCACTCTGTACCGACAGCTCGACGGCCTGCTTGAGGTCGGCATCGTCGAGAATGATTTGCGGGTTCTTGCCACCCATCTCCAACTGCACCTTGGCCTGGCGCGATACACAACTGACCGCGATCTGACGCCCAACGCCCACCGACCCGGTGAAACTGATGCCATCGACTTTCGGGCTGTTGACCAACACGTCGCCGACCACACGGCCACTGCCCATCACCAGGTTGAACACACCGGCGGGGAAACCGGCGCGGGAGATGATTTCGGCCAAGGCCCAGGCGCAGCCCGGCACCAGCTCGGCAGGCTTGATCACCACGCAGTTGCCGTAGGCCAGGGCCGGGGCGATTTTCCACGCGGGGATGGCGATCGGGAAGTTCCACGGGGTGATCAGACCCACCACACCGAGGGCTTCGCGGGTCACTTCAACGTTGACGCCCGGGCGCACCGAAGGCAAGTAATCGCCCGAGAGGCGCAAGCACTCACCGGCGAAGAATTTGAAGATATTGCCGGCGCGGGTCACCTCGCCAATGGCTTCGGGCAGGGTCTTGCCCTCTTCGCGGGCCAGCAGGGTGCCGAGTTCTTCACGACGAGCGAGGATCTCGCTGCCGACTTTATCCAGCGCATCGTGACGCGCCTGGATACCGGAGGTGGACCACGCCGGGAACGCGGCGCGGGCAGCGTCGATGGCCGCGTTGACTTGGGCCACGTCGGCTTTGGCGTATTCGCCAATGGCGTCGGACACATCCGAGGGGTTGATGTTGGTGCAGTAGTCGGCGCCGGTTACCCATTCGCCATTGATGTAGTTCTCAAAACGCTTTGCCTGGGACACGAATCTTCTCCTGACGCAAAAGGCCGCTGATTGCTCAGCGGCCTTGTGGATAATTTATTGCGCGCCTTGCTTGTCGATCAGCGCGGCGAGGGCTTCGTACTCTTCCGGCAGCAGGTCGGTCAGTGGCGTGCGCACCGGGCCTGCGTCATAACCGACGATTTTCGCACCGGCCTTGACGATGCTCACCGCGTAACCGGCCTTGCGGTTACGGATATCCAGGTATGGCAGGAAGAAGTCGTCAATGATCTTGCCAACGGTGGCGTGATCTTCGCGGGCAATGGCGTGGTAGAAATCCATCGCAGTCTTGGGGATGAAGTTGAACACCGCCGAGGAGTACACCGGCACGCCTAGGGCCTTGTAGGCCGCGGCGTAAACCTCTGCGGTCGGCAAGCCACCGAGGTAGCTGAAACGGTCGCCCAGGCGACGGCGGATCGACACCATCAGCTCGATATCACCCAGGCCATCCTTGTAGCCGATCAGGTTCGGGCAACGCTCGGCCAGGCGCTCCAACAGCGGTGCGGTCAGGCGGCAGACGTTGCGGTTGTACACCACCACGCCGATCTTGACCGACTTGCACACGGCTTCAACGTGGGCGGCAACCCCGTCCTGGCTGGCTTCGGTGAGGTAGTGCGGCAGCAGCAACAGACCTTTGGCGCCGAGGCGTTCGGCCTCTTGGGCATACTCGATGGCCTGGCGGGTGGCACCGCCTACACCGGCCAGGATCGGCACGCTGGACGCACAGGTATCCACGGCGGTTTTCACCACCTGGGAATATTCGCTGGCCGCCAGGGAGAAAAACTCACCTGTGCCACCTGCGGCGAACAAGGCGCTGGCGCCATAAGGGGCCAGCCATTCCAGGCGCTTGATGTAACCCGCCTGGTGGAAATCACCCTGGGCGTTGAAATCGGTCACCGGGAAAGACAGCAGACCGTGGGAGAGGATGGACTTCAGTTCTTGTGGATTCATTATTCGAACACCCTGGGCGAAGACTTTCTAACGAAAGGTTGTTGTTGGTTTTGATGATGTCGTACGTCATCGTACAACTATAAATAGATTCGTCAACTGCAATTCATCCGGCGTAATCCCGCGAAGGCTTAAGACGCGGCTCTTGACGTAGGAAATTTCTCACCTATGATTCAGAAAGCTGTATGCATATACAGTTATCACGGAAGATTCCTACGACATAGCAAGGAGCTAACATGTCAGGTCTTGAACTCGCAGCACCCGAAAAAACACCACCTACCCTGCGCTTCGAAGGCGGTGAACACACCGCCATCGGCGATGACACCCTGCTTCGCTTCGTCAAGGACGCCCCGGCCATTCCTGCGCGCCAAGTCGAACTGCACCTGCCCAACGGGCTTGCGCTGACCTATGGCCAAGTGATCGCCCTGGGCGGCGACTTCTATGGCATCCCCGGCCAACCGATCAGCGAGGGCAATTCTCCGGCCGAGCGCGTGCAACGCTTCACCGCGGCCTTCAATTCTCTTGCCGTGTTGCCTGCTTCACGGGAAGAAGCGCAGAAGATCCTGGCGGTGATGCAAAAGGAGATCAACGCCGTCAACCAGGCGATCAAGGACGGCAAACAGCCTCATGAAGCCTATGACGCCTTGGGAGATACGTTGTCGGAGGAGTGGAACCGTATTACCGGTGGGGGCAGTGCTGTTTCGGCCCTCGTGCCGCTGGGCCGCTACCTGAAGCTGGCAGCGGACAACGCCGACCACTTCGGTGAATGGGCCCTGTCCGCCTACTTGGCCGGCCATACGGCAGCCTTGCAACAGGCAGTAGTGGCCCATCAGACCGGCACCGACCAGGCCCTGGAATTGGCCTACGCCATGAACAGCTTTGCCGATCATTTTTTGACCGACCTGTTTTCCGCCGGCCACCTGCGGGTACCGCGCAAACAACTGGCAGCGGTCGTGACGCCTGGAGAACTCGGCTCGCTGATCAGCCGCTTCATGCACGATGAAGACAGCAAATTCGGGCTCAAGGTGCGCAATGCCATGGGCGCTCAGTGGCATGCCTACGGCGACAAGCTCTACTTCGACAGCATCGACGCCGACAATCGCGTGCAGGTCAAACGGGCGGTACAGGCCTCGGCAGATGAAATCTTCGAAACCTTCATCAGCGGTATCGCGCCCTCCCCGGCTGAGTTCAAGGCACCGCTGTATGTGCCCGACCTGAACGCCGCGCAAAACCCGGCGAATAACTTCTCGCCGCTGTTCAAGATGGAGGGGGACAAGGTGCTGCGGCGCAAGGACGTCAACGATTTGAACGACAAGCACTGGACCAATGATTGGTGGGGGTGGAGTACGTACTTGCTGCTTAAAGACTACAAGCCAAACCAACCCGTCAACTAACGGCTGGCATGATCGTTCCCACGCTCTGCGTGGGAATACAGCCTATGACGCTCCGCGTCACCCTGCGAGGGCTTGAGAAATTCACGCGCATCGGGACGCGGAGCGTCCATAGAGGCGTTACCACGCAGAGCGTGGGAACGATCAGACCCGCTGCGCCTCTGCCTCTTCATGGGCATGGCGCAGTCGTTCGCGACTGTTGGTCAAATGCAAGCGCATCGCAGCCCGCGCCGCATCCGAATCCTGGCGGGCTATCGCCTCGTAGATCTCTTCGTGTTCGCGGCTCAAGCGGCTCATGTAGTGCTGTTGATCATCATGGGCCAGGCGCGCCGAATTCAGGCGGGTACGCGGAATGATGCTGGTGCCCAGGTGGGTCATGATGTCGGTGAAGTAGCGGTTGCCGGTAGACAGTGCAATTTCCAGGTGGAAGGCAAAGTCCGACGCCACCGCATCGCCGGCGTGGGCCGCACTTTCATTCAAGGCATCGAGGGCCGCACGCATGGCCGCCAGTTGCTCCTCGCTGCGACGCAGCGCCGCGAGGCCCGCAGACTCCACTTCCAGGCTGATACGCAGCTCCAGAATCGCCAGCACATCGCGCAAGGTCACCACGGTGGCCGGGTCTATGCGAAAACCGCTGGGGCTTGGCGTGTCCAGCACGAAGGTGCCGATACCGTGGCGAGTCTCGACCTGCCCCGCCGCTTGCAGGCGCGAGATGGCTTCACGGACCACCGTCCGGCTGACGCCATGGGCGTCCATGATCGCCGACTCGGTCGGCAGCTTGTCGCCGCGTTTGAGCTGGCCATCGCGGATCTGCTCGGACAACACCGTGACCAATTCCTGGGCAAGGCTGCGGCGCTTGCGGGGAAGACGTGGGGCGGCGTTGGCGTTTTCCATGATGAACCATCTTTCTCGACGAACTAAAGACCGCATCATAGCCCATGGTGGTTGTACGATCACCGTTCTGGCGCGACTTTCATCCATATCCTTCACGCAAAAAAAATGCCCCGACAGACGTCGGGGCATTTTTCAGATGGATCTGTAAGCGAAATCCGCCTACTTCACCACTTTCAAGCTTGGCCGACCGCTAGGGCGCGGCGGCTCGGTATCCGGTGGCGGTACATCATCACCGTCTTCGCCTTCGATCGTTTCGTCATCCTCTAAAGGCGACTCCAGATCGAACACCATGCCCTGGCCATTTTCCCGGGCGTAGATCCCGAGGATGGCACCGATGGGCACGAACAGCGTATGGGGCACACCGCCGAAACGCCCTTCGAAGCTCACCGCTTCGTTGTCCATGTGCAGGTGGCGCACGGCACTGGGCGATACGTTCAGCACAATTTGCCCGTCACTGGCAAAACCCTGGGGTACCTGAACCGCAGGAAATTCGGAATTGACCAGCATGTGCGGGGTGCAATCGCTGTCCACAATCCACTCATAGAGCGCGCGGACCAGGTAAGGTCGACTGGAGTTCATCAACGGCTCCTTAAGCCTTAGCGCATATCACGTTCGGCACCAGACAGACTTGCCTGGAAAGCCTCACGCGCAAACTGGCGCTCCATGTAATCAAGCAACGGCTTGGCCGGCCGTGGCAGTTCAATGCCCAGAATCGGCAAGCGCCAGAGTATGGGTAATAGGCAGCAATCCACCAAGCTTTGTTCCTCACTGAGGAAAAAAGGTTTATCGGCGAACAACGGCGAAACGCCGGTGAGACTCTCGCGCAATTCCTTGCGCGCCTGCACACGAGCGGCTTCTTTGGAACGCGAATCCAGGATCACATCCACCAACCCGCACCAGTCACGCTGGATCCGATGGATCAGCAGGCGGCTGTTGGCACGCGCCACCGGGTACACCGGCAGCAAAGGCGGATGAGGGTAACGCTCATCCAAGTATTCCATCACCACGGTCGACTCCCACAACGCCAGGTCACGATCGACCAGGGTGGGCAAGCTGCCGTAAGGGTTCACTTCGATCAGCTTCGGCGGCTGACGGCCCGCCTCCACACTGATGATCTCGGCGCTGACACCCTTCTCTGCGAGCACGATGCGTACTCGGTGGGAATAGTGGTCGGCGGGGTCGGAGTAACAGGCCAACCGGTTGGTCACGCCCATGGCGGTCCTCCTCGCTTGTTGAAATTATCGAAAGCTCAAAAACGAGCGCGCCCAGAAAGCATCCCTGTAACGTCCGGTTCAAACCGACGCTACGTGTTCAGAGATGCCGCTGGGCGCGCAAGATTAACAGCAATTGCTTACGGTTGGATCAATGCACATCCTTCCAGTATTCACGCTTGAGCAAATAAGCGAATACAAAGAAGAAAGCCAGGTACAGCAAGACGTAGGTACCGATGCGCTGATGCTGCAGTTTGACCGGGTTGGCCGAGTAGGCCAGGAAGGTCACCAGGTTCTTGACCTTCTCGTCGAACTGCTCTTCGTTCAGCGTACCGGTCTTGGGCACGATGGTCAGTTGATCGCACGCTTCATGGGTCAGCGGCGTGCCGGTCAACGGATCATATTGCTTCTTGCCGTCTTCAACGACCTGAACCTGTTTGCATCCTACCACCTGGCGCCCCTGCAGGCCGACCAGAACGTTCGGCATGCCGACGTTCGGGAAGACTTTGTTGTTCACGCCATAGGGGCGTGCAGGGTCTTCGTAGAAGGATTTGAGGTAACCGTAGAGCCAGTCGGTACCGCGTACACGAGCCACCAGGGTGAGGTCGGGGGGCGCGGCGCCGAACCAGGTCTTGGCGTCGGCCGGCTGCATGCCGATGTTCATGTGGTCGCCGATCTTGGCGCCTGTGAACACCGCATGGCTGAGCATCACCTCATGGGGAATTCCCAGGTCATCGGCAACGCGCTCGTACCGTTGGAACTTGGCGCTGTGGCACCCCATGCAGTAGTTGGTGAATGTACGCAGCCCATCCTGCATGGCGGCTTTGTCAGACACATCGATATCGACTTTTTCCAGCTGCGCACCATGTTCGGCAGCGAAGGACAGTAGCGGCAGCGCCGCAAGCACGAATGCAACGAGTAATTTTTTCATCAGCCAGTCACCCTTTCCGGAACCGGTTTGGTCTTCTCGAGCCGGGTATAGAACGGCATCAGAATAAAGTAGGCGAAGTACAGGAAGGTGCAGACCTGCGACAGCAAGGTCCGTTCAGGGGTGGGCGCCAATACACCCAACACACCCAGGATCACGAACGAAATGCAGAACACCCACAGCCAGATCTTGCTCAGCCAGCCTTTGTAGCGCATTGACTTGACCGGGCTACGGTCGAGCCACGGCAGCACGAACAGCACCGCGATGGCCGCGCCCATGGCGATCACGCCCATGAGTTTGTCGGGGATCGCACGCAAGATCGCGTAGAACGGCGTGAAGTACCAGACCGGGGCAATGTGCTCAGGTGTCTTGAAGGCGTTGGCCTGTTCGAAGTTAGGCTTCTCCAGGAAATAACCACCCATCTCCGGGAAAAAGAACACGATCGAGCAGAACACAAACAGGAACACGACCACGCCGACAATGTCTTTCACGGTGTAGTACGGGTGGAACGGAATGCCATCCAGCGGGATGCCGTTTTCGTCCTTGTGCTTCTTGATGTCCACGCCATCCGGGTTGTTGGAACCCACTTCGTGCAGCGCCAGGATATGCAATACCACCAGGCCCAGGATCACGATCGGCAAGGCCACCACGTGCAGGGCGAAGAAGCGGTTCAGGGTGATGCCGGAGATCAGGTAGTCACCACGAATCCACTGGGTCAGGTCGTTGCCGATCACCGGGATTGCGCCGAACAGCGAGATGATCACCTGGGCGCCCCAGTAAGACATCTGGCCCCAAGGTAGCAGGTAGCCCATGAAGGCTTCGGCCATCAGCGCCAGATAGATCAACATGCCGAAGACCCACACCAGCTCACGGGGCTTCTGGTACGAGCCGTAGAGCAGGCCGCGGAACATGTGCAGGTAGACGACGATAAAGAACGCCGACGCGCCGGTGGAGTGCAGCAGGCGCAGGATCGAGCCGTACTCGACATCACGCATGATGTATTCGACAGAGGCAAACGCCTCTTCCGCCGACGGCGTGTAGCTCATCGTCAACCACACGCCGGTGACGATCTGGTTGACCAGCACCAACAGGGCCAGGGAGCCGAAGAAGTAGAAGAAGTTGAAGTTTTTCGGCGCGTAATATTTGCTGAGATGGTCTTCCCACATTTTAGTGGCGGGGAAGCGCGCATCCACCCAATCCATGAACTTGCTCATCACGCGTTCTCCTTGTCGAGGCCAATGACAATGATGTCGTCAGATTCGTAATTGTGAGGAGGAACCGGCAGGTTCAGGGGGGCGGGCTGGGATTTGTAGACGCGGCCCGCAAGGTCATAGTGGGAACCGTGGCACGGGCAGAAATAACCGCCGACCCAGTCTTTGCCCAAATCGACAGGCGCCACTTCCGGGCGGAAGGTAGGTGAGCAACCCAGATGGGTACAAAGACCAACCAGCAGCAGAATCTCTGGCTTGATCGAACGTGCTTCGTTCTTGGCGTAGGCGGGCTGGTCGGACTTTTCGGATGTCGGGTCAGACAGCTGGCCTTCGATCTTCTTCAGATTCCCCAGGATTTCCTCGGTACGACGAACAATGAAAACCGGCTGGCCGCGCCACTCAGCAATCATCTGCTGGCCTGGCTCGATCTTGCTGACATTCACCTTCACCGGTGCACCTGCGGCTTTCGCCTTGGCACTGGGAAACCATGACCCCACGAACGGGACCGCAGCCCCCACCGCTCCTGCAGCACCCACCACGGATGTGGCTGCTACCAAGAAGCGACGCCGGCCTGCATTCACGCCGTCATTGCTCATTCAGTCCTCTCCCATCAGCTTTTTGGCCTGTTAAATCAGGCGTCTACTAAGTGTTGAATCTTTACTTATAAAAATTTTGACGGATGGTAATGAAAAGCCCCACGTATGACAAGGGAATTGCCCGGGGCTCCGTCTCCAGGCCTTGTAGTATAGGGGGTCTACGGATGTGGCAAGTTGTCACGGCAAAAAATGTGCATAAATCACAGGCAATAAAAAACGCCCAGCTCCGTGAGGAGCTGGGCGTTTTTGTGGAACGTAAAGCGAATTAACGCTTCGAGTACTGCGGACGCTTACGCGCTTTACGCAGACCGACTTTCTTACGTTCAACTTCACGAGCATCGCGAGTCACGAAGCCAGCTTTGCGCAGAGCGCCACGCAGGGTTTCGTCGTACTGCATCAGAGCGCGAGTGATACCGTGGCGGATTGCGCCAGCTTGACCACTTACACCGCCACCGATAACGGTGACGTAGATGTCGAACTTTTCAACGGTCTCGGTCAATTCCAGCGGCTGACGAACTACCATGCGGGCAGTTTCGCGGCCGAAGAAGTTGTCCAGGGAGCGGTTGTTGATCGAGATGTTACCAGTGCCCGGACGCAGAAAAACGCGTGCGGTTGCGGTTTTGCGACGGCCAGTGCCGTAATTTTGAGTCGCCGACATAATGAACTATTCCGTTAAAACTTCAGTTCTTGGGGCTGCTGAGCAGCATGAGGGTGTACAGCGCCCGCATAGACTTTCAGCTTGCGAAACATATCGCGACCCAGTGGGCCCTTAGGCAGCATGCCTTTGACCGCGATTTCGATCGGGGCTTCAGGCTTCTTGGCAATCAGGCCTTCGAAGTTGGAAGACTTGATACCGCCTGGGAAACCGGAGTGACGGTAGTACATTTTGTCGCTTGCTTTGTTGCCGGTTACACGAACCTGCTCAGCATTGATGATGACGATGTAGTCGCCGGTATCAACGTGCGGGGTGTATTCAGGCTTGTGCTTGCCACGCAGACGGCTGGCGACTTCAGTGGCCAGACGACCCAGGGTCTGACCAGCGGCGTCGACGACAAACCAGTCGCGCTGAACTGTTTCCGGTTTTGCAGTAAAAGTTGTCATTCTTTAATAGCCTCAGGGGCCGCCTGTAAATTTAGACGGCGGATCTTACTGAATAGTGCGTACTTTGACAAGGTCAAAGGCAGCCGGATACAGACGCTATCGGGGGCTCGGGTCGGCGCGTCCGTTCAACGGCAAGATTCTTCGGCAGGCGGCGCATCACTTCCACTGCAGAAAGAGGTGGGCAATTATGCAGATTGCGAAAAAAAATTCAACCTGCTTTTATGATTGTTTTCCCCCGAAGGAGTACCCGATGGATTACCGACAGCTGGGCCGCACCGATCTGAATGTCAGCGCGATCGCGTTGGGCACCATGACCTGGGGCGAGCAGAACAGCGAGGCAGAGGCCTTCGCGCAGATCGAACGGGCCAAGGCCGCGGGGATCAACTTCCTCGACACAGCAGAAATGTACCCGGTGCCGCCCAAGGCCGACACCTACGCCACCACCGAGCGCTACATCGGCAACTACTTCAAAAGCCGTGGTGACCGCGCCGACTGGATCCTTGCCAGCAAAATCGCCGGCCCCGGCAACACCATCGACTACATCCGCGATGGCCACCTGCGCCACAACCGCAAGCACATCGGCGCAGCCCTCGACGCCAGCCTCAAGCGCCTGCAGACCGACTGGATCGACCTCTACCAACTGCATTGGCCGGAGCGCAGCACCAACTTCTTCGGCCAGTTGAGCTACAAGCACAAGGACGAAGACGACCTCACGCCACTGGAGGAAACGCTCGAAGCCCTGGATGAACAGGTGAAGGCCGGCAAGATCCGCCACATTGGCCTGTCCAACGAAACGCCGTGGGGCACCATGAAGTTCCTCGCCCTGGCCGAAGCCCGCGGCTGGCCACGTGCAGTGTCGATCCAGAACCCCTACAACCTGCTCAACCGCAGCTTTGAAGTGGGCTTGGCAGAGGTTGCCATTCGTGAGCAGTGCGGCTTGCTGGCCTATTCGCCTTTGGCGTTCGGCATGCTCAGTGGCAAGTATGAAGACGGCGCACGTCCGGCCAAGGCGCGCCTGACCGAGTACAGCCGTTTCAGCCGCTACTTCAACCCGCAATCGGAAGCGGCGTGCAGCCGATATGTGGCGTTGGCGCGCAAGCATGGCCTGGACCCGGCGCAGATGGCGCTGGCGTTTGTGACACAGCAGCCGTTTGTGACCAGCAATATCATTGGGGCCACATCACTGGAACAACTGGACAGCAACATCGCCAGTGCCGAACTGAAATTGTCGAAAGAGGTGCTGGAAGGGATTGAGGCGATTCAGAAGGATCATCCGAATCCAGCACCTTGATTGATCCGCACTGATCGTTCCCACGCTCTGCGTGGGAATGCCGCCTTGGACGCTCTGCGTCCGCTTTCAGAGTCGTGACGCGGAGCGTCACATGAGGCGTTCCCACGCGGAGCGTGGGAACGATCAATCAAGAGCACCTAACAATCAAAGCGCCCGCGCAATGATCTCCTTCATGATCTCATTGGTCCCCGCATAAATGCGCTGCACCCGCGCATCCGCCCAGGCCCGGGCAATCGGATATTCCCACATGAAGCCGTAGCCGCCATGCAACTGCACGCACTCATCGAGCACCTTGCACTGCAGGTCGGTGGCCCAGTACTTGGCCATCGCCGCCGTGGGCACGTCCAGCTTGCCTTCCAGATGCAAGGCCATGCACTGATCGACAAACACGCGGCCAATCTGAATCTCGGTGGCCATCTCCGCCAGCTTGAACCGGGTGTTCTGGAAATCGGCAATCGCCTTGCCGAACGCCTTGCGCTCTCGCGTGTACTCAAGGGTCCATTGCAACGCCGCTTCGGCTGAAGACAGCGCGCCAATCGCCACGGTCAGGCGTTCTTGTGGCAGTTCCTGCATCAGGTAGGCAAAGCCCATGCCCGCCTGGCCCAGCAGATTTTCCTTGGGCACGCGCACATCCTGGAAGAACAGCTCCGAGGTGTCCTGCGCCTTCATGCCGACTTTCTCCAGGCGCTTGCCCTTGTCGAAGCCCGGCGTGTCGGCTTCCACCAGGAACAGACTGGTGCCCTTGGCGCCAGCCTTGGGGTCGGTCTTGGCGACGACAATCACCAGATCGGCCAGGTAGCCGTTGGTGATAAAGGTCTTGGAGCCGTTGATCACGTACTCATCACCCTCCAAAACCGCTGTGGTCTTGACGCCCTGCAGGTCGGAACCAGCGCCCGGCTCGGTCATGGCAATGGCCGTGACCATCTCCCCGGAGATCAACTTGGGCAGGTACTTGTGCTTCAGTGCTTCACTGCCGTAATGCAGGATGTAAGGCGCGACGATATCCGAGTGCAGGGAAAAGCCGATGCCGGTCAAACCCAGGCGGCTGACTTCTTCGATCACCACCGCGCTGTAGAGAAAATCCGCGCCCAGCCCGCCATATTCCTCCGGCAGGTGGGAACACAACATGCCCGCCTCCCCCGCCTGGTTCCACAGGTTACGTTCGATATAGCCCTGCTTTTCCCATTGCCCGTGGAAGGGCACGGCGTGCTTTTCGAGGAAGGTGCGCACGCTCTCACGGAAGAGTTCGTGCTCCGAGCTGAACAAGGTTCTGGGGATCATGGGTCACCTGCGTGGATTGTCGGACAAGGACGAGCCCACAGAGCCTATGCCCCGAAGGCGTCACGGGACACTGGACACATGCGACAAAAAATAAGACGATCCAGCCGTCTGGTGACCACTTTCCCCTATAAGAATAAATGAAATTATGTCTAACCAAATCTCCACGCCGTTGCGGCGCGTCAGCATTTTGGCCATTGATCGGGTATTCGCTTCAACCCTCATGCAAGCCAAGGATTTCTTCCATCTCGCCAGCCTGCGTCATGGCAAACAGCAAGGCCTGGGCCTGACCCCAGGGTTCGAAACGCGCCTGGTCAGCCCCGACGGCCAGTCCGTGCGCAGCTTCAGCGATGTGATCATGCCGGTGGACGGCGGCCTCGAAGACGCCGACATCATTGTGCTGCCAGCTTTCTGGGACGACTTCGATGCCCTGTGCTCGCGCTACCCGCAAGTGCTGCCGTGGCTGCGCGAACAGCACGCCCGCGGCGCCGTACTCTGCGGCGAGGCCACCGGGGTGTTCTGGCTGGCCGAAGCCGGGCTGCTCGATGGCAAGGAGGCGACCACCTACTGGCGCTTCTTCAATGCCTTCAGCGAGCGTTTCCCCAAGGTGCAGCTCAATCAGGACAAGCACCTCACGGATGCCGATAACCTGTATTGCGCCGGCGGCACCACGTCGGCCTGCGACCTTTATATCTACCTGATCGAACGCTTCTGCGGCGCCAACATCGCCCAGGCGGTGGCCCGCGACATTCTCTATGAGGTGCAGCGCAACTATTCACCGGGGCGGATCGGGTTTGGCGGGCAGAAGCTGCATCAGGACGTGATCATCCTGCAGATCCAGCATTGGCTTGAAGAGCACTTTGCCGACAAATTCCGCTTTGAAGACGTTGCCCGGGAACACGGCATGAGCATCCGCAACTTCATGCGCCGCTTCCAGACCGCGACCGGTGACAAGCCGCTGCACTACCTGCAGCGCCTACGCATCGAAACGGCCAAGGGCTTGCTCTCGGGCAGCCGCAAGAGCATCAAGACCATCAGCTACGAGGTGGGTTACGACGATGCGAGTTTCTTTGCGCGGCTGTTCAGGCAGCACACGGAGTTGTCGCCGAACCAGTACAGGCAGCAATTCCAGCAAGCCGCCTGACCTCAGACCAACACAAACCATTGTGGGAGCTGGCTTGCCTGCGATGACGGTGTATCAGCCAGCCTATAGTTGGCTGATACACCCCCATCGCGGGCAAGCCGGCTCCCACATTAGATCTCCATTGAGCCGGAGATTGATTAAGGCTTGTGCCCGCGCGACAGGAACTCGTGGGACTGCATCTCCAGCAAACGGCTCAGGGTGCGCTGGAATTCGAAATTCAAGCGGCCGCCGGTATAGAGGTCCTTGAGTTCGACTTCCGCCGAGATGATCAGCTTGACGTTACGGTCGTAGAACTCATCGACCATGTTGATGAACCGTCGGGCGATATCGTCGGTGGTCACGCCCATCTGTTCCACACCACTCAAGATCACGGCGTGGAAGATCTTGCCCAGCTCGATGTAATCGTTCTGGCTGCGTGGCCCATCGCACAGTTGGCGGAACTCGAACCAGGCCACGTCATCGCAGGTGCGCAGCGCGATGATTTCGCGGTTCTCGATCATCAGCTTGTCGTTTTCCACCGCTTGCGTGCATTCCGGCGTCAGCGCACGGAAGCTTTTCTTCAGGCTTTCGTGCGCCGCTTCGTTGAGCGGGAAGTGGAACAGCTCGGCTTGCTCCAGGTGACGCAAGCGGTAGTCGACGCCGCTGTCGACGTTGACGATATCGGTGTTCTGCTTGATCAGCGCAATGGCCGGCAGGAAGCGCGCACGTTGCAGGCCGTCCTTGTACAGGCCATCGGGCACGATGTTCGACGTGGCCACCAGGGTCACACCGTTCTTGAACAGTTCTTCCATCAGCGTGCCGAGGATCATGGCGTCGGTGATGTCAGAGACGAAGAATTCATCGAAGCAGATCACCCGGGCCTCTTGGGAGAAACGCTTGGCGATGATGGTCAGCGGGTTTTTCTCGCCCGGCAGGGTCTTCATCTCTTCGTGCACGCGCTTCATGAAGCGGTGGAAGTGCGTACGCACCTTTTCCTTGAACGGCAGCGCTTCAAAGAAGGTGTCTACCAGGTAAGTCTTGCCACGGCCCACGCCGCCCCAGAAATACAGGCCCTTGACCGGCGTGTGGTCTTTCTTGCCAAACAGCTTGCTGAACATCCCTGGCTTGCTTTGCGACGCGGCCACGAGGTCCTCGTACAGGCGCTGCAAATGACGCACGGCATTTTCCTGGGCCGCGTCGTGGAAGAACTCGGGGCGTTTCAGATCAGCTTGATATCGTTCTAGGGGCGTCATAATTTCGTTAGCAAGGCAACAAAAACGGGCCGACACTGTAACGACGGCCCTGGATAATGGCAATCAACCCTTGGTCGGGTTAATCCTCGATTGGGGCTAACGCAGCGCGCAAGGCTTCGATGGCCGCGTCACGCGATGCTTCATTGGCGTACTCGGCACTGTCAGCTACTGCGGCGCCGTCCAGCCATACGCTGAAGCCCAAAGCCTCGGCGCGTACGTCCAGCGCATCGCCAATTTGCAGTTGCTTGGTCACCGCGCCGGCTGCTTTGCCATCGGTAAAGTTGCGCGACAACAGCAATTGCTCGCCGTCGGCGGCCAACAGGCGGAAGCGGAAGCTGCCATCGTCTTCACGGAAGCTCACAAACCGTGCAGCCTTCGCTGCTTTTTTCTTGGTGGCGACCGGCGCCGCCGCCTGGTTGACGAACGAACGCAGGCCCACCGCTTCACGCAGCTCGGCCAGGAACGGTGCCGCCACAGCGCGGGCCTTCTTGGCGCCGACCTGCAGCAGGTCCTCCATGTCCGATGGGCGCGCCATCAGTTGATGGTAACGCTCGCGCGCTTCGCCGAGCTGGCCGTCGAGCAGTTGGAACAGACGGTTCTTGGCCTCGCCCCAGCCCAGGCCTTCTAGCAGCTCACCACGGAATTGGGCTTCCTGGGCCTTGGTCGCGAACGCCTGGTACAGGGTGAACAGGTGCGAATTGTCCGGATCCTTGGCTTCGCCTGGCGCGCGGGAGTCGGTGACGATCCGCGAGATCGCGTCCTTCATGTCCTTGGCGCTGGTGAACAACGGGATGGTGTTGTCGTAGCTCTTGGACATCTTGCGACCATCCAGGCCTGGCAAGGTGGCCACGCTTTCTTCGATCAGCGCCTCGGGCATGGTGAAGAATTCTTTACCGTTGCCGAACAGGTGGTTGAAGCGCTGGCCGATGTCGCGGGCCATTTCCACGTGCTGGATCTGGTCGCGGCCCACCGGCACCTTGTGCGCATTGAACATCAGGATGTCCGCTGCCATCAGCACCGGGTAGCTGTACAGGCCCATGCTGATGCCCGCATCCGGGTCTTCACCGTTTTCCACGTTCTTGTCCACCGAGGCCTTGTAGGCATGGGCGCGGTTGAGCAGGCCCTTGGCGGCAACGCAGGTCAACAGCCAGGTCAGCTCGGGGATTTCCGGGATGTCCGACTGGCGGTAGAAGGTCACCCGGTTCACATCCAGGCCACCGGCCAGCCAGGTCGCGGCGATTTCCATACGCGAGCGCTGGATGCGCTGCGGGTCATCGCATTTGATCAGGGCGTGGTAGTCGGCCAGGAAGTAGAAGGAATCGGCATTCGCGTCTTCGCTGGCGAGGATCGCCGGGCGAATCGCACCGGCGTAGTTGCCCAGGTGCGGCGTGCCGGTGGTGGTGATGCCGGTGAGGATACGGGTACGGGTCGTCATGGGTGATCGCTTGTCATCAATTCGAAAGGCGTGGCAGCACCAGATCCTTGAGATCGGTCAGCTTGCCGTGAAAAAAGTGTCCGCATTCTGCCACTTTCAGCAACTCATGGGGGCGTTTGAGGGCGGCGGACCAGTCGTAGACCAGCTGCGGGTCAACCACTTCGTCGCTTTCCGGTTGGATCAGGGTCAACGGGCAGCCCAGCGGTAACGCGTCGGTATCGCGCAGGCGCATCACCGCAGCGGCGATCATGAACAGGTGTGCGAGCTTTTCACCTTTGGCTTCCAGGCGGCCGCCGAGGCTGGCGGCCACATACCCACCGAAAGAAAAACCGAGCAAGGTGATTGGCAGGTCCGGGTGCTTTTCCCGCAGCCAGGCGGCGGCCGCTTCAGCATCGTCCACCTCACCGCTGGCCATATCGTGAGTACCGGCACTGGCACCCACGCCACGGTAATTGAAGCGCAAAGTAATCAAACCCGCATCGCGGGCAGTGCGTTGCAGGGTCGAGACGACCTTATTGAGCATGGTCCCCCCCTGCACCGGGTTAGGGTGGCAAACCAGCGCCAGGCCACGTGGTTCGGGGTGATCCAGGTACAAGGCTTCCAATTGGCCTACCGGGCCATCGATCAAAACGGGGGTTTCACGCATGAGCAAGGATGAACTCCGTGACCTCTCAAGGGGTCGACTCGTCTAGCTAAAGTCTGCGCATGGCATCATTGCGAGCTTAATCGCGGTATACAGCGCAGGTTTGAGCCGTTAACGTAAAGCAAAGCCGTTTATAGAGGAAGGACTCGTGGAACACTCGCTCTTAGTTTGGTTGTTGCCGACTCTTGCCCTGGTTGCCGGTGTCGCCATTGGTTTCCTGGTTGCCCGCCTGCTGCCGAATGCCGCGCCTAACCGCACGCAGCGTCAGCTGGATGACATTCAGGAACGTTTTGACAGTTATCAGAACGAGGTTGTTACCCACTTCAACAGCACCGCGACCCTGGTCAAGAAGCTCACCCAGAGCTACCAGGAAGTACAGGATCACCTCGCCGATGGCGCTAACCGCCTGGCCCTCGACGACATCACCCGCCAGCGCCTGCTGGCCGCGCTGCATTCCGATGCACCGCAAACCCCACGGGAACGCCTGACCCCGCCTCGGGAAAACCAGGAGCCACCACGGGACTACGCGCCAAAGACGCCGAACGCTCCAGGCATGTTGGATGAGCATTACGGCTTGAAGAAGTAAGTCATCTTCGAGCAACAAAAAGCCCGGCTGATCGATGATCAGCCGGGCCTTTTGTTGGGTGCCTGAACCATCAGACAACACCATGCCCCTGTGGGAGCTGGCTTGCCTGCGATAGCGGTGTGCCCGTTGACACACCTGCCTCAGGCACTCCGCCATCGCGGGCAAGCCCGGCTCCCACATTGAGCGAGCAGGCACTCAAGTGAGTTGTTGTTCCTGCAACCGCCCACCGTCGATGCGCACATGCCGCCCATGGAAACGCTTGAGGCTGCTGCGGTGGCCGACGCTGACGATGCTCAACTCCGGCAACTCATCAATCAACGCTTGGTACAGGGTTGCCTCGTCTTCTTCATCCATGGCCGAGGTTGCCTCATCCATGTACAGCCATCGCGGTGCAAACAACAACGCGCGGGCAAAGGCCAGGCGCTGTTGCTCGCCGGGCGAGAGCATGCGTTGCCAGTGGTTGGCTTCATCCAGGCGGCTGACCAAATGGGGCAGGCGACAGGTTTCCAGCACCTGTGCATAACGTTCTGGTGAATAGACGCTGTCGTCCTGTGGATAACTCAACACGGCCTTGAGCGTACCAATCGGCAGGTAAGGCTTTTGCGGCAGGAACAGGTAGCGCGTCGCCGGCAAGCGAATGCTGCCATGACCGGCGGGCCACAGATGCCCCATCGCCCGCAGCAAAGTGCTCTTGCCGCTGCCGGAACGCCCGCTGAGCATGACGCGCTGACCAGGCTCCACGGTCATGTCGGCGTCGGTGAGCAAATGGCGGCCGTCGGCCAGGTCCATGCCCAGGTCCTTGATCACCAGGCGCTCGCCTTCAGGGCGCACGTCGATCGCCGGCGTGCGTTGCTCGTTGTCGCTCATGGCCTGCTGGAAACTCAGCAGACGGTCGCTGGTGGCGCGCCATGTCGCCAGCTCCGAATAGGCGTTGATAAACCAGCTGAAGTTCTCTTGCACGTTGCCGAACGCCGAGTTGATTTGCATCAGCTCGCCCAGCTCGATCTTGCCGGTGAAGTAGCGCGGCGCGGCGACGATAAAGGGGAAGATGATCGCGATCTGGCTGTAGCCAGCGGTGAAAAAGGTCAGGCGCTTGGACACTTTCATGATGTCCCAGAAGTTCTGCCAGACCTTGCCGAAGCGCGAACTCAGGCGTTGCCTTTCATTCGGCTCGCCGTTGTACAGGGCAATACTTTCGGCATTCTCACGCACCCGCACCATGGAAAAACGCAGGTCCGCTTCGAAGCGTTGCTGTTGGTTGCTCAGGCCGATCAAGCGCCGGCCGATCAAGTGCGTCAGCCAACTGCCCACAGCGGCGTACAGCAGTGCACACCAGAACATGTAACCGGGGATGGTGACGCCGAACACTTCGATGCTACCCGAGACGCCCCACAGGATGATCGAGAATGACACCAGGCTGACCACGTTACGCAGCAACCCAAGGCCCAGGCTCAAGGTACCGGAGGTGAAGTTGTTAAGGTCTTCGGAAATCCGCTGGTCCGGGTTATCGGTGTAGCCGCCCTGCTCCAGCTGGTAATAATTCTTGTGGGCCAGCCAACGGCTGAAGTGTTTTTCGGTGAGCCAGGCGCGCCAGCGGATTGTCAGCATTTGGGTCAGGTAAAGGCGGTACACCGCGCCGAGTATCGCCACCGCCGCGATCCCGCCGAAATAGCCGATCAGTTGCCAGAAGGCCGCGGTGTCTTTCTTCTCCAGGGCGTTGTAGAAGTCTTTGTACCAGTGATTGATCCACACGGAGATCGCCACGCTGAACAGCGACAGGCCAATCACTGCGGCCAGCAGCAGCCAGGCCCTGCCCTTCTCTTCACTGCGCCAATAGGGTGTGATCATCGCCCAGGTTCGGCGGAAGAATTGCCCACGCACCGCGTCGTTGACCGCGCGATATTCAGCATTCTGATTCATCGTTCAGGCTCGGTAGGAAAAAGTCACAGGCGTTTGAACCGATCATAGGTGATCGGTTCGTGCGTCCGTGCAGCCTGAAGCGAGTTGTTCAGTCGCCGTTCAGCGTCGTACCGGGCGCTTCTGCAACTTGCGTTGCAGCGTGCGGCGGTGCATGCCCAGGGCGCGGGCGGTGGCGGAGATGTTGCCTTCGTGTTCGGTCAACACGCGCTGGATGTGTTCCCACTGCAGGCGGTCCACCGACATCGGATTTTCCGGCACCAGGGTGTCGAGGTCGGCATGCTCGGACAGCAAGGCGGCCAGCACGTCGTCGGCATCCGCGGGTTTGCACAGGTAATTGCAGGCGCCGCGCTTGATCGCCTCGACGGCGGTGGCGATGCTGGAGTAACCGGTGAGGATCACCACGCGCATTTCCGGGTCGAGTTCCAGCAGCTTTGGCAGCAGCACCAGGCCCGAGTCGCCGTCCATTTTAAGGTCGAGGGCGGCGTAGTCCGGCAGGTCGGCCTGGGCGATGGTCAGGCCCTCTTCGGCAGAACCTGCGGTGCTGACGCGAAAACCGCGCCGGCTCATGGCGCGCGCCATCACGCGGGTAAAGGTCGCGTCGTCATCTACCAGCAACAGGTGCGGCAGTTCTTCGCCTTCGACTTGGATCTCGTCACTCATCGATATCTCCTCGTGCGACACGGGGCAGGCGCAGCTCGGTGAGCGTGCCACCTTCCTCATGACTATAGAGCTTCACTGAGCCGCCCGCGCGGGTCACGCTGGCCTTGCTCAAAAACAGGCCCAGGCCGAAGCCTTTGCCCTTGGTGGTAAAGAAGGGTTTGCCGATTTGCTCGGCAATGGCCAGCGGCACGCCCGCGCCGTGGTCACGAATGCTGATGGTGACGTTTTCCGCGTCCCAGTCCAACTGCACCCCGAGGCCTTCAGGGCAGGCGTCGGCTGCATTGTTCAGCAAGTTGAGCAGCGCCTGGGTCAAGTCCGGCGGCGGCGCCATGCGCGGTACGCTGCCTTGGCCCAACAAGTTGAAACGGTAACTGGCTTCGGGGCGCATCAGGTGCCAGCGGTTGAGCGCCTCATCGAGCCACTGGGTGACATCTTGCATTTCGACCGCCAGACGGCGGTTGGCTTCGGCGGCGCGCACCAGTTGCTGGAGTGTCAACTTGCACTGTTTGACCTGCTCCTGCAGTACGCTCAAATCATCCTGCAGGGCCGGATCGTGATGGTCCTGGGTCATTTCCTTGAGCAGCACGCTCATGGTCGCCAGCGGCGTGCCCAACTCATGGGCGGCGCCAGCGGCCTGGGTGGCAACGGCCAGCAGTTGCTGGTCACGCAGGCCCTCTTCACGGCGAATGGCGCGCAGTTCTTCCTGGCGGCGCAATTCTTCGGCCATGCGCGCGGCAAAGAAGGTAATGACTGCCGCAGACAAGGCGAAGCTCAACCACATCCCGTAGATCTGCAGGTTTTCCCGGGCGATCGGGAATGTCTGCAAGGGGTAGAACTGCGCCAACAGCAGGGTGTACAGCGTCAGCGCAATGCCCGACAGCACCACCGAATAGCGCCACGGCAGGGTGACGGCAGCGATGGTCAAAGGCACCAAGTAGTAGGAGACGAAGGGGTTGGTAGAACCACCGGAGAAGTACAGCAACACGCTGTGGATAAACAGGTCGCAGGCCAGTTGCAAGGCGTATTCCAGCTCGGTCACAGGCCAAGTGGTGCGCAGTCGAATGGCGGTGAACACACACAATACGGTGGAGAACCCCAGGGTCACGGCCAATTGCAGCCAGGGCAGCGGCAGCAGGTCGAACCAATAGGCAAGCCCGACGGAACCGGCCTGTGCGGCCAATACCAGGGTGCGAATGAACGTCAGGCGCCAAAGGTTCTGGCGGGTGGCGGAAGTCAGTTTTACGGCGGCGAGCATGAGCTCTCCTGATGAGCGCTGCAGGTATATCGCACCGAGTATAACCAAGACACGAGGACGGCAGGGCTTATGCGGCAAACCGCCACAGCGCGGCCTTCTCCTGCCCACATAATTTGGCGCATTACTTACAGGAACCAAGGTGAGCATCGGACCACCCAGAGGCCTACCGCCCACCGATGGGCATCATCATGCCTCGCCACGCAGGAACGCTTTCATGCAGATGAATAACGCACTCCCCACTCAAAGGCCCTACACCGCTGAACCGCCATCAGGTGCCACTCTTAGCCGCCAGCGACGTGCGATAGACCAGAGCCCAAACAACGAGCAATACCTCGTGGAAAGCGTGCGCAGGGATTTATCCAATAACGGTGGTGACGGTTACGAACTCGTCAGCGTGAACCACGATCCCGGCAAGACGGTGGGAGCCCATGACAAAACAATTGTACCCGTGGATGTGGGGATCAATATCGACAGCGCCAGCAATGCCGAGAACCTGGCCTTGGCCTTCAAGTCGGTAACGCAAGATGCCGCGCAGACGGTCAAGCAACTGTTCAAGGACAAGTGGAACCTGGACATCGACCCGGACAGAACGTATCTGACGACGTTCAACTACAACACTACCGGCAAGCCGCCCTACCCGGCCAAGCTGGTCGAACAGATTACGCTGACGGACGCCCTGGTAAAAAACAGCCAGACTACGCCCGAAGGAAGGGGGGCGCTGGTTCCTCATTATGCCGGCGGCCCAGCAGTGAGGCTGGTCGATCACCTGCCCCATATTGCACCAGGCGTATTCGACGTCGCCGACCGATTCAACCCCAATCGCGAGTCGGCCCACATTACCCACACCTACCAAGGCATTTATACCGCCTCCACGCCCGGCACCCCGCAGGTCTATGCGCCTTCAACCCAGCTGTCAGTGTCGCCAAAGGACTTCAAGGAGCAAGTCTGGGCCACCGACTTCCAGCGCCCCTACATCGAGTTCCTTAACGACTTCTGGGACAAGCACGACCGTCAATACCCTATTGTGGCCAAGGCGGCACTCGTCAAAGCTGCACACTCGCAACATCAGGAGGGCAGCCTGACGCAGGAAGACAAACAACTGGTCCTGCGCGCAGCGGGGCTGCCTGGCAACACCCTGGCCTGGGCCGATACGCTGTTCAACGACCTCACACGCCCGACGCGGCCCGATCCTGGACTAGACGTAGGCCTGTTGAGCGTAGGGCAATACAAATCCACCGACCTGATGGTGATCACCGACAAAAACACCCGCCAGGGTGCCGATGGCAAACCGATCAACCGCACACTGCTGGTCATCCCGGGCAACTCTTCGCCAATCCACGCTTTTGACAGCGTAGAGCAAATGAAGCAGTGGTTGGCGAGCCAGGCCGCAGACCCGGAAAAACTCAAGGCACTGGAAGGACACTTCACCTTCAAGGACTTGAACAGCGGCCCGTTCAAAAGCGGCGTGCGTGAAATGCTCAAAGGGATGGCCGTGTGGCCCAAATATGCGCACCACCGTACCTGGCCTCCTGCAACGACCTTGAGCCTCCAGCGCTTCAACGCCACCGGGCGTTCAAATACCGGCCCTGATATCGACGCCACCGCCGATGTCTTTCAACAGATCGGCCAACGCCAATACGATCGGTCGTTCGACGACGCCAAGTCGCAGATCACCTCCGATGCCGACGTCACCAAAGCCAATATCCTGTCGGGCCTCAGCAAGGCAGCCATGATCGCGATGCTCTTTGCCCCGGTGGCCATCGCCGTGCCCGAAGTGGCTTTGGCGTTGGATGGGCTGTACATCGCCTCGGGTATCACCGAAGCAGGCATTGGCGCCGACGATTTGGCCAAGGGCAAACCCGGCGGCGTCGGTCATTTGATTTTTGGCGTGCTCAATGCCGCGCTGCCTGTAGCCACACGCCTGGTGTCCCAGGCCGGTACAGTGGTGGAAGAAGGGGCCTCGGCCAGTTCGCAACGCCCTGTTGGGCAGCCAGTGACTGATGCCCATCCGGGCAAGCCCTCGGTCGACCTTAACGTCGACAATAACTTTGCCTCCTTACTCCCCGAATCGGAACCTGTGGCGCCGGTCTCCGAAACACTGTCGACGGACGGTAAGTTGGTCACCCTCACGGGCACCAAGGATAACCTGGTCAAAGTCGAAGACAACCTGCACATTTTCACCGACATGAATAAAAATGGCCTGGAGCATCGCCTCAACATCATTGGCCATGGCGATGGCACCCATATTTATTACAAAGGTGGCAAACACACCCCGCAGGGGTTGTACAACACGCTCAAGCGCAATGGCATCTTCCCGGAGAGCTATGACAATATTCGCATTCTGAGCTGTTACTCCGGGGCGCAGGGCGAGAACTCCTTCGCCGCTCAATTTCAGCGGCTCACCGGACGCCCAGTGAAAGGCTATGTAGGTGAACTGACTGCCAGGTACTCGCCCGAAGAGATCCTGGGAGATAACCAGACAATCTACGAAAGTGGCAAACCCCCTGTAACCTTCGATCATCCCAGTCCCGACGATGGCGTTTCGGGTAAAGAATTCAAGCCGGTGAAGACCAACCCGTATTCGATTTTCGATCACCCGTTCAAATGGTGGAATTTCAGCTACAAGCCTGTGACGTTTACTCCAAAAGGGGCCAACCTGTAACAGGGTCCTCGCGTGGCGTGAGGGTAGCGCACGCCACGCTGAAATTTATTTGTATTGGGTAAACCCGACGAACCCCAAGGCTACGTCTACAGTCTTACCGAACACGAATATCCCCAGGAGCTTCCATGTCTCGTTTCACTCGCAGTGCAGTTGTTCTCACCCTCAGCGCCAGCGCCCTGGCCAGCCTGCCGGCCATGGCCGCCGATGCACTGAATTATAACCAGATCTCCCTGCGCGCCGAAGTCAGCCAGGAAGTGGCCCGCGACAAGATGATCGTCACCCTTTACACCGAATCGCAAAACGCCGACCCGGCCAAGCTCGCGGCCGAAATCACCACCACCCTGAACCAGGCGCTGGGCCAGGCTCGCGAAGTCAAAGGCGTGACCTTGCGCCAGGGCAGCCGCAACAGCTACCCGATCTACGACAGCAAGAACCAGAAGATCACTGGCTGGCGTGAACGTGCAGAACTGCGTATGGAAAGCGCGGACTTCCCGGCACTGTCCAAACTTACCGGCGAGCTGCTCAACACTCTGAAGATGGACAGCATGGACTTCGCCATCGCCGATGCCACGCGCAAGGCCAGCGAAGATGCGCTGCTCAAAGATGCCGTGGCTGCATTCAAGGCGCGTGCGCAACTGGCTACCGATGCACTCGGTGGCAAGGGCTACAAGATCGTCAACCTGAACTTCAACACTAATGGCTACCCGATGCCCTACGCCCGCAATGGCGGCATGATGATGAAAGCCGCCATGGCCGATTCAGCACCGACGCCTGAAGTGGAAGCCGGCACCAGCCAGGTCAACATGAGCGCCGACGGCGTGATCGAAGTTTTACAGTAACTTTTTTAGACAGGACAACGGCGCAACCCCACGGGGCTTGCGCCTTTTTTTTGCGCGTTAGCGCCACGTCATATCCAGCAGTACATCTCGCAGGAATCAAGTGCCCGGCTTCCACGACTCATTACTGCCATAGCTACCAGGGAGGGATGTGCTGGCATTTATTCATACAATGAGAGCCGAATTTATGTCCCTGTCACTCAACTCAACCCACAGGTTATCGCTGCCACTCGTAGTCGCCAAACCGACGTCGGCCATTCAAGCGCAGGCGACACCGCCCACTGCAAAAACCGCCCAACCCGACGAAACAGCACTGCTCAAGGCCTATCTCGAGGCCGCACAACGTAAGGTGTTACACGGCAATGCCGGGCTTATAACCGTGCCGCCCCAGAGCACTCTGGGCCAGTGGCTTGGGCTGTATCGCATGCATTTGGAAAACGCCGTGGTACAAGGCTGGCTGCAGGAACAACACTTCGCCCCGGACACCTTGCTTTCAATCAACCCGTCTACAGGTACCTTGTCCGCCAAGGTCGAGGGCAAAACTAAAACCTTCCATCTCTCGGATTCATCAGGCTGGGGACAAATTTCAGGACCATTGCTGGACGCCGCAAAAGTTATCGCCCCTGGAAATAACGGTGATTTACGTGTGAGGCTGCGCAAGGACTCCATCAAGGTCAGCGCAAAAGTGGTGGCCAACTTTGAAGGTGTGCCCCTTCCCCAAAAGCTGTCACAGGCTCGAACACAAATAAGGCACCTGGAACACAAAGACACCTTCGATCCTATCCCCGCCGATGACCGCCTGCGCCCTGCCAGCAGCCGCTCGCCACAGGCGCTGCAGGTGCAAAAACACAACGCCGCCAACTACTACAGCACCGCACCACAAGCCTTGGCTTACAAGCGCATGGCAGTTGACGTCGCCGACAACCTGCCCAATACGCGGGCAGAGGCCAAAAAGTGGGCGGATGACCTGCTGCTCAAACTCACGGGCAAACCTATCGACTCCGACACCGTGTACTTGAACCGTTTCAAAGGTGGCGAAAGCGCAGACACGGCGACCGGCTGGGAACACACCTTTCAAGAACCCTGGTCTTCGCTGCGCTTGCCCGACGCCTTGCTGAAGAACTTCTCCGAGCACGACTGGGTGCCCGGCAACCTGGACCTGGAAGCGGGGCTGTATACCCAGCCTGCTGGGCAAAGCGAAAAAGACGGCTACGGCAAACACAATCAAATCGACCTCAAGCCGTCCCAAGTGATGCATGAAAGCTGGAAAACCGACTTTCAGACCCAAATGACCCAGAAGATTGACCACTTCTGGAGCACGCATAACGACGAGTATGAGACGACGATCAAAGGTGAATTCATCTTCCAGGCCCGCAAGCAATTGAAAAGCGCCGAGAGCAGACCCCCTCTTGAACGTTCCTTGCAAGCGCCCGAGCACCAGTTCACCCGTGACGACTACCGTTTGGTGATGGGTGCCGTGTCCAACCTTACGCTCGATGAAAACGCCCCGATCACCGTGGAACAACTCAAGGCCAAAGCACCGGCAAACGGCAACGTTCAAGCGCATGCCCTGAGCCTCCACGGGGTTACGTCCAGCGATATAGTGAGATTCAGCGCTGCGGACGGTGGCCGGCAAGTGCTCTATATACCGGGCGCCGAACCAGCATTCTTGCGCTTTGATTCTATTGAGAGGCTGGATCAGTGGCTGCTCGAGCAAGCCAAGAACCCTGCAAAACGCGAAGCACTGGCGGCTCACTTCCCAATGATCTATCGCCAGGACCAGACCAAGAGCTTTGCTGAACGCGCGGCAAAAGTACTGATGCCCATTCTGTGGTTCACCCATGTGGGCGAGAAGAAGGATGGCCTGGACACCCTCTTGGCGAAAATGGCCAGTGGTGAGTTGAAGGGGTCAGCGATTGACCGCAGCCACGCTGCCATTAAAGACGACGTTTTTTCCACATTGGCGACGGCCGCCAAAGAACGGATGAACAGTGACGCCGATGTAGTCATCAAGTCCAACAGCGAGGTGATTCGCGATACTTGGCTGAACGACATCACCGTAGCCGCCGGCCTGCTGGTCAAACTCGCGCCCATCGCCGCGCCCGTAGCCGCCGCAGCGGTGGCGGCCGGGTTGACCGAGGTGGCGCTAGGGGCAGAAAAAACCTCGTCTGGCGACACCGTGACAGAGCGGGATGAGGGCGCCTCCAAAGCGTTCGATGGCTTACTCAATACAGTGTTTTCCTACGGTGCCAGTGCTGTGCCGGAAGACCCTTTTGCACTGCCCGCAGAAAAAGAACTGCCGCGCCTTAAGCCCCAGCCTCTCCCCAGGGCAAACGCTCGCGAACCACAACCTGGGACGTCCACAGGCACCCCTGTGGTTAGCGACTCCGTTAACGCCCCACTCCCCAGATCCCGTTCACTCATTCCAATGGCGCAATATGCCGTCCCGGAGGGTGAACAGCTGATAAAGAACGCGCCTCGCGACGCGTTGGGTGTTTATCGAGTAACCGACAGCCAGGGAGTGCTGCGCCAGTTAGTGCGCCTTACCGACGAGACGGGGGCGAGCAAGGTATTTGAGATATCGGGGCGTTACCGGACCGGTGATGCATTTGCCAGAGTCATCAACCCCGATAACGGCGCGGGGCTGATGGTCATCACACCCGGGCGTAACGGAGAGTGGGCGCGGGCACCGGGTGATGGCGGGATAAAATGGCCGTGGCCGTGGCAACGTCCTGAGTCCCCGACACCCAGTAACGATTTAAAAACGCCCGCACATGTATCGGATAATTTTATTGAGTTAGACGGCACCAAAATGAAAGGCGCTGACCTATTCGACAAGTATTTCAACGTTGAAGAGCAAGCGAACTATAAATATGGCGTCACTTTCAGGGAAAATAACGGTATTTTAGAAAATCGTCCTGTCTTTTCCTGGACAGCAGACAGCGCGGATTTCACCGTACTTGCATCGGAAACAGCCTCCCCCTCCTCGTTTGGTAGCAGCAATTACTCCGAATACTTTATCAAAGACATCGACCGAGACCCTTACACAATAAGACGCCCTGGCCTGGAGAACGTTGAGATCAACATACCCCGGCAGCTAGCAGGAATGACCATCCCAGATAACTTAGAAGGGTCAATTCGTGAGGGTCTGGTAAGGGACGGGATCGATACATTTGAGCGCACCGTGCCCAATCCTGACATGCGAGCGGCAATTTCAGAGGTTGCTCATCAAGGTTCTTCCGCTCCTGCGTGGTTTGAATTGCAACCTCCGCGAGTGAAAGACGGCTATAGCAGCAGCGTTGGCGACCGGCAGTACTTCATCGACTACAACCCTCTAAAAAATGAGACCGAGGTCACAATAGTCACCCAATGGCACCTGAAATATGATGTTAGAGGTGAGTCCACCCTCGTCGATGACGTGAACATAACAGCCACTCGGACTTTCACCCTTCGTGAAAGTAATGAAATAGACGGCCCGCCCGTTACAATCGATAAGTCGGCTCCCACCCGTATAGAGGTATCCCCCGCATAAAGGTATCCCCTACCTAAGCCAGCTGAACGGCGGTAACCTCGGTGACCGCCGTTTTTGTTTGGGCTGCTTTAAGATGCCCGCCGCCTCAGGGGTCTCCATGGAAAAAATCGCCGTCAAGCCACTGCTCCTCGCCGCAAGCCTTCTGGCCTTTATACCAATGACCCAGGCAGCCACCACCCTGGTCTACTGCTCCGAAGCCAGCCCCGCCGGCTTCGACCCCAGCCAGTACACCAGCGGCACCGATTTCGATGCGTCCGCCGAAACCGTGTTCAACCGCCTGACCCAGTTCAAGCGCGGCGGTACCGAAGTCGAACCTGGCCTGGCCACCAGTTGGGATGTTTCCAAGGATGGCCTGACCTACACCTTTCACCTGCGTGAAGGCGTCAAGTTCCATACCACCGACTTCTTCACCCCGACTCGTGACTTCAACGCCGATGACGTGCTGTTCACTTTTAATCGCCTGCTCGATGCCGACAGCCCGTTTCGCAAGGCCTACCCCTCAGAGTCGCCCTACTTCACCGACATGGGCTTGAACACCACGATCAAGAACGTCGAAAAACTCGACGAACGCAGCGTGCGGTTCAACCTGAACACGGTCGATGCTTCGTTCGTGCAAAACCTGGCCATGAGCTTCGCCTCTGTGCAATCGGCCGAATACGCCACCCAGTTGTTGAAACAAGGCAAGGCGGAGCAGATCAACCAGCAACCGGTCGGCACCGGGCCGTTTGTGTTCAAGCGCTACCAGAAAGACTCGCAGATCCGTTATGTGGCCAATAAACAGTATTGGAAGCCCGAGGATGTGAAGCTCGATAACCTGGTGTTCGCTATCACCCCGGACGCCGCCGCGCGCCTGCAGAAACTCAAGGCGGGCGAATGCCAGGTCAGCGGTTACCCACGCCCCGCCGATATCGAGGTGATGAAGCAAGACCCCAACCTGCGCGTACTGCAACAAGCGGGCTTCAACCTGGGCTTCCTGGCCTATAACGTGACTCACCCGCCGCTGGATCAACTCAAGGTTCGCCAGGCACTGGACATGGCCATCGACAAGCCCGCAATCATCAAGGCCGTGTACCAGGGCGCCGGGCAATTGGCGCAGAACGCACTACCTCCCGCGCAGTGGTCTTATGACCCGAAAATCCAGGACGCCCCCTACGACCCGACCAAGGCAAGGTTGCTACTAAAAGAAGCAGGGGTTGCACCAGGTACCACCATCAACCTGTGGGCAATGACCGTACAACGCGCCTCAAATCCGAATGCGCGGATGTCTGCACAAATGATTCAACAGGATTGGGCCAAGGTCGGCATCAAGGCCAACATCGTCAGCTATGAGTGGGGCGAATACATCAAGCGCGCCAAAAATGGCGAACACGATGCAATGATTTATGGCTGGACGGGCGACAACGGCGACCCCGATAACTGGCTGGGCGTGCTCTACAGTTGTGCTGCGGTCAAGGGCAGCAACTACGCCAAATGGTGTAACCCGGCGTATGACAAGCTGGTGCAGCAAGCCAAGGTCAGCAGCGACCGCGAGCAGCGCATCAAGTGGTATCAACAGGCACAGAAAATCCTTAAGGAACAAGTACCTATAACGCCTATTGCGAACTCGACGGTTTTCCAGCCTATGCGCAAGCAAGTGCGTGACTTCAAGATCAGCCCGTTTGGGCTAACGCCGTTCTACGGTGTGGGTCTAGATAAGTAACAGCCGCGCCCCAACCGAGTGCGCTAGACGCCTCGGCTGGGCTTTTTTGGTGCGCCATTTGCACCGAAAAAACCCTCCAAACAGGCACTTTTGTGTCGAGACTTTCATAATTGCGACATTCCTGTACGTTCGTACCACAGTTTTCCCTTTGCAACCGCTCTGCATCTTGCATTGGGTATGGCGCCTGCATAAGTATCCGCAGGCCGACTCACGAGGTCGCCCTCACCACCAAAAATGACAACAAATCATGAGGCCAACATGCTTAAACACGCAGTCCTTCCGTTATTAGTGAGCGCTGGCCTTATGGCCGCAGCCCCCGTAGCCCTTGCGGCAACTAACCTGGTGTTCTGCTCCGAAGGGAGCCCGGCCGGTTTTGATCCAGGCCAGTACACCACCGGAACAGACTTCGATGCCTCGGCCGAAACCATGTTCAACCGCCTGAGCCAGTTCGAACGTGGCGGCACCGCCGTCGTTCCTGGCCTGGCCACTAGCTGGGACGTGTCCCCGGATGGCCTGACGTACACCTTCCACCTTCGCGAAGGCGTCAAGTTCCATACCACCCCGTATTTCAAGCCAACTCGTGAATTTTCGGCTGACGACGTACTGTTTACCTTCAACCGGATGATCAATAAAGACGATCCATTCCGTAAGGCCTACCCCACCGAGTTCCCGTACTTCACGGACATGGGGATGGACACCAACATCAAGAACATCGAAAAAATCGATGACCACACCGTCAAGTTCACCCTTGGCACCGTGGACGCCGCGTTCATCCAGAACCTGGCCATGAGCTTCGCCTCGATCCAGTCCGCCGAATACGCTGCGCAGTTGTTGAAGGAAGGCAAGCCTGCCGACATCAACCAGAAGCCGGTCGGCACTGGCCCGTTCGTGTTCAAGAGCTACCAGAAAGACTCGAACATTCGCTACACCGGCAACAAGGACTACTGGAAACCTGAAGACGTGAAGATCGATAACCTGATCTTCGCTATCACCACCGACCCGTCGGTGCGTATCCAGAAGCTCAAGAAAAACGAATGCCAGATCACCCTGTTCCCACGTCCGGCCGACCTCAAGGCGCTGGGTGAGGACAAGGACCTGAAACTGCCGCACCAGGCCGGTTTCAACCTGGGCTACATCGCCTATAACGTCATGCCTGTACTCAAGGGCCAGACCGCCGCGAACCCGCTGGCTGACCTGCGCGTCCGTGAAGCCCTGGACATGTCGGTGAACAAGCAGCAGATCATCGACTCCGTGTACCAGGGTGCCGGCCAACTGGCGGTCAACGCCATGCCGCCGACCCAGTGGTCCTATGACACCACCATCAAGGATGCCAAGTACGATCCTGCCAAGGCCAAGGAATTGCTCAAGGCCGCTGGCGTCAAGGAAGGCACCGAGATCACCCTGTGGGCCATGCCGGTCCAGCGCCCCTACAACCCCAACGCCAAATTGATGGCCGAGATGCTGCAGAACGACTGGAAACAGATCGGCCTGAAGGTCAACATCGTCAGCTACGAGTGGGGCGAGTACATCAAGCGCTCCAAAGGCGGCGAGAACCAGGCCATGATCATTGGCTGGAGCGGCGACAATGGTGACCCGGACAACTGGCTGAACGTGCTGTTCGGCTGCGACTCGCTGTCGGGCAACAACTTCTCCAAATGGTGCGACAAGAAATTCGACGGCATCGTTAAAGAAGCCAAGGCCACATCGGATGTCGCCAAACGCACCGAGCTGTATAAGCAGGCGCAACATATCCTCAAAGATGCAGTCCCGATGACACCTATCGCGCACTCGACGGTGTATCAACCCATGCGTAATACCGTGCAGGACTTCAAGATCAGCCCGTTTGGCTTGAATTCCTTCTACGGCGTTAGCGTCAGCGGCAAGTAAGGTTCAATAACGGCGACGTTTCATAACGTCGCCGTTATTCCATCCGCCTGGACCTTAGGAAACAGACTACGTTTGCAAGCGTTGCCGTCTTACAGCAATGAACTGCGACCCGTGCCTCCGTTGCCTACAAGGTCAGTCAGAATTGACGCATTTACTGCAAGGTCAGCGCCCCATAAGGTCGTAGGACAGCAGAGGCATCACTCTGGGAAGGGCACTTGCTGTGTGTGGGATCAGTGATGTCTGCCTGGCTGTAAGCCAGCAGGAAGGCTCGCTGTTGATAACTACAAACAAGGACCGGGATCGTCATGCGCCATACCACCGTTGTATCCGCTCTGTTTGCCACCAGCCTGCTGGCCATGGCCACCATGGGCCAAGCCGCCGAGAAAAAGAGCCTGGTGTTCTGCTCCGAAGGCAGCCCGGCAGGGTTTGACACTGCGCAATACACCACCGCTACCGACAACGATGCGGCGGAGCCTTTGTATAACCGTTTGGTGGAGTTCGAAAAAGGCGCGACCGACGTCGTCCCTGGGCTGGCAACCAAGTGGGATATTTCCCCGGATGGCCTGACCTACACCTTCCACCTACGTGAAGGGGTGAAGTTCCACAGCAACAAGGAATTCAAGCCGACACGGGACTTCAACGCCGACGACGTGCTGTTCACCTTCAACCGCATGCTTGACCCCGAACACCCGTTCCGCAAGGCCTACCCCACCGAGTTTCCGTACTTCAACGGGATGAGCCTGAACAAGAACATCGCCAAGGTCGAGAAAACCGACCCGTACACCGTGGTGATGACGCTGAACACGGTCGACGCCGCGTTCGTGCAGAACATCGCCATGAGCTTTGCCGCGATCCTTTCGGCGGAATACGCCGAGCAGTTGCTCAAGCAAGGCCGGCCCAGCGACATCAACCAGAAGCCGATCGGCACTGGCCCGTTCGTGTTCCAGCGCTATCAGAAAGACTCGCAGATCCGCTACGTGGGCAACAAGCAGTACTGGGACCCGAGCCGCGTCAAGCTGGACCAACTGATCTTCGCCATCAACACCGACGCCTCGGTACGCGTACAGAAGCTCAAGGCCGGCGAATGCCAGGTGACCTTGCATCCACGCCCTGCCGATGTCGAGGCCCTCAAGGCCGACCCGAACCTGCAACTGCTGACCAAGCCGGGCTTTAACCTGGGCTATATCTCCTACAACGTGCGCCACAAGCCATTCGATCAGCTTGAAGTACGCCAGGCGCTGGACATGGCGGTGAACAAGCAGAGCATCCTCAATGCTGTGTACCAGGGCGCCGGGCAACTGGCGGTCAACGCCATGCCGCCGACGCAGTGGTCCTACGACGACAGCATCAAGGACGCCGCTTACGACCCGGAAAAAGCCAAGCAGTTGCTCAAGGCCGCCGGGGTCAAGGAAGGCACCGAGATCACCCTGTGGGCCATGCCAGTGCAACGCCCGTACAACCCCAACGCCAAGCTGATGGCGGAAATGCTGCAGAACGACTGGGCCAAGATCGGCCTCAAGGTCAAGATCGTCAGCTATGAATGGGGTGAGTACATCAAGCGCACCAAGAACGGTGAGCACGATGTCAGCCTGATCGGTTGGACCGGCGACAACGGTGACCCGGACAACTGGCTCGGCACCCTCTACAGCTGCGACGCCATCGGCGGGAACAACTACTCCATGTGGTGCGACCCGGCGTACGACAAGCTGATCAAGCAAGCCAAGGTCGTGACCGACCGCGAACAAAGGACTGTTCTGTACAAACAGGCGCAGCAATTGCTCAAGCAGCAGGTGCCGATCACGCCCATCGCGCACTCGACGGTCAACCAGCCGTTAAGCGCCAAAGTCGAAGGCTTCAAGGTAAGCCCCTTCGGCCGCAACGTGTTCTCGGGCGTCAGCATCAACCCATAAGAAAATAACCGGATGGCGGGGAGCGAAATACGCTCCCCGGCAAACGTGCAGGCTTTTGTTGGGAAATTTCCTACGCCAAACGTTTGCAATAGCTTGAACGAGTTCCACACCCAATAGCCGGATCACCCAAAAAGACCGGCATTAAAAAAGAGAACCAAAGGAGCTTCACCCATGAAACTGAGCAGCAAAGCGCTTCTGGCCTTGGCCATCAGCAGCATCACGGCCACCGCCTACGCTGAAACGCAAAGCCAGGACTTCGTTCCTACCACCCTGGCCGGCACCAGCGCCCAAAGCGAGGCCAAAGGCTTTATCGAAGATTTCAGCCTGGGCGGCACCACGCGTAACTGGTACTCCCATGAAAGCAAATACCGTGGGGGCACCTTCTCGTACCAGAAGCACGGCCAGACCCTGACCGATCGCAACCGTACCAACTGGGTGCAGGGCACCATCCTCAACGCCAGCTCGGGTTTCACCCAGGGCACCGTAGGGGTCAAGACTGAAGTGGCGGTGTACAACGCCCTGGTGCTGGATCGCAGCAAGCGTGATATCAAAGGCGGCTCCAACCGTACCCTGGCCGACTCCAACGGTGACGCAGTAGACCAGTGGAGCAAACTGGGCCTGGCCAACGTGCAATTCCGCGTGTCCAACACCACACTGACCGCCGGTCGCCAGAACTTCAGCAGCGGCATCGTCGACACCATCGGCAACCGTGCTCTGCCTTCGAGCTTCCAGGGTGTGAGCTTCAACAGCGAAGAATTCAGCAACCTGTCGTTCCAGGGCGGCGTGTTCGACCGCGTTTCGCCACGTAGCGAGCAGAGCCTGTCGAAATTCCGTAGCGAATACGGCAATGGCGCAGAAACCGACAAAGTGTCGACCCTGGGTGTGAACTACCAGCCGCTGAAAAGCCTGAAAACCAGCTTCTTCGCCGCCAACGTGAAGGACTTCTGGAACCAGTACTACTTCGGCGCCACCCACGAGCTGGGCGACGCGCAGCAGTTGGGCCTGACCACCGGCTTCAACTACTACAAGACTGTCGATGAAGGCAAAAAAGAGATGGGGGAAATCGACAACGATACCTTCTCCCTCTCCCTGGGCCTGACTCACCAGGCACACAGCCTGACCTTCGGCTACCAGCAAGTGAACGGTAACGAGTACTTCGACTACCTGCACGAAACCAACGGTATCTACCTGGCCAACTCCCTGACGTCTGACTTCAACGGCCCGAACGAGAAATCCTTCCAGATCGCCTATGCCATCAACATGGCTGAATACGGCGTACCCGGCCTGAAGTTCAACGCTTACTCGGCACGCGGCTGGGACATCGACGGTACCCACTACACCGGCAACAATGGCCGGGCCAAGTTTGCTTATGACGGCATCCAGTCCCAGGACGGCGAGAAGCACCAGGAATACGGTGTAGGCGCCTCTTACGCGCTGCAGAGCGGCCCGCTCAAAGCCACCACCGTGCGCGCGACCTATGTTGAGCACCGTGGCAGCGAGTTCCAGTCCGACGGCAGCATCAAAGAGTTCCGTCTGGTCACCACCATCCCGTTCAACATCCTTTAATTAGCGCCAGGCAGGCGGCGAGCTCAGGACGAGCCCGCCGCCTACGCTTTTCTGGCTCCATCGATTGCAGAGGGCTCTGAATGAAAATGCTCCCACTACAAGCCGCCATGGCCGCTGCGCTGTTGAGCGTGGCGATCGGCGTTTCGGCCAAACCGCTGGTGGTCTGCACCGAAGCCAGCCCGGAAGGTTTCGACCCGGTCCTGTACACCACTGCTGTGACTGCTGACGCCGCCGCTGAAACCATGTTCAACCGCCTGGTGGACTTCAAGCCCGGCACCACTGAAGTGGTCCCTGCCCTGGCCAAAAACCTGCCGGAAATCAGCGCCGATGGCCTGACCTACACCTTCCATCTGCGTGACGACATCAAGTTCCACACCACCGACTATTTCAAACCCACGCGCAACCTGAATGCCGATGATGTGCTTTGGAGCTTCCAGCGCCAGCTGGACCCGAATCACCCGTGGCATAACAAGTCCCTCGTGGGCTACCCGTACTTCGAAAGCATGGGGTTCAAGGAACTGCTCAAGAGCGTAGAAAAGACCGACGATCACACCGTCGTCTTTACCTTGACCCGTCCGGAAGCTCCGTTTCTGGCCGACCTGGGTATGGCATTCTCTTCAATCCACTCGAAGGAATACGCCGACCAGTTGCTCAAGTCCGGTAAAACTGAAGACCTCAACGCCAAGCCTATCGGCACTGGCCCATTCGTCTTCAATCGTTATCAGAAAGATGCCCAGGCGCGCTTCAAGGCCAACCCGGACTACTTCCGCGGCAAGCCGGCGGTCGACCCGCTGATTCTGGCGATCACCACCGATAACAACGTGCGCCTGCAAAAGCTCAAGGCCAACGAATGTCAGATCGCGTTGTTCCCCAAGCCGGATGACATTCCAAGCATCAAGAAAGACCCGAACCTGAAGGTCGATGAACTGGCGGCGATGACCACCAGCTACACCGCATTGAACACCACTCGCAAATACATGAGCGATGCCCGAGTACGTCACGCGATCAACATCGCGTTCGACAAGGCCGGTTATACCGAAGCGCTGTTCGGCAAGGGCAATGCAGTCGTGGGCACCGGCCCGTATCCGCCGACCTTGCTGGGTTTCAGTGAAAAGCTGAAAAACCCACCGCGCGACCTGGATAAGGCGCGCGCCCTGCTCAAGGAAGCCGGCGTGCCGGAAGGCACCGAGTTCACGCTGTTCACCCGTAACGGCGGCGGCCCGACAAACCCTAACCCGATGCTCGGCGCCCAGCGTATGCAGGCGGATCTGGCGCAGGTTGGCCTGAAGGTCAATATCAAAGTCATGGAATGGGGCGAAATGCTCAAACGCGCTAAAAACGGCGAGCACGACATGGTGTCGGCAGGCTGGGTCGGTGATAACGGCGACCCGGATAACTTCCTCACCCCGAACCTGAGTTGCGATGCGGCGAAAAACGGCGAAAACTACGCGCGCTGGTGTAACAAAGAGTTTCAGGACTTGATCGACAAGGCTCGTGCGGAAAAGGAACCGGCCTTACGGGCCGCGCTCTATGAACAAGCACAGGATGTCTTCGAAAAAGACCAACCATGGCTTCCCATGGCTTACCCGAAACTGTTCACCGCCATGCGCAAGAACGTAGAAGGCTTCATCCAAAGCCCTCTGGGTACGAATAACTTCGCCACCACCCAGGTGAAGTAATAAGAAAAACGCTCGGCACCGTCGACGCTGACGGTGCCGGACCTGCCTAACCGGCTGATTGAGGTACACACCAAGATGTTTAGTTTTATTGCCCGCCGACTGGGGTTATTGATCCCCACGTTCTTCGGCATCACGTTGCTGACCTTTGCGTTGATTCGCATGATTCCAGGCGACCCCGTAGAAGTCATGATGGGCGAGCGACGGGTTGACCCCGAAATGCACGCACAGGCAATGGAGCGCCTTGGCCTTAACAAGCCGCTGTATGCGCAATACCTGGACTATGTCGGCAAGCTCGCCCAGGGCGACCTTGGCGAATCGCTGCGCACCCGCACCAGCGTGTGGACCGAATTCACCGCTCTCTTCCCCGCGACCCTGGAGCTGTCCATGGCCGCGCTGTTGTTCGCCGGTATCCTGGGCCTGTTGGCCGGGGTGATCGCGGCACTCAAGCGAGGATCCCTGTTCGACCATGGGGTGATGGGCATCTCCCTGGCGGGGTATTCGATGCCGATCTTCTGGTGGGGCCTGATCCTGATCATGTTCTTCTCGGTAAGCCTGGGCTGGACCCCGGTATCCGGGCGTATCGACCTGCTCTATGACATCGAGCCGCGCACCGGCTTCATGCTGATCGACACCCTGCTGGCCGACGAGCCGGACGCGTTCTGGGATGCATTGCACCACCTGATCCTGCCGGCCATCGTGCTCGGCACCATCCCGCTGGCGGTGATCGCGCGCATGACCCGTTCGTCGATGCTCGAAGTGCTGCGTGAGGACTACATCCGTACCGCCAAGGCCAAGGGCCTGTCGCCAGCCCGCGTGGTGTTCGTGCACGGCCTGCGTAACGCACTGATCCCGGTGCTCACCGTGGTCGGCCTGCAAGTCGGCACGCTGCTGGCCGGTGCGGTACTGACCGAAACCATCTTCTCGTGGCCCGGCATCGGCAAATGGCTGATCGAAGCCATTGGCGCGCGGGACTACCCGGTGGTGCAGAACGGCATTCTGCTGATCGCCTGCCTGGTGATCCTGGTGAACTTCGTGGTGGATATCCTCTACGGCTTCGCCAACCCACGCATCCGTCACCAGCGCTGAGATCATGACCATGATTACACCTACTCAAGTGTCAGCAGTCGATCAGAGCCTGCTGTACCCGTCCCCGTACAAAGAATTCTGGCAAGCCTTCTCCAAGAACAAAGGCGCGGTCGCCGGCCTGCTGTTCATGTTGCTGATCGTGTTCTGCGCGATCTTCGCCCCGTGGGTTGCCCCGCATAACCCCAGCGAGCAATACCGCGACTTCCTGCTCACACCACCGGCGTGGCTGGAAGGTGGGCAAATGCAGTTCCTGCTGGGCACCGACGAACTAGGCCGTGACTTGCTCTCGCGCCTGATCCAGGGCTCGCGTCTATCGTTGCTGATCGGTTTGTCGTCGGTGGTGATGTCGCTGATCCCGGGTATCCTGCTGGGCCTGTTCGCCGGGTTCTTCCCGCGCTTGCTCGGCCCAACCATCATGCGTCTGATGGACATCATGCTGGCCCTGCCATCGCTGCTGCTGGCCGTGGCGATTGTCGCCATCCTCGGCCCTGGCCTGATCAACACCGTGATCGCCATCGCCATCGTGTCGTTGCCATCCTATGTGCGCCTGACCCGCGCCGCCGTGATGGGCGAACTGAACCGCGACTACGTGACTGCCGCCCGCCTCGCTGGCGCCGGCCTGCCACGCCTGATGTTCATCACCGTGCTGCCTAACTGCATGGCGCCGCTGATCGTACAAGCGACCTTGAGCTTTTCCTCGGCGATTCTCGATGCCGCGGCCCTGGGCTTCCTCGGCCTTGGCGTACAACCGCCAACCCCTGAGTGGGGCACCATGCTGGCTTCGGCCCGAGACTACATCGAACGCGCCTGGTGGGTCGTGAGCCTGCCTGGCTTGACCATTTTGCTCAGCGTGCTGGCAATCAACTTGATGGGTGACGGCCTGCGCGACGCGCTGGACCCGAAACTCAAGAACGCCGCCTGAGGAGATTCCCATGTCACTGTTAGAAATCAAGAATCTCAACGTGCGCTTCGGCGACAAGACCGCCGTGCCGGTGGTCGATGGCCTCGACATTTCGGTCGACAAAGGCGAAGTCCTGGCGATCGTTGGCGAGTCGGGCTCGGGTAAATCCGTGACCATGATGGCGCTGATGGGCCTGATCGAGCACCCTGGCATCGTCACCGCCGACGCCCTGAACTTCGACGGCAAGGACATGCTCAAGTTGAGCAACCGCCAGCGCCGCCAGATTGTCGGCAAAGACCTGGCGATGGTGTTCCAGGACCCGATGACCGCGTTGAACCCCAGTTACACCGTGGGTTTCCAGATCGAAGAAGTGCTGCGCCTGCACCTGAAAATGTCCGGCAAACAAGCGCGCAAGCGGGCTATCGAGCTGCTGGAAAAAGTTGAGATCCCAGGCGCTGCCAGCCGTATGGATGCCTACCCGCACCAATTGTCCGGCGGTATGAGCCAACGCGTGGCAATCGCCATGGCAATTGCCGGTGAGCCCAAGTTGCTGATTGCCGATGAACCGACCACTGCGTTGGACGTGACCATCCAGGCGCAGATCATGGAACTGCTGCTGGCCCTGCAAAAAGAGCAGAACATGGGCCTGGTGCTGATCACTCACGACCTCGCGGTGGTTGCCGAAACCGCCCAGCGCGTGTGCGTGATGTACGCAGGCCAGGCGGTGGAAGTCGGCCAGGTGCCGCAGCTGTTCGACATTCCGGCACACCCGTACAGCGAAGCGTTGCTCAAGGCCATTCCCGAGCACAGCCTCGGCGCAACGCGCCTGGCCACGTTGCCGGGCATCGTGCCCGGCCGCTACGACCGTCCGCAGGGTTGCCTGCTGTCGCCGCGCTGCCCGTACGTGCAGGACTCCTGCCGCGCCCAGCGGCCGGGCCTTGATCCGAAAAGCCACAGCCTTGCCCGCTGCTTCTACCCGCTGAACCAGGAGGTGGCGTAATGGCCGTCGTACTTACCGCCCGCGACCTCACCCGTCACTACGAAGTGTCCCGCGGCCTGTTCAAGGGTCATGCCACCGTGCGTGCCCTCAATGGTGTGTCTTTTGAGCTGGAAGCCGGCAAAACCCTCGCCGTGGTAGGCGAGTCGGGCTGTGGCAAATCCACCCTGGCCCGCGCCCTCACGCTGATTGAAGAGCCCTCGTCGGGCTCGTTGAAAATCGCCGGGCAAGAAGTGGCCGGCGCCGACAAGGCCCAGCGCAAGCAATTGCGCAAAGACGTGCAGATGGTGTTCCAGAGCCCCTATGCCTCGCTGAACCCACGCCAGAAAGTCGGTGATCAACTGGCCGAACCGCTGCTGATCAACACCAACCTGTCCGCCGCCGAACGCCGCGAGAAAGTGCAGGCGATGATGAAGCAAGTGGGCCTGCGCCCTGAGCATTATCAGCGCTACCCGCACATGTTCTCCGGCGGCCAGCGCCAGCGCATCGCGTTGGCCCGCGCCATGATGCTGCAACCCAAAGTGCTGGTGGCGGACGAACCGACATCGGCACTGGACGTGTCGATCCAGGCGCAGGTGCTCAACCTGTTCATGGATTTGCAGCAGGAATTCAACACCGCCTACGTGTTCATCTCCCACAACCTGGCGGTGGTGCAGCACGTGGCTGACGATGTGATGGTGATGTACCTCGGCCGCCCAGTGGAAGTGGGCCCCAAGGAAGACATCTACGCACGCCCGCTGCACCCCTACACCCAGGCGCTGCTGTCGGCCACGCCGACCATTCACCCGGACCCGAGCAAGCCGAAGATCAAGATCGTCGGCGAACTGCCCAACCCACTGAACCCGCCGCCTGGCTGCGCATTCCACAAGCGTTGCCCGTATGCGACGGCGCGTTGCAGCAGTGAAGAGCCGCTGTTGCGTCCTTTGGATAACCGGCAGGTGGCTTGCCACTACGCGGAGCAATTCGTGGCCTGAAGCAACACAACCTCCTCCTGTAGGAGCGAGCTTGCTCGCGAAAGACGTCAACGATAACGCGGGTAGTCTGGTTTAACGCGGTGTTCATACGTTCTTCGCGAGCAAGCTCGCTCCTACAGGGGCCGCGGTTTCAATGAGTTCCATCGCCCTTCCCGCCAGATTGCGCATCAGCCTGGCCGGAGGGGCTTTTTTTGCGCGTTTGTAACAAAGAACATACCGATTAAACCTCGCCCTTCACAGCCGCCAGCCTTGAAAACATTGAGCCAGAGCCTTAAGGAAAGTGTATAGATTGTAAATGCAATTTACTTCTGTTTGAGAATCAATACCATTACGGCGCATGGAGAGCGCTGGATGCACGAAAAAATTCAGACGACTCTCGTTCAATCGCCCCTCCTAAAGGACTTTGTGGACATGTCGTCTCAATTCAGGCTCAGCCATCTATCGTTGGCGTTTATCGCTACCCTTTCGTCCCCCGCGCTGCTGGCGCAGAGTGTGGAAAAAGAACGCGACAAGGTGCCGATCGAAGCGACAGACCTGCCTGTGGACGGCACGCCCCAAGCTCTGGTGCTGGGCGAGACGCACGTGCTGGGCACCGCCGCCGAAGAACTCAAGCAAGCGCCCGGCGTGTCGATCATCACTGCCGAAGACATCAAGAAGCGCCCGCCCACCAACGACCTGTCGGAGATCATCCGTCGCGAGCCGGGCGTGAACCTGACCGGCAACAGTTCCAGCGGCAGCCGTGGCAATAACCGTCAGATCGACCTGCGGGGCATGGGCCCGGAAAACACCCTGATTCTGATCGATGGCAAACCGTCGACCTCGCGCAACGCCGTGCGTTATGGCTGGAGTGGCGACCGTGATACCCGTGGCGAAACCAACTGGGTACCGGCCGAAGAAGTCGAACGCATTGAAATCCTGCGCGGCCCGGCTGCTGCCCGTTATGGCTCCGGCGCCATGGGCGGGGTGATCAACATCATCACCAAACGCCCCACCGACCAACTGCACGGCTCGCTGACCGCCTACACCGCCTTCCCCGAAAACGATGCCGAAGGCGCGAGCAAACGCACCAACTTCAACCTCAGCGGCCCGTTGACCGACACCCTGGCGTTCCGCGTCTATGGCGGCCTGAACAAGACCGATGCCGATGACGCCGACATCAACCGCGCAGCGCAGGCGACCCCGGACTCGCTGGTGGCCGGCCGCGAAGGCGTGCGCAATAAAGATGTGAATGGTTTGCTGAGCTGGCAGTTCACTCCTGAGCAAACCCTCGACCTGGAGGCCAGCTACAGCCGCCAGGGCAATATTTTCGCCGGTGACACCATGCTCAACGGCGGTGGCGCATTCGTGGAAAGCCTGGTGGGCAAGGAAACCAGTGTGATTCAGCGCAGCAGCTTTTCAGCCACGCACCGCGGCGAATTCGATTGGGGTTCGACACTGGCCTCGTTGACCCACGACCTGACTCGCAACGAACGTCTAAACGAAGGCCTGGCCGGTTCCGGCGAAGGCGCGCCCTCCGCCAGCGCTGGTCGTTTCGAATCGCGCTTGCGTAATACCCGGGCCACTGCGCAGGTCAACCTGCCCCTGAGCGTCGGTGCCGAACAGGTGCTGACCCTGGGCAGCGAATACCTCTACGAGTCGATGAACGACCCAGGCTCGTTGCGCCCGCAAAGCTATGACCCGGGCACCGGCGGCGTACCCGCCATCCCGGGCGTCAGCCGCAACAGCACCAAGACCACCGCCTCGAGCTACGCCTTGTTTGCCGAGAACAACATCGAGTTGGGCAGCAAAACCGTCATCACGCCTGGCTTGCGCTTCGACGATCATGAGGAATACGGCGGCAACTGGAGCCCCAGCTTCAATGCCTCGCACCAGTTGACCGACGAACTGAGCATCAAGGGCGGCATTGCCCGCGCCTACAAAACCCCCAACCTGTACCAGTCCAACCCGAACTATTTGCTCTACAGCCGTGGTAATGGCTGCAACGCCAGCGAAGCCAACATGGGCGGTTGCTACCTGGTGGGCAACCGGGACCTGAAGCCGGAAATCAGTGTCAACAAGGAAATCGGCCTGGCTTTCGACAAGGGCACCTGGCGCACCAGTGCGACGTATTTCCGTAATGACTACAAGAACAAGATCAACGCCAGTAACGAGGCGGCTTTCCGTCTGGACAACGGCCGACGTGTATTGGAGTGGGAAAACAGCGGCCCAGCCTTGGTACAGGGCGTTGAAGGCAACCTGTTCGTCAGCCTGCGCGATGATTTGGACTTGAACACCAACCTGACCTATATGATCGACTCCAAGGACAAAGACACCGGCGAGCCCTTGAGCATCATCCCCAAGTACACCATCAACACCACGCTGGACTGGCAAGCCACTGACAAGCTGTCATTCCAGGTCAGCGGCACCTATTACGGCAAACAAGAAGCACCGACGCTCAACTCACGCAGCGCCAGCCGTTACGATCGCAGCGCCCAGCAGGACGTCGACCCGTACGGGTTGATGGGCCTGAGCAGCGGCTATGAGTTCAGCAAAAACCTGAGCGTGCGGGTGGGCATCAACAACCTGCTGGACAAGCGCCTGTCGCGCAAAGGCAACGCCGAGGATGCGGGCGCGCAGACTTACAATGAGCCGGGCCGTGCTTACTTCGCGTCGGTGACCACTTCGTTCTGAAGAAAAGGGCGGCCAATAAAAATGCCTTGGGGGTCCCTTCCAAGGCATTGATTGTTTGAAACGCTCCCCCTTGGCGAGCCTACGTCTGGCTATCGCCTTCGTCTGCGTCGTCGCTGTCAGGCTCGTCGGTGGTCGAGTCGTCATCGTCTTCGCTGCCACCCTGGCCTTTATCGCCGGGCTCCGCTTCGGACTTGGCCAACTGCAAGTCCGAAATCTGGCTACTCGCCACCATCTCTGGGCCATGCACCGGGGCGTGCGCCCAGGCCGTCGACATCCCCAACGACAACAGCACCAGCACCTTCATCAATAGCACTACGCGTTGAACAATACCCATGGTCGATTCCGTCCAGTCAATAGATGAATTCTGCCGGCAATAACTTGCCGCCACCCGCGTTGACGCTAGTCGCGATTCTGGATTTACGCCAGGCTTCAGGTCTCGCCGTCGTCATAGGTATCGCTGGCTTCCCCTTCGTTATAGGGGTTCTCCTGATCCTCCTTGGGCGCCGGTTGGACCTGGGGCTGCCAACTGCCGGAGTTGACTTCATTGGCCTTTTTCTTGCTGACCGGACCGGTGTCTTTCCATTGGGGCGTGCCGGTATCGGCAAAAGTCGGAAAGGTCGTCGCTCCCAGGCTTGCCAGCAACACCAGATGGATGGCGAATCGAACATTTCGCACGGTGCTCTCCTTCACAGTCACTGTGTGAAAGCTAGACCCAATGCAGGGTTATCGCCAATTTCCAACCTTATAGAGACCAGACCCTGGGTAGTTGAAGCCAATAAAAAGGGGCGAAGCCATCACAGCTTCGCCCCTCTTTCACCCGCCCAGACCTTAGTGGTGTTCGCGGGTCGCGCGGAATTTCACATCCGGCCAACGCTCTTCCATCAGCGCCAGGTTGACCCGGGTCGGGGCCAGGTAGGTCAGGTGACCACCGCCGTCGATCGCCAGGTTTTCCACGGCCTTGTTGGAGAACTCTTCCAACTTCTTCTTATCGCTGCAATCAATCCAGCGCGCCGAATACACGGTGATCGGCTCGTAGGAGCACTCCACCTTGTATTCCTCTTTCAAGCGGCTGGCGACCACGTCGAACTGCAGCACACCCACGGCGCCGAGGATGATGTCGTTGCTGCGCTCGGGGAAGAACACCTGGGTGGCGCCCTCTTCGGCCAATTGCTGCAAGCCTTGGCGCAATTGCTTGGATTTGAGCGGGTCACGCAGGCGCACGCGGCGGAACAATTCCGGGGCGAAGTGCGGGATACCGGTGAAGCCCAGCGCTTCGCCTTCGGTGAAGGTGTCGCCGATCTGGATGGTGCCGTGGTTATGCAAACCGATGATGTCGCCGGCGTAGGCTTCTTCGAGCTGTTCACGCTCGGAGGAGAAGAACGTCAGTGCATCGCCAATGCGCACGTCCTTGCCGGTGCGCACATGGCGCATCTTCATGCCTTTTTCGTAGCGGCCGGAGCAGATACGCATGAAGGCGATACGGTCGCGGTGCTTGGGGTCCATGTTCGCCTGGATCTTGAACACGAAGCCGGTGAATTTCTCTTCCACCGGCTCCACGGTGCGCTCGTTGGCGACGCGGGCCAGCGGGCGCGGGGCCCAGTCCACGACGGCGTCCAGTACGTGGTCGACGCCGAAGTTGCCCAGGGCGGTACCGAAGAACACCGGGGTCAACTGGCCGTCGAGGAACTCCTGCTGGTTGAACTCATGGCAGGCGCCCTGCACCAGTTCCAGTTGGTCGACGAAACGATCGTACTCGTCACCCAAGTGGGCGCGGGCTTCGTCGGAGTCGAGCTTTTCAATGATCTTGGTTTCGGTGCGTTCATGACCGTGGCCAGCGGTGTAGACAATGATGTAGTCGTCGGCCAGGTGGTACACGCCCTTGAAGTCGCGGTAGCAACCAATCGGCCAGGTGATCGGCGCGGCCTTGATCTTCAGGACGGCTTCGATTTCATCCAGCAGCTCGATGGGGTCGCGGATATCGCGGTCGAGTTTGTTGATGAAACTGACAATCGGCGTGTCACGCAGACGGCACACGTCCATCAGCGCGATGGTACGTGGCTCGACGCCTTTACCGCCGTCGAGGACCATCAGCGCCGAGTCCACCGCGGTGAGGGTGCGGTAGGTGTCTTCGGAGAAGTCTTCGTGCCCTGGGGTGTCGAGCAGGTTGATCATGTGCTCGCGATACGGGAACTGCATGACCGACGTGGTAATGGAAATACCCCGTTGTTTTTCCATTTCCATCCAGTCGGAGGTGGCATGGCGGTCGGATTTGCGCGATTTCACCGTGCCGGCTACCGCGATCGCCTTGCCCATCAGCAACAGCTTTTCGGTGATGGTGGTTTTACCGGCATCGGGGTGGGAAATAATGGCGAAAGTGCGGCGTTTCGCGACTTCGGCGGCCTGGTGGGTCATGGGAAATCGCCTGGCAGGTGAGTCAAAAAAGGGCGGCGAGTATAGCGCAAACGCGAGGGTACGGACCACCGTTGAGCCCATTGGGGGTGGCTAAATGCGCCCAAGTGTGGAACCTTTTAAAAGGTCGAGACGTCCACTCCCCTGCTACCGCACTCGGAACAGGGGCTGAAAAATCAGCAAGTTAGCCTGACGAGGCTGCGCTTATGGCTCGATCGCATACTGCATAGCCAGTATCGGCGAGCTGCTTTTCGCGAACTCATCAGAGGCAGCCAGGAATGGCATTGCCGCTCGGAAATGTGTTCGCCGACAAAAGAAAAAAAGGAGTCCGCCTGTGGCTATTCGCTATGGCAAAGGGCTGATAGGAGCAGTGGTTGTCGTCGCTCTCCTGGCCCTGCTGGTCCACTGGATCGGCATCAACACGATCGAACTGTACCGCGACGATTTGTTGTTTTACCTGCAAGCTCATCTGATTCTGGTTTTAGTCTCCATGCTGGCGGCCCTGATTGTGGGCATCCCCGCCGGTATCCTGCTCAGCCGACCCAACATGGTCGGGCGCGCAGAACGTTTCATGCAGATCTTCAACATCGGCAACACCGTCCCTCCCCTGGCCGTACTGGCCATCGCCCTCGGCGTCCTCGGCATCGGCAGCGGCCCGGCCATCTTCGCGCTGTTCCTTGCCTCGCTCCTGCCCATCGTGCGCAACACCTACGAAGGCCTGAAAAACGTTCAGGGCTCCCTCAAGGAAGCCGCCACCGGCATCGGCATGACCCCGCGCCAGGTGCTGTTTCGCGTGGAGCTGCCCAACGCCGTGCCGATCATCATCGGCGGTGTACGCGTGGCCCTGGCGATCAACGTCGGTACCGCACCGCTGGCGTTCCTGATTGGCGCCAACAGCCTGGGCAGCCTGATTTTCCCTGGCATCGCCCTGAACAACCAGCCGCAACTGTTGCTCGGCGCCGCGTGTACCGCGCTGCTGGCATTGCTGCTTGATGGCCTGGTGACCATGGCCAGCCGCCTCTGGCTGGAACGCGGGTTGCGCCCGTCTTAAGGCCCGGTAAAGGAAATCACATGAAAAAGCTGAGCTTGATATTAGGCTGCGCCCTGCTGTTTGCAGGTATTGCGCAAGCCGCTGAAAAACCCGTGATCCGCATTGGCGCCCGGGTGTTCACCGAGCAAACCCTGCTCGCCGAAATCACCTCCCAGTACCTGCGCACCAAGGGCTACGACGCCCGTGTGACCGGCGGCCTGGGCAGCAACCTGGCGCGTAGCGCCCAGGAAAGCGGGCAACTGGATCTGATCTGGGAATACACCGGCGTGTCGCTGGTGGCCTACAACCATATCGACGAGAAACTCGACAGCGAACAGTCCTACGCTCGGGTCAAAGAACTCGATGCGAAAAAAGGCTTGGTCTGGCTGTCGCCGTCGCGTTTCAGCAACACCTACGCACTGGCGCTGCCGGAGAAAGTTGCCGAGGAACATCCCGAGATCAACAGCATCAGCGATCTCACCAAAGCCATGGCCGAAGACACCAAAGAGCACCGCCTGGTCGCCCTGGACACCGAGTTCGCCAACCGCTCCGACGGCCTGGCGGGCATGGTCAAGCTGTACGACATGAACCTGACGCGCAACAACACCCGGCAGATGGACGCGGGCCTGGTCTACACCGCCCTGCGTAATGGCCAAGTGTTTGCCGGACTGGTCTATACCACCGACGGCCGCCTGAACGCGTTCAAGTTGAAGCTGCTCGAAGACGACAAGCACTACTTCCCCGACTACACCGCAGCCCCGGTGATCCGCCAGGAATACCTCGACAAACACCCGCAGCTGGCCGCCGAACTCAAGCCTTTGGCCAACCTGTTCGACGATGAAACCATGCGCCAACTGAACGCACGGGTCGACGTCGACCATGAAAGCCCGTCCGCCGTTGCCGCCGATTTCCTGCGCCAACATCCAATCAACTAAAAAGGAGAAGACATGGAATTTTTGAACGCCTTTTCCCATCTTGATTGGGCCCAGGTCCTGCACCTGACCTGGCAGCACATTACCCTGGTCGGCATCGCCGTGATCCTCGCGATCTTCATCGGCGTGCCCTTGGGCATTCTGATGACGCGCTTCCCGACCCTGGCCGGCCCGTTGCAAGCCAGCGCCACAGTGTTGCTGACCGTGCCATCCATCGCGCTGTTCGGCCTGCTGCTGCCGTTCTACTCCAAGTTCGGCCAGGGCCTGGGGCCAATGCCGGCAATCACCGCCGTGTTCCTTTACTCCCTGCTGCCAATCATGCGTAACACCTACCTGGCCCTCACCGGCGTTGAGCCAGGCATTCGCGAAGCCGCACGCGGCATCGGCATGACCTTCGGCCAGCGCCTGCGCATGGTCGAACTGCCGATTGCGGTGCCGGTGATTCTCGCTGGCGTGCGTACCGCCGTGGTGATGAATATCGGTGTGATGACCATCGCCGCCACCATCGGTGCCGGTGGCCTGGGTGTACTTATTCTGGCTTCCATCAGCCGCAGCGATATGTCGATGCTGATCGTCGGCGCCGTGCTGGTCAGTCTCCTGGCCATCTTCGCCGACCTGCTTCTGCAATGGCTGCAACGCTCGCTGACTCCAAAAGGATTGCTCAAATGATCGAACTTCAAAACCTGTCCAAGACTTTTCAAAGCAACGGCAAGACCGTCACCGCCGTCAACGATGTGAGCCTGACCGTCAACGAAGGCGAGATTTGCGTGTTCCTGGGGCCCTCGGGCTGCGGTAAGAGCACTACGCTGAAAATGATCAACCGACTGATCAAGCCCTCCTCGGGCAAGATTTTGATCAACGGCGAAGACACCACCGACCTCGACGAGGTGACCCTGCGTCGCAACATCGGCTACGTGATCCAGCAGATCGGCCTGTTCCCCAACATGACCATCGAAGAGAACATCGTGGTGGTGCCCAAGCTGCTCGGGTGGGACAAGCAGAAATGCCACGACCGCGCCCGCGAGTTGATGAGCATGATCAAGCTGGAGCCCAAGCAGTACCTGCATCGCTATCCGCGTGAACTGTCCGGTGGCCAGCAACAGCGCATCGGTGTGATCCGCGCCCTGGCGGCGGATGCGCCGCTGCTACTGATGGACGAGCCGTTCGGCGCGGTCGACCCGATCAACCGCGAGATGATCCAGAACGAATTCTTCGAGATGCAGCGCGCGCTGAACAAGACCGTGATCATGGTCAGCCACGACATCGACGAAGCCATCAAGCTGGGTGACAAGATCGCCATCTTCCGCGCCGGCAAGCTGCTGCAGATCGACCACCCGGACACGCTGCTGGCGCACCCGGCCGACGAGTTCGTCAGCAATTTCGTGGGCCAGGACAGCACCCTCAAGCGCCTGCTGCTGGTAAAAGCCGAAGACGCGGCGGACAACGCCCCGTCGGTGAGCCCGGAAACACCCGTGGCCGATGCGCTGGAATTGATGGACGAGCACGACCGCCGCTATGTGGTGGTCACCTGTTCGGAGAACAAGGCGCTGGGCTACGTACGCCGTCGCGACCTGCACCGCCAGGCCGGCACCTGCGGCCAGTACCTGCGCGAGTTCAATGCCACGGCGGCGTACGACGAGCATTTACGCATCCTGCTGTCGCGCATGTACGAGTTCAACCGTTCGTGGTTGCCGGTGATGGATGCCGAGCGCGTGTTCCTGGGTGAAGTGACCCAGGAGTCGATTGCCGAGTACCTGAGTTCCGGTAAATCCCGTGGCGGCAAGACCAGCATTGTCTCGCCTGCCGAAACTGCTTTGGCTTGATAGATCGCTATCGCAGGCAAGCCAGCTCCCACAGGGGAATGCATTCCAGCATAAGAATGCAGTTCAAATGTGGGAGCTGGCTTGCCTGCGATGAATACACCGCAAATCCATCTGATTGGCCCCATCCGGGGAACATCAATCCGTCACACCGGTCGGTTACATAAGTAGCTTCACGCGGCCGCGCGACGAACGCGTGCAAAAACGCGACATTTTTAGTTGATCCCACGCCCGCCAAGCCCTAAAGTTCGCGCCGAACGTCCATGCTGGAAACGATCCATCCGGCTCAAGTACTGACGACGAGACAGCAAGGCCAAGGGCAGCTTACCCCATGGCCTTTTTGCTTTCGGCGACATGCCTTGGGAAGTAGGCGAACCAAAGTGGGGATACGGAGGACGTTCATTTGCACCCATTGATCAAATTAGTTTGCCCTTAGGAGTTCCCAGCATGTCGATCAACGTCGAAGATTATTTCGCGCGCGCCACTTTTGACAAAATGAAGGCGTTCGCCGACAAGCAAGAAACCCCGTTCGTGGTGATCGACACCGCGATGATCAGCCAGGCCTACGATGACCTGCGCGCCGGTTTCGAATTCGCCAAGGTGTATTACGCGGTCAAGGCCAACCCCGCCGTTGAGATCATCGACCTTTTGAAAGACAAGGGTTCGAGCTTCGACATCGCCTCGATCTATGAGCTGGACAAGGTCATGGACCGCGGCGTCAGCGCCGACCGTATCAGCTACGGCAACACCATCAAGAAATCCAAGGACATCCGCTACTTCTATGAGAAGGGCGTGCGTCTGTTCTCTACCGACTCCGAAGCCGACCTGCGCAACATCGCCAAGGCCGCGCCGGGTTCGAAAGTGTATGTGCGTATCCTCACCGAAGGCTCGACCACTGCTGACTGGCCGTTGTCGCGCAAATTCGGCTGCCAGACCGACATGGCCATGGACCTGCTGATCCTCGCCCGCGACCTGGGCCTGGTGCCTTACGGCATCTCGTTCCACGTCGGCTCGCAACAGCGCGACATCAGCGTGTGGGACGCAGCCATCGCCAAGGTCAAGGTGATCTTCGAACGCCTCAAAGAAGAAGACGGCATCCACCTGAAGCTGATCAACATGGGCGGCGGCTTCCCGGCCAACTACATCACCCGCACCAACAGCCTGGAAACCTACGCCGAAGAAATCATCCGTTTCCTTAAAGAAGACTTCGGTGACGACCTGCCGGAAATCATCCTGGAACCTGGCCGTTCGTTGATCGCCAACGCCGGTATCCTGGTCAGCGAAGTGGTGCTGGTGGCGCGCAAGTCCCGTACCGCCGTCGAGCGCTGGGTGTACACGGATGTGGGCAAGTTCTCCGGCCTGATCGAAACCATGGACGAAGCCATCAAGTTCCCGATCTGGACCGAGAAGAAAGGCGAGATGGAAGAAGTGGTCATCGCCGGCCCGACCTGCGACAGCGCCGACATCATGTACGAAAACTACAAGTACGGCCTGCCGTTGAACCTGGCCATTGGTGATCGTCTGTACTGGTTGTCGACCGGTGCCTACACCACCAGCTACAGCGCGGTTGAGTTCAATGGGTTTCCGCCGCTGAAATCCTTCTACGTTTAACCCCACCCCCGATCGTTCCCACGCTCTGCGTGGGAACGCCTCCTGTGACGCTCTGCGTTACGCGCTCAAGTGCGGACGCGGAGCGTCCAGGGCGGCATTCCCACGCGGAGCGTGGGAACGATCAGCTCGTAGCTCGTTGCCGGTACAACTCGGCCATGGCGCGAATTCGCGGGTCATCCGCCCGTGCCAGCGCCTTGTGTGCCGTTTGCAGAAACTTGAGATTCCCGCCTGCCAGCGCCTTGTGCAACCATTCCAGCGCCGCGTCGATCTGGCCGCTGTCGGCCAGCACCGCCGCATGGCTGAACTGCCCACGAAAATCACCTGCCTCGGCTGAGCGGCGGTACCACTCAACGGCCGCCTCAACATCCTTGGGGCAATGCTGCCCGTCTTCCAGGTAACGCCCGAGCAGGTTCATCGACTTGGCATGGCCCTGTTCGGCAGCCTGGCGATACAGCGCCAGTGCTTGTGCCTGGTCTTCAACAACGCCACGGCCGGTAGCCAAGAGGTTGGCGTAGTTGTACTGCCCCCAATCCAACCCGGCGTGTGCCGCCAGGCGATATTCCCGTGCTGCGGCGGCTTCATCGACAGCGCAGCCCCAGCCATGCTCCCGGCAACGCCCGATCATATTGCGCGCCATCAGGTGCCCGCCCTGCGCGGCAATCTGGAACCAGCGCAGCGCCAGGGCCTCATCGCGGGCAATGCCGCGCCCTTCCAGCAGGATTTGCCCGAGCAGGGCCTGGGCCTCGACCACACCTGCCTTGGCGGCGATCAGGATGGCCTGGGCGGCGCGCACCGGGGAGTCATCGAGCATGCTCTGCAATTGTTCGACATTGAGCACTTCTTCGCGGCGCAATAAAAAACCCATGCTCAGACCTCGACCCAGCGGCGCAACAGGTTGTGGTAGGTGCCGGTGAGCTGGATCAGCGCAGGGTGGTCGGGGACGTCGCGGGTCAGTTGCTGGATCGCGCCGTCCATCTCGAACAGCAGGGTGCGCTGGCTGTCTTCGCGCACCAGGCTTTGGGTCCAGAAGAACGAGGCATAGCGCGAGCCACGGGTCACCGCGTTGACTTTGTGCAGGCTAGAGCCGGGGTACAGCACCATGTCGCCGGCGGGTAGCTTGACCCTCTGCAGGCCGAAGGTGTCCTGGATCTCCAGTTCGCCGCCGTCGTACTCGTCGGGATCGCTGAAGAACAGCGTGGACGACAGGTCGGTGCGCACGCGCTCGTGGCTGCCTTTGGGCTGGCGCACCGCATTGTCGATATGAAAGTCAAAACTGCCGCCAGCGGTGTAGCAGTTGAGCAGTGGCGGGAAGACTTTATGCGGCAGCGCGGCCGACATGAACAGCGGGTTGCTCCACAACCGCTCCAGCATGGCTGCGCCAATTTCCTTGGCCAACGGGTGACCTTCAGGCAATTGCAGGTTGTGCTTGGCCTTGACCGACTGGTGACCGGCGGTGATTTTGCCGTCAGCCCATTCGGTCTCTTCCAGGGCCTGGCGAATGCGCAGCACCTCCTCGCGAGAGAACAGGCCGGGAATGTGCAGCAACATGGGGCAATACCTGGGATCAGAGAGGCGTCAATGGTATTGATTCTTATCCTCTCTGTAAAACACGGGGACGAACGAGAGCGCAAAATCCGTAACAAAAAAGTGTAAAGAATGTAAATTTGATGCGAATAGCAATATCTCGCAATTGATACAAAGTCTTGTTGGCCCTATATTCCGCGGCCTCACATCCTTGGGGAAGGGACACGTCATGTCGCGCACTACTCTAAAAATACCGGCCCGTTCGCCACGCATGCTGGCCTCCGCCATTGGCGTTGCCCTGAGTGCCGGCTCCGCCGCCCACCTGGCACAGGCCGCTGAAAATACCGAGCCAACAGGCGAGCGCAACCCTATCTCCCTCGGCGCCACCAACATCACCGGCCAGGAGCAGGACAACACCTCCTACCAGGTGGAGAAAGCCTCGTCGCAGAAGTACACCGCGCCGCTGGTGGACACGCCGCGCTCGGTCACTGTGGTGCCGCAACAAGTACTCAAGGACACCGCCGCCACCTCGCTGCAGGACGCGTTGCGCACCGTACCGGGTATCACCTTCGGCGCCGGTGAAGGTGGCAATCCTCAGGGCGACCGCCCGTTCATCCGTGGTTTCGACGCCCAGGGCGATACCTACCTCGATGGCGTACGCGATACCGGTGGCCAGAGCCGCGAGATCTTCGACATCGAGTCCATCGAAGTCAGCAAAGGCCCGAACTCTTCGTTCGGCGGCCGTGGCTCAGCCGGTGGCAGCCTCAACCTGGTGAGCAAGACCCCACAAGCGCGGGACTTCACCAACGGCGGCTTTACCTACGGCTCCGACCAGACCCGCCGCTACGTGCTCGACGTGAACCGCCAGTTCCTGGACGACAGCGCGGCATTCCGCCTGAACCTGATGAGCCATGAACAAAACGTGGCCGGCCGCGACGCGGTGAATTACGACCGTTGGGGCGTTGCGCCGTCGCTGACTTTTGGCTTGGGCACACCGACCCGTGTCAACCTCAGCTACTACCATATGGAAAGTGATGACCTGCCGGATTCGGGGATTCCCTACGGCTACGGTTCGTCGACCGCTACAGCCCACGTGCATGACAAACCCAACGACGGCGGCGACAGCAACAACTTCTACGGTTTGAAAAGCCGTGACTTCCGCAAGACCCGTGCGGACATCAGCACGTTCTCCATCGAACACGACTTGAACGACAACATGACGCTCAAGAACACCCTGCGCCACGGCAGCACCGGCCAGGACTATGTGCTTACTCAGCCGGATGACAGCAAGTTCAACGTCAACCGCTACGGCACTGTCTGGCGTCGCGCCAACAGCCGTGTCTCCACCACGACCACAACCACCAACCAGACCGATCTGTTTGGCAGCTTTCAGGCCTTGGGCTTCAAGCACACTTACTCCACCGGCCTGGAATTTACCGGCGAAGAAACCCGTGTCAGCGGCTACACCGTCAGCCCTAACGCCAACCCGGTGTGCACAACGCCCAAGGGCAGCCTGGGCGGCCAGTGCACCTCACTGAGCAACCCGAACCCCGACGACGCCTGGAACGGCAGCATCGCGCGCAACTACAACGGTACCAACACCAAGGCCACCAGCCGCGCCGCCTACGTGTTCGATACCATCGAACTCGATCCAAAATGGCTACTGAACGTGGGGTTGCGCTACGACACCTTTGACACCGAAGCCAACACCAACGCCGTCGCCGGGCGCACCAAGATCAAGGACGACAGCCAGTTCTTCAACTGGCAGGCCGGCCTGGTGTGGAAGCCGGTGGAGAACGCCAGCATCTACGCCTCTTACGCCACATCGGCCACGCCAGCCGGTGGCCTGGTAGGCGAAGGATCCGACGGCAACCCGCTGTCTGCCGGTGCCGCCACCAGCGACTTGCAGCCAGAAGAAACCGTCAACTACGAACTGGGCACCAAGTGGGACCTGTTCCACGACCGCCTGTCCCTGACCGCAGCCGTGTTCCGCACCGAGAAGAAAAACACCCGCATCCTGGTGGATGCGCTCACCTACCAGAACGCCGGGGAATCTCAGGTCGACGGCATCGAGTTGTCCGCCAGCGGCAAAATCACCGATCAATGGCAGGTGTTTGCGGGATACAGCTATCTGGACAGCGAACTGGTCAAATCCGGCCTCAACGGGCGTAATGGCGTAGTCAGTGCAGGCTCCAACAAAGGCAACCAAATGCCCAACACGCCGAAGAACTCCTTCAGCCTGTGGACCACCTACGACATCACGCCCAAGCTGACCGTCGGCGGCGGCGCCTTCTACGTCGATGAGGTTTACGGTGATGTCGGCAACACGGTGTATGTACCCTCCTACACCCGCTACGACGCCATGGCCAGCTACAAGCTGACCAAGAACGTCGACCTGCAACTGAACGTGCAGAACCTGACCGACAAGACCTACTACGACAAGGCCTTCTCCACGCATTTCGCCAACCAGGCGGCCGGTCGTACGGCATTGTTGACCACCAGCTTCCACTTCTAAAAGCGGTCAAGGTTCAGCCAGGAGCCCCACACATCGGATGCGTGGGGCTTTTGCGTGTTTCCCGGCAACTCACGGCATAATGCGCGCCGTGATCAGATATCCAGCTAAGCGAGGCGCTCCGACGTGTTGAAGAAAACCCTGTTCCAGTTGCATTGGTTCTTCGGCATCACGGCCGGGCTGGTGCTGGCCTTGATGGGGGTCACCGGGGCCGCGTACTCGTTCCAGGACGAGATCCTGCGGGCGCTCAACCCCACCGTGTTGAGCGTGCAGAAACGCGAGGCCGGTGTACTGCCGCCCGCCGAGCTGGTACGCAAATTGGAAGCGGCCGAAGGCAAGACCGTGGCCATGCTGTGGGTAGAAAGCGAGAGCGGCAACGCCGGCCGCGTGTCCTTCACCCCGCCGCCTGGCGAGCGCCGTGGCCAGATGCGCTACTTTGACCCGTACACCGGCGACTACCTGGGCGACGCGGTCGGCCAGGACCTGTTCGGTTTTATCCTGCAACTGCACCGCTTCCTCGCCATCGGCGACACCGGGCGCAACATCACCGGCGCCTGCACCCTGATCCTGCTGTTCTTTTGCCTCTCCGGCCTGTACCTGCGCTGGCCGCGCCAGGTGAAAAGCTGGCGTGTCTGGCTGACCCTGGACTGGCGCAAAAAGGGCCGCAGCTTCAATTGGGACCTGCACTCGGTATTCGGCACCTGGTGCCTGCTGTTTTATCTGTTGGCAGCGCTGACCGGGCTGTATTGGTCGTACGACTGGTACAACCGTGGCGTGACCAAACTGCTGTCCGACGCGCCGCAGAACGAGCGCATGCGCAAGCGCGGCCCAGCCCCCGCAGGCCCGGCTCCGGTGGCCAACTACGACGCGATCTGGAGCAGCATCTACAGCAACGCCGGCCCCGACTTGAGCGCCTATAACATTCGGATGCCCGCGGTCGCCGGGCAACCGGCCACCGTGTATTACCTGCTCACTTCATCGCCCCATGACCGTGCGCTGAACCAGATCAACCTGGACCCGGCCACAGGCGAGGTCAAATCTCACGAGCGCTACGCCAGCAAAAGCCTCAAGGCGCAGTTGCTGACGAGCGTGTATGCGCTGCACACCGGCAGCTATTTCGGCCTGGTCGGGCGCATCGTCCTCACCGTCAGCTCACTGCTTATGCCGCTGTTTTTCATCACGGGTTGGCTGCTGTACCTGGACCGACGCCGCAAAAAGCGCCAGGTCCGCGATGCCCGCAAAGGCCTGACAGATAACCACAGCGATGCCCCGGCCTGGCTGATCGGCTTCGCCAGCCAGAGCGGCTTTGCCGAACAACTGGCCTGGCAAACGGCCGGGCAACTGCAGGCTGCGGGCCTGGCGGTGAAGGTGCAGCCCCTGGGCAGTGTCAGCCGCGACGACCTCAGCCAATCGCAGAACGCGCTGTTCGTGGTCAGTACTTTTGGCGACGGCGAAGCGCCCGACAGCGCCCGAGGTTTCGAGCGTAGCGTGCTCGGCCAGGCGCTATCCCTCAAAGACTTGAACTACTCGGTGCTGGCCCTGGGTGACCGGCAGTACGAACATTTTTGCGGCTTTGCCCGGCGCCTGCATTTCTGGCTGACCAACCAGGGCGGCACCCCGCTGTTTGCCCCGGTGGAAGTCGACAGCGGCGATACACTGGCGCTGCAGACCTGGCAACAGCAACTGGGCCAGCTCACCGGGCATGCGCCGGCAGCGGCCTGGCCGACGGCCCAGTACGAAAACTGGACCCTGAGCCAACGCACCCTGCTCAACCCCGACAGTGTCGGCTCGCCCGTCTACCTGCTGGGCCTCACATCCACGTCTGCGCACAGCTGGCTGGCCGGCGACCTGGTGGAAGTCCTGCCGCGCAATTGCCCCTGGGCCATCGAACACTTCCTGGCCGGCCTGGGCTTGGTCGGCAGCGACGGTGTGGTGATCGACGGCGTCGCCCACACCCTTGATCAGGCCCTGGCCACGCGCCAACTGCCGGAAAACCGCACGCACCTGGTCGGCCTGCACGCCCAGGCATTGGTGGATGCGCTGGTCCCCCTGGGCATGCGCGAATACTCCATCGCCTCGATTGCCAGCGACGGCGTGCTGGAGCTGATTGTGCGCCAGGAGCGCCACCCCGACGGCAGCCTGGGGCTTGGCTCCGGCTGGCTGACTGAACACGCCGCCCTCGGCTCGGCCATCAGCCTGCGTCTGCGGCGCAACAGCGGCTTCCATTTGCCCGACGCGCCTGTGCCGCTGATTCTGCTTGGCAACGGCACCGGGCTTGCGGGCCTGCGCAGCTTGCTCAAAGCCCGCATTGCCGACGGCCAGCAGCGAAACTGGCTGCTGTTCGGCGAGCGCAATATCGCCCACGACTACCTGTGCCAGGACGAACTGCAAGGCTGGCTCGCCAGTGGAGACCTGGCCCTGCTGGACCTGGCATTTTCCCGCGATCAAGAGGAGAAGATCTACGTACAGGATCGCCTGCGCGAGTCAGCGGATGTGCTGCGCAAATGGCTCGCGGACGGCGCAGCGATTTATGTGTGTGGCAGCTTGCAGGGGATGGCGACGGGGGTGGATCAGGCACTGAAAGACATCTTGGGCAATGAGGCGCTGGAGCGCCTGATCGAACAGGGTCGCTATCGCAGGGATGTCTATTGATATTTGATCGTTCCCACGCTCCGCGTAGGAATGCCGCCCTGGACGCTCCGCGTCCGCTCTTGACGGCGTGACGCGGAGCGTCACAGGATGCGTTCCCACGCAGAGCGTGGGAACGATCAGGCCGGTTGCAGCTTTTGCTCGAACACCGAGACTCCATCGAGATCGCGCAGCATCACCGTCAACTCCGCCGTCTGCCCATCAATCTGTACTTCACCAAAAAACTGAAAGCCCGCAAACGGCGAGGTGTTCTGTGCCGGTGGCGCCTTCTGGAATACCACCTGCGGGCCAAAGGTTTTATCCAGTGGGTTGGGCCCGAAACTCCCAGCATTCAACGGCCCCGCCACAAACTCCCAGAACGGCTCGAAATCCTGGAACGCCGCGCCGTCAGGGTGATAGTGATGCGCCGCACAGTAATGCACATCGGCCGTCAGCCACAGGTGGTTGCGCACCTTGTGCTCATGCAGGAACCCCAGCAGTTCGGCGATCTCCAGCTCACGCCCTTGCGCCGGGCCAGAGTCGCCATTGGCGATCGCTTCCCAACGCGCCACGCCGGGGCTGACCTCACCGTCGGGCACGCCCAGGCCGATAGGCATGTCTGCGGCTACCACCTTCCACTGCGCTTGCGATGCCTTGAGCCCGCGCTTGAGCCAGTCCAACTGTTCACGCCCAAGAAAGGGTTTTTCAGCGCCCAGGTTGTCGTCATTCGGCCCGCGATAGCTGCGCATATCCAACACAAACACATCCAGCAGCGGCCCATAACTGAGCTTGCGATAAATGCGCCCGCCACTGTCGGCGCTCTGTCGGCGCATGGGCGAATATTCCAGCCAGGCCTGGCGGGCGCGGCCCACCAGGGTGTTGATGTCACGGGTCTGGTAACGCTCATCCAACTGCTTGCTCGATGACCAGTTGTTGATCACCTCGTGATCGTCCCACTGCCAGATCTGCGGCACCTCGGCATTGAAGCGGCGTACGTTTTCATCCAGCAGGTTGTAACGGTAATTGCCGCGATATTCATCGAGGGTTTCCGCGACTTTGCTTTTGGCTTCAGTGGTGATGTTGCGCCAGATGCGCCCGCCTTCAGTGGTGAGCTGCGCGGGGACCGGGCCGTCGGCGTAGATGGTGTCGCCGCTGTGGATAAAAAAGTCCGGCAGGCGCAGGCGCATGGCTTCATAGATGCGCATGCCACCGATGTCCGGGTTGATGCCGAAGCCTTGGCCGACGGTGTCGCCGCTCCACACAAAACGGATATCACGCCGCTGTTGCGGCACGCTACGCAGGTGCCCGAACCAGGGTTCACTGGCAATGCCGGTCTGGGCGTCTTCGAAATGCACGCGGTAGAAAATCGCCTGGTCGACCGGCAGCCCGGTGAGCTCGACACGGGCGGTAAAGTCGGTGCGGCTGTCGGCCAGGGGCGAGACGAATCGGCGCGGGTTGCTGAACACGCTGCGGGTATCCCACTCCACCACCATCTTCGCCGGGCGGTCACTGCGGCTCCAGATCATTGCGCGATCGCCCTGCAGGTCGCCCGATTGCACGCCGTCAGTGAGTTGCGGTCGGTCCTTCACCGAAGCGATCACCGCCGGCGCCAGGCCCGGCAACAGCAGGCCAGCGCCCACAGCTTGCATCACACGGCGGCGACCGAGATCGAAGTGGCTCATGCAGGTGCCCTCTTGAGTATCAAAAGGGCCACTAAAGCACGACGGGATGAAGCGCAGATGACAGGCTACAACTGTAGGAGCGAGCTTGCTCGCGAAAAACGTCAACGATCACGCGGGCTTGCTGAATGAACGCGGCGCCTGCGAGTTCTTCGCGAGCAAGCTCGCTCCTACAGGGTATTTGGGCTTGCCCCCACACTTTTACTGGTCAGGCAGTCACGGCCAGCTCGGCCGCTTCCGGTCGCTTGAGCACGGCATACACCAAGCCGGTCAACACACTGCCCGCCACAATCGCCAACAAATACAACAACGCATGGTTCATCGCATTCGGAATCACCAACACAAACAACCCGCCATGGGGCGCGGCGAGTTTGCAGCCGAAGTACATCGACAGCGCACCGGTCAACGCGCCACCGGCGATGCTGGCCGGGATGACGCGCAGCGGGTCTTTGGCGGCGAAGGGAATCGCGCCTTCGGAGATAAAGCACAGCCCCAGGATCATCGCCGCCTTGCCGGCCTCGCGCTCGGTCTGGGCGAACTTGCGCCGGGCCAGCAACGTGGCGATGCCCATGCCAATTGGCGGCACCATGCCGGCGGCCATGGTCGCGGCCATCGGCGCGCCGCTCGACGCGGCCAGCAGGCCAACCGAGAACGCATAGGCCGCCTTGTTGATCGGCCCGCCCAAGTCCACGCACATCATGCCGCCGAGCAGAATGCCCAGCAGCACCGCGTTGGTGGTGCCCATGGTGCTGAGGAAATCCGTCAGGCCCGTGAGCAAGCGGGCGACCGGTGGGCCCACCAGGTAGATCATCACAAGCCCGGTAAACAGGCTCGCCAGTAACGGGATGATCAGGATCGGCTTGAGCGCTTCCAGGCTCTGGGGCAGTTGCACTGCGCGGCTGATCAGTTTGACGCAATACCCGGCGACGAAGCCGGCCAGGATGCCGCCGATAAACCCAGCCCCCAGCGTCCCAGCCAGCAGCCCGCCGATCATGCCGGGCGCAAGGCCAGGACGGTCGGCAATCGAGTAGGCGATGTAGCCCGCCAGCAACGGCACCATCAACAGGAACGCCTGGTCACCCACGGATTTGAGCGCCGCCGCCAAGGTGCCGGGCTGCTCGAAAGCATGGATGCCGAACACAAACGACAAGGCGATCAGCAAGCCCCCCGCCACCACCATCGGCAACATATACGACACGCCGGTGAGCAGGTGTTTGTAGACGCCGGTTTTCTCCGCCTTGGCCGGTGTACCGCCGGCCGCGCTTTCCACCGCGCCTTCGGCCAGGGCTTTGTTGAGGATGGCTTCGGATTGCTTGAGGGCAATGCCGGTGCCACAGCGGTAAATCTTCTTGCCGGCGAAACGCTCGGTGGCCACCTCGATATCGGCCGCCAGCAACACCACATCGGCATCGGCAATCGCTTGCGGGCTCAACGGCGTGCGGGCGCCCACCGAACCTTGGGTCTCGACCTGCAGGTCATAACCCAGGCGCTGAGCAGTCTGCTGCAAGGCTTCGGCGGCCATGAACGTGTGGGCCACACCGGTGGGGCACGCGGTAATCGCGACGATACGCGGCGCAGCCTTGGCCGCCACCGGGGCGGCGTCGGCGACATACACCCGGGCTTCTTCGGCGCCCCGGCGCAGCACGCCTTCGACATCCGCCAATGCCTGGGCCGGTGTGCTCTGGAACACACGCTTGCCGACAAACCGCTGCATATCCACCGGGGTACTGCTGACCAGCAGCACCCACTCGGCATCATCAATCGTCGCCTGGGACAACTGGCGCTCCGGGCGCTGTACATCGACGACTTCAACACTGGTGTGCAAGCCTATGCGCTGGGCGGCGGCGTCCAACAAGCGGGCGCACAGCACACTGGTGACCATGCCGTTCGGGCAGGCGGTAACAATGGCTAACTTCATCACAAACCCTCTTATTGTTCTGTCAGCGTGCGCACATCGACGCCGCTTTCGAGATGCGCCAACTGCGCGTCATCGCTGATGCCAAAACCGATCTGTGTCACCGCCATCGCGGCAATCGCCGTGGCCCGGCGCAAGGTGTGCTCCGGCGTATCGCCACTGAGCAAACCGTGGAGCATCCCGGCCAGCAGCGAGTCGCCGGCGCCCACGGTACTGGCCACTGCCACCTTGGGCGGCGTGGCGTGCAGCGCCGCACCCGGGCGGTACCAGGTCACGCCTGCGGCCCCGTCGGAGACCACCACATGTTCGACGCCTTGCTGATGCAGGCGGCTGATGGCATCGGTGGCGTTACCCAAGGCCTCGGCCAACTCTTCGGTATTGGGTTTGACCAGCCACGGGCCAACCTCCAACCCCAGGCGCAGCGCTTCGCCGCTGGTGTCCAGGGCGACTTTCAAACCGAGGTCCTTCAACGCCTCCAGCAAACCTTTAAACCATTGCGGGCTGACGCCGCGCGGCAAGCTACCGGCCACCACGACCGCATCGAACTCCGGGCCAATGATCGCGACCATCTTGAGCAGCGCTTTTAGCGCCTCTTCAGTCACCAGCGGCCCCGGTGCATTGATGTCGGTGACACGCCCATCCTGTTCGGCAATCTTGATGTTGCTCCGGGTTTCGCCGGGAACCCGGATGAAGGCATCGCCAAACCCACGGCGCTTGATCAGCGCATTGAAAGCCTGGGGGTTGGCACTGCCGAGAAACCCGCCCACGCTGACGTAATGGCCTAGGTCCGCCAGCACTTGCGCCACATTCACGCCCTTGCCCGCGGCGTGGGTGAGCATCGCTTCACTGCGATTGACCTCACCGGGTTGCAGGTGCGCCAGGCGTACCGTGAGGTCCAACGCCGGGTTCAGCGTCAGGGTCAGAATATTCGCCATCTACACGGCCTCCACTAGGGCACGCACTTCGGCGGGCGAACCCACCGCCAGTGCTTGTTGCGCCAGGCCCTGGGCCTCGCTCAGACTGAATTCACGCACCCGCGCCTTCACTTCAGGAATGCTGCGGGCCGACACGCTCAACTCATCCACGCCCAGGCCGACCAGCACCGGCACCGCCAGCGGGTCCGCCGCCAACTCGCCGCACACGCCTACCCATTTGCCGTGGGCATGGGCGGCGCGCACGGTGATGTCGATCAGTTGCAGGACTGCAGGGTGCAAGCCATCGGCCTGGGCCGACAGGGTCGGGTGGCCGCGGTCGATGGCCAGGGTGTATTGGGTCAGGTCGTTGGTGCCGACGCTGAAGAAGTCGACTTCCTTGGCGAGGACCGGCGCCAGCAGCGCGGCTGAGGGCACTTCGATCATGATCCCCAGTTGCAGGTCTGCCACTGGGATCTCCAGGCGCAGGCGCTGGGTCATGTCCCGGGCGGCGCGCCACTCATCCACGCTGCCGACCATGGGGAACATGATGCGCAGCGGGCGGTTGTCTGCTGCACGCAGCAATGCGCGCAGTTGCGCTTCCATGATCTGCGGGCGTTGCAACGTCAGGCGAATGCCGCGCACACCCAGAAAGGGGTTTTCCTCTTCGGCGATCGGCCAATAGGGCAAAGGCTTGTCGCCGCCCACATCCAGGGTGCGCACCACCAACGGGCGACCATTGAGGCCGTCGAGTACGCGACGGTATTCGGCCTCCTGAGTGGCTTCGTCTGGCGCCTGGGGGTGGGCCATGAAAATCAGTTCGGTGCGCAGCAGGCCAATGCCTTCGGCGCCCTGCTCCACTGCGCTGGCCACCCCGGCGCTTTCGCCAATGTTGGCGAACACTTCCACGGCGTGGCCGTCACGGGTCAGCGCCGCTTCATGGCGCTGGGCCGATGCGGCTTGCAAGCGCTGTTCGCGGCTGTCGCGCTCCACGGTGGCCCGTTGCAGGGTGGCGGCGTCGGGGTCCACATGCAGGCGACCACGCTGGCCATCGAGCAACAGTGGCGTGCCCGGGTTGAGCAATAACACCGCAGCGCCAGCGCCGACCAAGGCCGGAATGCCCAGGGCGCGGGCGACAATGGCACTGTGAGCGGTGGCGCCGCCCCGGGCGGTGAGAATGCCGGCAACGCGGGCCGGGTCCAGGCGCGCCACGTCCGAAGGGCCGACCTCTTCCATCACCAGGATGTAGGGCTCGCTCGGTTCCTGCACGCTCTGGACGCCGCACAACTGGGCCAGCACGCGGCGGCCGATGTCACGCAAGTCGGCAGCACGCTCGGCCAGCAAGGCATCCTGCAAGGCTTCCTGTTGCTTGGCGGCGGCTTCGATCACGCTCATCCAGGCGGCTTCGGCGCTTTCGCCCTGCTTGAGGCGGGTGTCGACTTCGTCGGTCAGTTCCGGGTCGTCGAGCATTTCCTGGTGGGTGATGAAAATCTCGCGGATGGCCTTGGCCTGGCTACGCTCGATCAAGCCCTGGATATCCGTGCGCACGTCGCTCAAAGCGGTGTGCAGGCGCTGGCGTTCGGCGGCGGCGGATTCGCCCCGTAGCGGGTAATCGAACACCTGCGGCACCTGGATATGAGCCGGGCCGATCGCGATACCCGGCGCGGCGGCAATGGCCTGGAGTTGGCTACCGCTCAGTGGCGCGCTGAGCACCGGTTCGATATCGACCTGTGCGGGCTGTGCGCTCACCGTGGGCAAGGGCTCGACCTCTTCGCCAAGGCCCTCTTGCACGGCGGCCAAGAGGGCGGGCAGTGCATCGCCGGCCACCGTCGGCTCGGCCACAAACTCCAGCACCTGGCCACGACGTGCGCCGAGGCTGAGCAACTTGCTCAGGCTTTTGACCGACACGGCGCCCACCGCGCCATCGACGATACGTACGCGGATATCGCCGTCAAAACTTTTCGCCAATTGCGCCAGGATCTTGGCCGGGCGCGCGTGCAGGCCGTGGGCGTTGGCCAGGGTAATACGGGCGCTGGGCCAGTTCGGCGGCAGTTCACCGCCCAGCACTTCCAGCACCGCGCGGCTGCTGGTGGCGCGTCCCAACTCGTGGCCGCGCCCTTCAATCAGCAAGGCACACAGGCGTTCAAGCAGGGTCTGGTGCGCTTCACCGAGGCTCGCCAGGCAGAACAGGCCGTGCAAGGGCTGGCCGAGGTAACGCATAGGTTTGTCCGGCGTCACAAAGGCCAGGCCCGGGCGCTTGACCGTCTGCTCGCTGTGCAACCACCACAGGCCATCGCCCAGGGGCAGCGCGTCGACTTGCTGCAATACGGCGGCAAAGCCATTGCTCACGCAGTCGGCCTGGCGCAGCAGGCGCGCACCGCGCCACACCAACTCTTCAAAATCATCGGCCGACACGCCCAGGCTGATCATCTGCGCATCCAGCGCCAGTTCCTGGGGCGCGCCTTGCAACAGTTTCAACAGCGCTTCGGCACTGCCGGCACGGCGCAACGCCTGGCCCAGGTCGGTTTCACCGAGGGCACGGGTGAGCAGTTGCAACAGGCGCAGGTGTTCATCGGATTTAGCCGCGATGCCAATCGCCAGATAGACGATCTGGCCATCGCCCCAGTCCACCCCTTCGGGGAACTGCAGCAGGCGCACACCAGTGGAAAATACCTGGTCGCGGGTTTCTGGCGTGCCGTGGGGAATAGCGATGCCTTGGCCGAGAAAGGTCGAGCCTTGGGCTTCACGGGCTTGCAGGCCACTGAGATAACCTTCGGCAACCAGGCCATCGGCCACTAGTTTGTCAGCGAGCAGGTGCAAGGCAGCAGATTTATCCACAGCCACCTGGCCCATGGATATCTGCTCTACAGTGAGCTCAAGCATGCCGTTCTCCTAGTTAGTGCGACGGGCGCACTAGGTATTGTTGTAGGTAAATAGGTTCGAAATTAACTGACTGAGCGGTCAATTGGCAGTGGTCACTCAGTGGCGAACATCGTAAAAATACGCTTGCTGAAACGTTTAATCTAGAATTTATGGCAGATTACGCGTTAATTGCGCAAGCTTGAAGGGCCACTCGGCGCTTGCTGTGGCACATTGGTCGAATGCTGGAATCGGTTACGATTGGACAAAATGTCGGGGCGAGCGCCAAAAAACAAGGAAATCCCGGTTTGAAACTCAGTGATATCGCACGTCTGGCCGGTGTGTCCGTTACCACCGCCAGCTATGTCATCAATGGCAAGGCCGAACAGCAGCGCATCAGCAACGCCACCGTTGAGCGTGTGCGTGCCGTGGTCCAAGCCCATGGCTTTACCCCCAACCCTCAAGCCGCGGGGCTGCGCAGCCGGCATACGCGGACCTTGGGGTTCATCCTGCCAGACCTGGAAAACCCCAGCTACGCACGCATCGCCAAACTGCTGGAACAAGGTGCACGGGCGCGGGGATATCAGTTACTGATCGCCAGCTCCGATGACGAAGCGGAGAGCGAGCGCCAACTGCTGCAACTGTTCCGGGCGCGGCGTTGCGATGCGTTGTTCGTCGCCAGTTGCCTGCCGGCCAGCGATGACAGCTATCGCGAGTTGCAGGCCAAGGGGCTGCCGGTGATTGCCATCGACCGGGAGATGGAGCCGAACCAGTTCTGCTCCGTGGTCAGCGACGACCACCAGGCCTGCCAGCAACTCACTAGCAGCCTGCTGCAACCGTTGCCCAAGCAGATCGCGCTGATCGGCGCACGGCCCGAGCTGAGCATCAGCCAGGCGCGTACCGCCGGTTTCCGCGATGCGCTGCAAGGCTTTACGGGCGAAGTGATCATCGAACAGGGCGAAGCCTTCAGTCGTGACTGCGGCCGAGAGCTGATGGAGCAATTGCTTCAACGCCTGGGGCATCTGCCGGACGCGCTGGTAACCACCTCCTACGTACTGCTCCAAGGCGTGTTTGATGCGCTGCATGACTTCCCTCTCAAGTCACGCCCCCTGCGCCTGGGCACCTTCGGCGATACCCAGTTGCTGGATTTCCTCCCGCTGCCGGTCAACGCCATGGCCCAACAACATCAGTTGATTGCCGAGACCGCCCTGCGCCTGGCGCTGGCCGCCGTTGAAGAAGAACAGTACCAACCCGGCGTGCATGCGATTGGCCGGACCTTCAAGCAGCGTATCCACGAGGCCTGAGCGTGGAGCTGATCGACACCCACACGCACCTGGACTTCGAGGACTTCGACCAGGATCGCACGCACGTCCTCGCCCACAGCCGTGACCTCGGCGTTCGGCGCCTGGTGGTGCTGGGGGTGTACCAGAAAAATTGGCAGCGGCTGTGGGACTTGGTGCAACAGGACGAAGGCTTGTTCGCCGCTTTTGGCTTGCACCCGGTGTATCTCGATGAGCATCGCCCCGCCGACCTGCTGGAGCTGGGCGACTGGTTGACGCGCCTGCATGGCCACCGGCAACTGTGCGCCGTGGGCGAAATTGGCCTGGATTACTTTCTTGAACAGTTGGACCACGAGCGCCAGCAACCGCTATTTGAAACCCAGCTGAAACTCGCGGTGGATTTCCAGCTGCCGGCCCTGCTCCACGTTCGCCGCAGCCACGCCGCGGTAATTGCCACCTTAAAGCGTATCCGCCTACCCAGAGGCGGCATCATCCATGCGTTCGCCGGCAGCGTTGAAGAGGCACGCGAGTACATCAAGCTCGGGTTCAAACTGGGCCTGGGTGGCGCTGCCACCTGGCCCCAGGCCCTGCGCATGCACCGGGTACTGGCCCAATTGCCCCTCGACGCCGTGGTGCTGGAAACCGACTCGCCGGATATGGCCCCGGCCATGTACCCCAACCAGCGCAATAGCCCGCAACACCTGCCAGACATCTGCACGGCCCTGGCCGAGCGCATGGGTATCAGCCCTCTATTGCTGGCTGAGGCGAGCACACGCAATGCGTGCGAGCTGTTCAACTGGTAGCGCACTGATGGCCTGCAAGTTCAAGGTCATTGTCTGGCGATGACGGGCGTAGCGCACCACCAGCAAATGGATCAACACCGCGACCAGTGAAATGTTGAACTGCGCGTTGACACTGAGCAGCCCCAGCCACTCGGCGACCAAGGCCACCAGCAAGGTCGCGCACGTCAGCATGATCATGCTCGGCCGCACCAGCGCCCATTGGTCCAGGGCTCTGAACTGGCGCAACTGCTTGACGCAGCCCAACTGCAACCCGCAGTGGCAATACGTACAGTCAAACGGCACATCGATGGCAATGGCGTTCAGTTGCCAAGGCTTGAGTTCAAACGTCATGTTGCACTGGGCGCAATGCCCCCTGATACCGATTGCGGCGGCCATCGTTTTGTCCCCTCGTGACCGTGACGGATGACATAAATTTTCACCTATTCACGCCCCGATAAAACACGCATCGGTAAATCAAGACATGGGCCACAGGCCCCGTGGTTCAGCCCTTCAGAACCGCCCTACACCCGAAACGCACCAATCAATTGCTTCAACTCAACCACCTGGGTTGCCAGTTGTCGACTGGCCGCTTCCGTGTGCTGGGCGCCTTGCGCTGCATGCTCGCCAGCACGGTTGATTTCGACAATGTTCTGGTCGATGTCTTGGGCGACCGCCGTTTGTTGCTCCACGGCGGCGGCGATTTGCTGGTTCTGATCGACGATCATCCCAACTGCCCCCAGGATATTTTCCAGGGCTTGCTGGACTTTTTCCGACTGCCCCACCGTGCCATTCGCCATTTCATGGCTGCTGCCCATGGCCTTCACCGCCGCGCCCACGCCGCTGTGCAAGCGGCTGATCATCTGCTCGATTTCCTCGGTGGAGTGCTGGGTGCGCCGAGCCAGGGTGCGCACCTCGTCGGCCACCACCGCAAAACCACGCCCTTGGTCACCAGCGCGCGCGGCTTCGATGGCCGCGTTGAGCGCCAGCAGGTTGGTCTGCTCGGCAATGCTCTTGATTACTTCCAGGACGCTGCTGATGGACTGGCTGTCGGCAGCCAGTTGGTTGATCACCCGCACCGATTCGTCAATCTCCGCCGCCAGGCGTGCGATGCCGCCTTGCTGGGATTGCACCAGCGCACGCCCGTTGACCGTTTCATCATTGACGCTCTGGGCACTGCTGACCGCCGCCGCCGCGCTGCGCGCCACCTCTTGGGCGGTGGCGGACATCTGGTTCATCGCGGTCGCCACTTGTTCGATCTGGCTGCGCTGGCCGGACACCGCCTGGTTACTCTGTGCCGACACCGCCTGCACCTGGCCGGCCTGCAACTCCACCTGGCTGACCGTATTCCCAACACGTTCGATCAGGTCATGAATCTTGGCCACGGTGCCATTGAACACCTGGCCCAAGTCGCCCAGCTCGTCGCGGCTTTGAGCAACGAAGGTGACCGTCATGTCACCTGCCGCCACTTTGTCCATCATCGCCCCCAGGCGGCGCAAGGTGGTGCGAGTGGAGACAAAGAAACCGGCATAGAGATAGAAAATCAACGCAAATACCGCCGCCAGGGCCGTGACCAGCAACACCATGTGCAGGCGGTTTTGCGCCAGGCGTTGCTGCAACTGCTGCCCGAGGAACGCCAGGGTGGCGTCATCCAATTGATAGGTCTTGGCCATCAACTGGCTGACGCCGTCATAAAAACCCTGCCAAGACGTATCGAGGGTCTCGGCCATCACCACCTGCTCTTCAAAAAACTCGCTGCCTTGCTTGAGGCTGGCCCGGCTGGCTTGCGCCGAAACGTCGAGGGCTGCATGCGCGGCCTGGCTGGCGCCCAACGCGTCCTGCAGCTTCAAGCCATATTCCCCGTGGAGTTTTTCCAGCTGCTGCAGCAGTTCGTCAAAACGGGTGCTGGAGGATGAATTGATAAAGCCCTGCCCCAGGGAGTACGCGCCCATCGCACGGCCTTCGCCCAAGGCCTGGGTGACTTGAGGGGTGACGGTGGTGACCAGGTCGCTGAGCTGGCGCAGATCACTTTGCGGATCACGGCTCAAGCCGGCTTGGCTGGCAATGATCTGGCTGAACATCTGGGCCTGGTTGAGTAACTTGCCGATCAACGCCGCTTTGTTGAGCAACGAAGTTTCCTGTTGCTGGGCCTTGAACGCAGCGATCAGCTCATCGCGCTTACTGTCGAAGACGGCAACTTGCTCGGGCTGGGTCGCGATGGCGCGCAAGCCTTGCAAGCGCCCCACTACACTCGCTTCCAAGGCGCTGATCCTGGTCTCCAGGTCTGCCGCTTTACCGGACTGGCCGAGGGTGGCATTGATCTCTACCTGGTTGTTGAGGGTTTCCAGATCGCGGCGCAACGCCAGGCTGCTGCCGAGCAGGTCGAGACTCTGCAGTTCGACCCGGGTGCCCTGGTATTCACGCCACGAGTCGCGCACCAGGTAATAGTTGGTCGCCAGCATCGGCAGCAGGAACAGCACGCTGATCAGGCTGAACTTCATGCCGAAACTCAGGCGGTTCATCAGCGCGACGGCGGGATAGAGCAAGCTCTTCACAGGTGACCTCCCCTTCTTTTATTTTTATTGAGGCGCAGGGCGGCGGCAGATAGCCACTATTTGGCGCTCTATCTGTATAGCTCAATTCGAAAGGGAGTTTTGTAACGTAAGGTTAACGGCGTGTCTGGAGGCCAAATGTGGCAAGGGGAAAGCCCTAACGCCATGTAGGAGCGAGCTTGCTCGCGAAAGACTCACAGACGCCGCGTTTATTCAGGAAGCACGCGTTATCGTTGACGTTTTTCGCGAGCAAGCTCGCTCCTACCATCAGGGCAACACCGTCCAGATCGCAAACCCGGCATACCACAGCACCGCCGCACGCAGCAGCAGTTCCCACAGGCGATCCAGGCTGTTGATGCCATCGGCCCCCACCACGGGCGCAGGAATTTCCGCGGCGGCCAGGCCGACTCTTTCCACCAACTGTGCCGCGCTGATGTCCCAGCTCAACAGTTCGTGGAGCATCACACGGCTGACCCCGACGAAATTACCCACCAAGGCAAAGCTGGCCGCCAGCAGGCGTACCGGCAACCAGTCAAACGCGTGGCGCAGTTGCGTGGCGCGCTCGGCCACCAACGGGTTCTGGCTGTTTTCGCTGGCCAGCGCCAACAGGCGGTAGGCCAGGGCGGCCACCGGGCCCAGCAGGAAATACCAGAAAATCACCGCGAAAAAGCTTTGATACGCCTGCCACAGCAGGTAGCCCTGGACGCGCTCCAGCAATTGCTCGCCACTGTCGGCGCCAAGTTTGAGGTCGCGTTCGGCCACATGCTCGGCCGCTTGCAGGTCACCGCGCCGCCAGGCGTCGCGAAACGGCCCCAGCCCCGCCAATAGATCGCCACGGCCCAGGCTGTAGATCACCACCAGCAAGTGCACCGGCAATGCCAACAGGCCATAGGCCACCGGTTCCAGGACCAGCAACAACAATGCCAGCAATGCCACCGGCAGCAGCACCAATATCAGCAGGATCAACCAGGGGCGCTTGCCCATGCGCGGGCTCGATTCCAGCTTGGCCAGCTCACGCAGCCATCCACCGTCGCGCTGCAACCGCAGGCGCAAAGCCGAGAATTTCTCGATCCACACGGCCAGCACCAACACCAGGAAACTCATCGTTCGTGTCCTCCATCCTGCAGGGCGCTGCGAAAGCGCGCCCAATCAAAAGCGGGGCCCGGGTCGGTCTTGCGCCCCGGAGCGATGTCGCTGTGACCACAAATACGTTGGCGGGTGATATCTGGGTATGCGGCCAGCAGTTGGCGTGTCAGGTCGATCAACGCCGCATACTGGGCATTGGTAAACGGTAGGTCATCCGTGCCTTCCAGCTCGATTCCCAGAGAAAAATCGTTGCAGACCTCGCGCCCTTCAAAGACGGAAATACCGGCATGCCAGGCTCGGTCGCGGCACGAAACAAATTGCGTCACAGTGCCGTCACGTTCAATCAGAAAATGCGCAGACACTCGTAGGCTCGCGATCCCTTCAAAATAGGGATGCTCTGAGATATCCAGGCGGTTCTGGAAAAATTCCTGCACCTTGCCGGTGTTGAACTGCGCCGGGGGCAAACTGATGTTATGCACCACCAACAGCGAGATTTCGCCTTCAGGGCGCTCGTTGAAGTTGGGCGAAGGGCAATGACGAATGCCCTGGCACCAACCGCTGGCGGGGTCCAACTGCATACAGGCTCCTTGAATGATAAGAGGTGTGACCAGTATGCCGCGTTCCACCCTGCGGTTGCGATCACTTGCCGCGATTGAGTTGCCGCAGGTTGTCCACCACCGCTGCCAGCGCACGCTCGAACAGCGGGCCATCATCCAAGGCGTGCAGGACGCCCTGCTTGAACGCCAGCGCTAACTGGCCCGCGCTTTTCTCCAACACCTTGAGGCCGGCGCGGCTGACAAAAACATAGGTATCGGCGGGCGGCATGATGGCGGTCAATTTGCAGCGCAGGGTACCGGCTTCATTTTGCTGCAGCGCTACCCAGGTACCGGCTCGCAACTGCTTGGCTTTGAGCAGGTCGGGGTCATCATGGGGCAGTGGTTCGTCGGCACCCGGCGGGCCAGCCCCCAGGATAAAAGGCTCACGGGCTTCAACCAGCACCTCGCCGTCGAGCGGCTGAACATGCATGGCCTGCAACCGCAGGAAGAACTCGCGGGTACTGAAAGGATCGAAGGCCGCACCGGCCAACCCGTCACGCAAGGCCTTGAGCAGCCCGGGTAATTGCTCGAGCAAACGCCGGCCCGCTTCGGTGTCTTCACGCAGGCCGACGCTCCAGATCAATTCATCCACGGTGCGCAGTGCCGCCTGCCACTGCAGCGATTGTTCACCGTGCTTGAGAACGGCCACTAACAGCACCTGGCTCCAGGCCTGCTGCACAAATTGCAGCACCGATTGCGGCAAGGTTTTGCCCACGAGCCGCCGATTGAGCACGTGCGCCACACGCTGGCGCGCCACCTCGACCTGCAGGCGCTCTTGCTCGGCGTCACGGGTATGTCGCTCAAGTCGCTCGCTGCGCTTGCGCTCCTGGGCTATGAATGCGCTGAACGTGGTGAGCAACTGGGAGAAAATCGCCGGGTCTTCGACGAACTCATTCAGCACACGCTGTACGAGTTGCTCGATACACAGATAGAGATTGTCCCGTGGGTGGTCATAGGGCGGGCTCCAGCCGATGACGGCACTCGCGATGTCATTGAGCAAGCGCCGCGCCGGATGCTCTGCGCAACTGAACAGGCTCTTGTCCAGCACCGCCACTTTCAGCAGCGGGATCTGCAAGCGAGCGATCAGCGCCTTGAAAGCGTCCGGCACACCGCTGTCATCGAACATGAACTCAAACAGCATGGCGACCAGATTGGTCACATCTTCGTCTGCCTCTTCTAACACCCTCGACTTGCCGCTTTTGACGCTGCCCCGGGTCAGCAACTGTTCCAGCTGGTTGCGCAGGTCGAAATCGTCCTCGCCACCGGGCTCCGGGACATATTGCTGCAAATGCGACAACAGCCGTAGCAGATCGCGGGTGGCAATCGGCTGCGGCTCGGCACTGGCTTCAAGGGTCGGGGCCACGCTGCCACGCACGGCCACCAGTAACTTTTGCAAGGCACTGAACGCTTGCTGGCCGCTTTTATCCAGCGGCGGGTCGGCCACCACTTGGCTGGTGTAATGCTGGTGCTCCCGGGCCTCGCGCCCGCCAGCTCGACGGGACGGGACCGTCTTGAGTTGCGGCAATACGCCGGTGGCGATCAACAATTGGTTGGCCTCGCCATACAACAGGTCGGCATCACTGAGCACGTATTTCTCAAACAGCTTGAGCATGACCAGCTTGACGCGAATCTCCACCCCCAGGCTGCGCCCTGCTTGCAGGAAAAACTCACAAAGCCGCGCAGGGCCCAAGGGGTTTTCAGGGTCCTCCAGGCGCCTGCCGAGCAGTTCACTCAAGCGTGCGTCCAACTGCCCCAGGGCCAAGCCATCGCGATGCCGCACCCTACCAAGCATCGCCTCCAGAGCCACGGCTTTTTCCACATCATCCGCGCTGGTGCCGGGTGCCGCCTCATAAGACACCAGCGGCACCAGGTGTGCACCGCTGCACCGGGCCTGGCCCAGGTTGGCGAACGCCACAAACAGCTGCTCCATAAACACGCGCTCGAAGTTCTTGCGCTTGAGGCGCAGGTCGCGCATGGCCTCGAAAAAAATATGATGGTCGACGGTGCTACGGGCCTTTTCGGCCATTTCGAACAGGGTGTCGTCGGCGTTATCGAACAGTTCCTGCAAGCCTTGCTGCAGCTGTTGCGCAGCCTTGTCACGCACCTGCAGCAACACCACCGGCAGGCGCGCGAGCGGCGATGGCGTGGCCTGCGCCCTGTTGATAGGCACCACCTTCCCGTCATTGTGCATCCTGGCCTCCTGAAACGGCGGTTTTGAGCGGTGGAGAGACGGAGCGCAGGCCCGGCAGGCACTGCAAACACCCGATCACCACCAGGACGTCAAAGCTATGACGCCAATTGCAAGGCGCGAGATTATCTTGCAAACGAGGGCAGTTGCGCCAGCACACTCTGACTTTGTGCGGTAAATGAGTGGCGAGCCTGGGTTAGAACGCACGCTGGCCCTATAATCGAGGCACTTTGTTTGTGGAGCCTGTTATGCCGAACCTCCGTCTTGCCGACCTCACCGCCGAAATCGAAGCCAACGTGCGCCGCGCACTGCTGGAAGACATCGGCAGTGGCGACATCACCGCGCAGTTGATCCCGGCCGAACGACTGGCCAAGGCCACGATCATTACCCGTGAGGCGGCTGTTATCGCCGGCACGGCGTGGGTGGATGCGGTGTTTCGTCAACTGGACCCACGGGTCGCTGTGCACTGGCAGGTGGCTGATGGTGAACGAGTGAGCCCCAACCAGGCGTTGTTCCACCTTGAGGGCCCGGCCCGCTCGCTGCTCAGTGGTGAACGTAGCGCGTTGAATTTTCTGCAATTGCTGTCAGGGGTTGCCACCCGTGCGCAATTTTTGGCGGACTTTGTCGCCAGCACCCAGGTCAAGCTGCTGGACACCCGCAAGACATTGCCCGGCCTGCGTTTAGCGCAGAAATATGCGGTGACCTGCGGCGGTTGCCACAACCACCGTATCGGGCTGTATGACGCGTTCCTGATCAAGGAAAACCACATCGCCGCCTGCGGTGGTATTGCCCAAGCGATCACCGCCGCCCACAAGATTGCCCCGGGCAAGCCGGTGGAAATCGAAGTGGAAAGCCTGGAGGAATTACGCGAGGCCCTGGCGGCGGGTGCCGACATCATCATGCTGGATGAACTGAGCCTGGAAGACATGCGCGAAGCCGTGCGCCTGAACGCAGGCAAGGCCAAGCTGGAAGCCAGCGGCGGGATCAATGAAACCACCTTGCTGCCTATCGCTGAAACCGGCGTGGACTACATCTCCATCGGCGCGATGACCAAGGATGTGAAGGCGGTGGATCTGTCGATGCGCCTGAGCATCTGAGAAACCATGCAGGGCCGGGCGATTGTGGCGAGGGAGCTTGCTCCCGCTGGAGTGCGCAGCGCTCCCAAACCGTTCATCGACGTACACCTGATGTATTTCGATTATCCAATTTGGGGCTGCTTCGCAGCCCAGCGGGAGCAAGCTCCCTCGCCACAACAAGCCCGCCGTGCCTAGACCACCAGATTATTCATCTCGCAGTACTCGTCCCAATCGACACCCAGCACCTCGGCCGCCTCTTTGTGCAAGGCCAACCGCGCGGCTTCGAACTCTTCCGGCGTCGAGGTGTACTTGAGGGTCAACTCCCAAGGCTGGTAGCCCTGACTCTCGGCCTCATCTTCGAATGCCCACTGAATCTGGTCGCGCTGATCGTCGGCACTCAGGTCCTTGATCTCTTCTTTAAGCTGCGGCGTCGCTTCAAGGTAATGCTTGAGCGCTTGTTCGTGCCGTGCTTCCTGGGTCATCTCAGTCGTGGTCATGTCGTTCTCTTAGATCGAGGAATGGGAATGCATCTGGGTCTTCAAGGTTGCGCAGATACAAAAGAGCGGGGGCAAATGCCCGGCTCACCTGGCCTTCAGAACCATTCTGGGATCATCTGAAAACATTGCCGTTGAAACAGTGGTGCCTGTGGTGCCCGAGACAGGAATCGAACCTGCGACCTTCGCGTTACGAGTGCGCTGCTCTACCGGCTGAGCTACACGGGCGGTGGGCTAAAGCTAGCACTGCATTGGGCATGCAGCAACCAACTCGCTCACCGCCCGGCGACTGTCACGCGCCGTTGGCGCCGCAGCCCTTGGCAGCGTACTGCGGCTCTACCGTGGTGGCACAGCTCCAGCCGGTGGTGGCGCTGCGGGTCAAGGTGATGGTCTTGCCGAGCACGGGCGCGGGCGCGTCCAAGATTTCACAACGGATGGAGCCTGCGCCCGAGGCCACATCGCCTGTCGCTTCGATCACGCAGTTGGCGGTAGGGCTGGCGCCACCGATGAGGGCCAGGGTTGGCAAGGTGCCCTGGTTGATGGCGTCCTCATAGCCGGCCTTTAGCGCGCTGATTTCAGCCAACCCCGCCGTGAACTTGGCCTTGGCCTGGTGCTTGGTGTACATGGGCAGACCGATGGTGGCCAAAATGCCGATGATTGCCACGACGATCAATAATTCGATCAAGGTAAAACCTTTTTGACGCATCTCTTTCACTCTCCAGAATAGAACCATGACAAGGCGCATCCTGCGCCCCGTAGTGTGCAACGGCGCCAGTGTACTCATCCCCACGCAGCCGTTCGCCTGCAAGACGCACAATCTGACATTTTATCGCCCAGCGCCAGCCTGCCCGAATTCGCCACCTGACTAAGCTATAAAATCTTCACGACCTGGGTGCGCCAACCTCACATGAACGACACGTCGACAATCTATGCCTGGGAAGGCATCAACCGCAAAGGCCGCCGGGTTTCCGGGCAAATCGCCGGGCATAACCTTGCGCTGATCAAGGTACAACTGCGCCAGCAAGGGATCTGCCCTGAGCGTGTGCGCAAGAAATCTTACGGTTTACACATCTTCAAGACGCGAATAACGCCCGCAGATATTGCCCTGTTCACTCGCCAGTTAGCCACCTTGCTCAAAGCCGGCATCCCGCTGCTGCAAGCCTTCGACATCATCAGCGAAGGCGTCGAAAACCTACAGCTGCGCGAACTGGTGAAGGCGTTGAAACAGCACATTGCCAGCGGCCACCCCTTGGCCGCTGCCCTGCGTCAATATCCCCGCTACTTCGATGAGTTGTATTGCAATCTGGTAGCAGCTGGCGAAATAGCCGGCGCCCTGGAAACCTTGCTCGAGCGCGTGGCGATTCATCTGGAAAAAAGCCAACGGCTCAAAACCAGGATCAAGAAAGCCATGACCTACCCTGTCGCGGTACTGGTAATTGCCACAGGGGTGAGCACAGTCCTGTTGATTCACGTTGTGCCGCAGTTCCAGAACTTGTTCGCCGGGGTCAACGGCCAATTGCCCGGGTTTACCCTGGCGGTCATTGCACTGTCGGAGCTGTTGCAACACGCGTGGTGGATGCTGGCGCTGGCCGTGGGCGCCATAATGGTCGCTGGGCATCACGCTTATCGAACTTACTCGGGCTTTCGCCATTGGTTGGCGGCAGGTTTGTTGAAAGTACCCGTGGCAGGCAAACTGCTGCACAAATCTGCGGTTGCTCGCTACGCTCGCACACTTTCCACCACCTTTGCGGCGGGCGTCCCTCTGGTACAGGCATTGGGTTCGGTGGCCGGCGCCGTCGGCAATGGCCCCTTCAAACAGGCAATCGAACGTATGCGCCACGATGTATCCACAGGCATGCAGTTGAATCAATCGATGCATAACAGCGGCCTGTTCCCAGGCATGGCGATCCAGATGACCGCAATCGGGGAGGAGTCCGGCACCCTGGACCGCATGCTGGAAAAAGTCGCGAACCACTACGAGTCAGACGTGGATACCTTGGTCGACAACCTCACTAGCCTGATGGAGCCGCTGATCATGGTCGTATTGGGAGGGGTTGTCGGCGCGCTGGTAGTCGCCATGTACCTGCCGGTGTTTCAATTGGGGACGGCGTTTTGAGCCTGCTGCTGAGCGAACATCCCTGGGCGTTTGTTGGCCTGGCGCTGGTGTTGGGCATGATCGTCGGCAGCTTCCTCAATGTGCTGGCGTGGCGCCTGCCCAAAATGCTCGAGCGGGAATGGCGTGCCCAGGCCCATGAGATTCTCGACTTGCCAGCCGAGCCCGGTGGGCCGGCCTATAACCTGATGCACCCGAACTCCTGCTGCCCGCACTGCAATCAACCGATTCGGCCTTGGGAAAATATCCCGGTGCTCAGCTACCTGCTGCTCCGGGGGCGTTGTGCCCACTGCCGCGAGCCCATCGGCCTGCGTTACCCCCTCACCGAACTCGCGTGCGCGCTGATCTCAACCGCTGTCGCCTGGCACTTCGGCTTCGGCTGGCAAGCCGGCGCGGTGATGCTGTTGAGTTGGGGCTTGCTGGGCATGAGCCTGATTGATCTGGATCACCAACTGCTGCCGGATGTGCTGGTGCTGCCGCTGCTATGGCTGGGGCTGATCCTCAACAGTGCTGACCTGCTGACGCCACTGCCCGATGCACTGTGGGGCGCGGTCATCGGCTACATGAGCTTGTGGTGCCTGTTCTGGCTGTTCAAGCTGGCCACCGGCAAAGACGGCATGGGCCATGGCGACTTCAAGTTATTGGCCTTGCTGGGAGCCTGGGGCGGCTGGCAGATTCTGCCGATGACCCTGCTGATGGCCTCGCTGCTGGGCGTATTTGCCGGGCTGATCCTGCTGCATTTGCGTAAGGCCCAGGTGTCAGCGCCAATGCCGTTTGGCCCCTGCCTGGCAATTGCCGGCTGGATTGCATTGCTCTGGGGTGGTCAAATAACCGACTTCTATTTGCAGTCTGTCGGTTTCAGATGACCACTTCTGTTGCAACACCCTGGATTCTTGGGCTCACGGGCGGCATTGGCAGCGGCAAAAGCGCTGCGGCCGAGCACTTTATCAAGCTGGGCATCGACCTGGTGGATGCCGATCATGCCGCGCGCTGGGTGGTCGAGCCTGGCCGCCCTGCCCTGGCACGCATCGCCGAACATTTCGGCGCCAGCGTGCTGCAACCCGACGGCCAGCTGGACCGTGCCGCGCTGCGCAAACTGATCTTTGAGATCCCACAAGAGCGCCTGTGGCTGGAAGCCTTGCTGCACCCGCTGATCGCCGAGGAAATTCGCAGCCACCTGGCACGCGCCCAATCGCCCTACGCGATCCTGGTGTCGCCGCTGCTGATCGAGTCCGGACAGTACAGCATGACCCAGCGCATCCTGGTGATCGACGTGCCGCAATCGCTGCAGATTCAGCGTACCCTGCAGCGCGACGGCATCAGCGAACAACAGGTGCAGGCGATTCTCAAGGCCCAGTCCAGCCGCGAAGACCGCCTGAACCATGCCGATGACGTGCTGGTCAACGATAAGGACCTCGCCTGGCTGCACGGCGAGGTCGAGCGACTGCACCACTTTTACCTTACTTTGCGTGGAGGCCGATCATGAGCCAACCCTTGACCGTCGACTGCCCAACCTGCGGTGCACCCGTGGAATGGAAAGCGACCAACCTCAACCGACCGTTCTGCTCGGACCGTTGCAAGCTTATCGACCTGGGCGCCTGGGCCGCTGAAGAACACAAGATTCCCGTGGCCCCTGACGCCGAAGATGAACTGTTTTCCGAAGACCTGCCGCCGCGCCACTAAGGCCGCATAAAGGCATAATCCTGCTGGTCGTCGAGGTTTTCTGCAAGGTATTGCAACTCGTCGGCCAGGTCTTCAAAACTGCGTACCCCCTTGCTTTGCTGCACCACCGCACTGAGCATGGCGCGCAAGGTCAACCCGGGGTCAAAACCGATTTCCTGCGCTGCATCCTGGCTTCTGCGCAACTCCTGCCGTGCCCACTCGTACACACTCATGATCCGTGCTCCTGAAAATTTTGCAGAGCATGGACCCGCGCCGCTGCCTGGCATTTGACCTGGATCAACGCCGCGAATCGTCGTCCTTCCACGGCGCCGAGAGGTAGCGGGTACGGTTGAACGTCTCCAGCCATTCCGGGCAAAACACCACCAGCGCGCTGATGACCATGCCGTTGATGAAAGCTTCGGGAAAGATGATCAGCCATAGGTAACCGACAAAATCTTCCAACCACTCAGGCATCGCAAAAAGACCGTCTAACCACAACAGGCCCAGGCCGGCCAACAGGCACAGCAATGCCGACAGTGCGGCAGCAAAAAAGCCCGAACAGAAGATATACACAAAGGGGTTTCTCGGCTGCGCCCGCTCTACCAGCAGCGCGCACCCTTCGGTGACCAGCACTGGCAGCACGATCAGCAGCAGGCCATTGATGCCAAGCGCGGCCAGGTCCTGGCGCCCCAGCAACATCAAGCCAAGCTGGGCGGCAAAGCCTCCGACGATTGCCAGCGGCCAATCCAGCAGCAAGGTCACGGCGGTCATGCCGATAAAGTGGTAGGACACGCCGGTATCGAAATCCCGTCGCACCAGCCACAGCATGAACAGCGCAAACACCGTACCGAACAGCAAATGCTGGCGCCGACGGTCGGCAAACAACTCCACCCATGGCGAGCGCAGGATCGCCCACATCATCACGGGCGCATATACCAGCCAGCCGAAGCCGAGAGTCTGGGGTGCCAGAACCGCTGCACTGATCACGGATGCTCTGCCTTCACCAAAAACCTCATCACACACCTCGTCCCTGGGCCTGTTTCACGCAAGCATTCTACACCCGGGTTTTAAGGCAAGACTTCCTGTGGTCATCATTTGAACGCTAAGCTGCGACTATGGATGACTCAGATTTTTTGCGCCTGCTCACCGTAGCAGCCGAACAAGCCAATGCGTTTCTGTCCAATGCCCGCAAGTGGGAGCGTGAGCGTTGGGTCTGCCAGCGCCTGTTGCAAGGCTTGAATGTGCCCTACCGTGTCGAAGAATTCCACGCAGCGGGCCAGGAGCCGCCCGACGTGTTGTTTCGCGACGCCAGCTTCGAGGTCTTTTTTGTGTTGGATGAGGGCCGCCGCCTGAACGACGAGTGGCGCGATGAGTTGCTGCGCAGGCGCAGTGCTTTCTCCTTGAGCCAACTGGTACGGCGCGAAGCCAAGCCACGGCGAATCCCCGCCCATGAATTCCTCCTGCGCCTGGCCCCCACACTGCGTAAAAAAGCCCACAACTATAAAGAGCGCGGGATGGACTTGGGGGAGCTGGACCTTATTGCGTTTACCAGCCTCAAGCGCGAAGTACTGGACCTCAACAGCCATTTTCCGCCGCCGACCGAATACCTGCGCCAGGGCTGGCGCTCGCTGTCACTGGTGGGTCCAACCTTCGCCCGGGTGTTGTTCGCGCACCCGGACGCGCCGGATTTCTTGCGCAACAACCTTGGCCGCAGCATAGTGTTTGATGTCGGCATCAGCCTTTGATGCCCCTGGCTGTAACGTGGCGCCCCTTTGCAACGTCTACCTGACGAGGCCTTTATGACCAGCCGCCTGAAACCCGATGACCAAGAGCGTGTCGAAGAGTACCTGCGACTTTCCCAGCACAGAGTCGAGCGCAAGCCTTTCCGGCCGTGGCTGCTCCTCTGCGTGGTGCTGGTCGTGGTGATCGGGCTCGGTGCGCTGAGCCGCCTATTGAGTTACCTGACGCTATGAGCCGCATGGCGCTCGCGAGGGTAACTGCTCCGATTTCTTTTAGCCTTGCGAGATATCCCCATGACCCATCGTATTATTATCGTCGGCGGCGGTGCCGGCGGCCTGGAGTTGGCTACCCGCCTGGGTAAGACTCTGGGCAAGCGTGGCAAGGCCAGCATCACGCTGGTCGACACCAACCTGACCCACATCTGGAAGCCGTTACTGCACGAAGTCGCGGCCGGCTCACTGAACTCATCTGAAGACGAACTCAACTATGTTGCCCAGGCGAAATGGAACCACTTCGAGTTCCAGCTAGGGCGCATGAGCGGGCTTGACCGTGAGCAGAAGAAAATCCAGCTGGCCGCCACCCTCGACGAAGAAGGCCGCGAACTGGTGCCTGCCCGCGTGCTGGGCTATGACAGCCTGGTGATTGCGGTAGGCAGCACTACCAACGACTTCGGCACTGAGGGCGCAGCGCAACATTGCCTGTTCCTCGATACCCGCAAGCAGGCCGAGCGCTTCCATCAGCAACTGCTCAACCACTACCTGCGCGCCCATGCCGGGCAGACCGACGCCGTTGAACAGATTAGCGTCGCCATCGTGGGTGCCGGTGCCACCGGGGTCGAGCTGGCCGCCGAGCTGCATAACGCCGCCCATGAACTGGCCGCCTATGGCCTGGATCGTATCAAGCCGGAAAACATGCACATCACCCTGATCGAAGCCGGCCCGCGGGTATTGCCTGCACTGCCGGAGCGGATCGGTGGGCCAGTGCACAAGACCCTGGAAAAACTAGGGGTGACGGTACTGACCAACTCGGCGGTCAGTGAAGTAACTGCCGATGCCTTGATCACCAGCAGCGGCCAGGTGATTCCGGCCAGCCTCAAGGTCTGGGCGGCCGGTATCCGCGCACCCGGTTTCCTCAAGGACATCGACGGTCTGGAAACCAACCGCATCAACCAACTGCAAGTCCTGCAAACTCTGCAAACCACCCGCGACGAAAATATCTTCGCCTTTGGTGATTGCGCCGCGTGCCCGCAACCGGGCACCGACCGCAATGTGCCGCCACGTGCCCAAGCGGCTCATCAACAGGCCTCATTGCTCGCCAAGTCGCTGAAGCTACGAATCGAAGGCAAGGAGCTGCCGACCTACACGTACACCGACTACGGCTCGCTGATCTCGCTGTCGCGCTTTTCCGCGGTGGGTAACCTGATGGGCAATTTGACGGGCAGTGTGATGCTGGAAGGCTGGCTGGCGCGGATGTTCTACGTGTCGCTGTACCGCATGCACCAGATGGCGCTGTATGGGTTCTTCCGCACGGCGATGCTGATGCTGGGCAGCAAGATCGGCCGCGGCACCGAGCCACGCCTTAAATTGCACTAACAACCTGGTCTCGAAGGAGGCCTGGCAAATGTGGGAGCGGGCTTGCTCCCACATTTGTTTTGCGGAGAATTCAGGATTCGCGAGCACAAAAAAAATCCCCGTATCTTTCGATACGAGGATTTTTAATATGGTCGGGGTAGGGGGATTCGAACTCCCGACATCCTGCTCCCAAAGCAGGCGCGCTACCGGACTGCGCTATACCCCGGTAATAAAAAGGCGACCTTTCAGTCGCCTTCTTCGATCAGCGCTTTTGGCCTCTGATCTTAAGATTCGATTCCAGCGTTAACTGGTCTCAAAAATGGTGGGTCGTGTGGGATTCGAACCTACGACCAATTGGTTAAAAGCCAACTGCTCTACCAACTGAGCTAACGACCCAAATATGGTCGGGGTAGGGGGATTCGAACTCCCGACATCCTGCTCCCAAAGCAGGCGCGCTACCGGACTGCGCTATACCCCGGTTTGAAATTGGCTCCGTGACCAGGACTCGAACCTGGGACCCAATGATTAACAGTCATTTGCTCTACCGACTGAGCTATCACGGAACTACATATTTCAAAGTTACTGCTGTGTTGCTTCCTCTTCGACCCTGTCCGTATCGCTACGTTAGCGTCTCTGAGGCGCGCTATTCTACAATCTTAAAAACCCCTGTCAACCCTTTAAATTGCTTTTAAGACAATGATTTGCGCTTCTTTCTGATTTCTTCTTGGGGAGAAGAAACCCGTGGGCTGACGTTGCTGCGGGGCGCACTTTACAAGCCTTTGCCTTACAGTTCAACGCCCTATCGAAAAAAAAGGCCCCGCAATGCGGGGCCTTCTATGGTTGCGCCAAGCGCAGGGCTTAATGGAAGACGATTTCGTCGTCTTTCACCGTCGCCGTGACGCGGGTGCCAGGCATAAAGCTGCCCGACAGAATCAGCTGCGCCAGTGGGTTCTCGATCCAGCGCTGGATCGCACGTTTGAGTGGCCGTGCGCCATACACCGGGTCGTAACCGACCGCGATCAGCTTGTCCAACGCTTCGCCGCTCAGCTCAAGGTCCAGTTCGCGCTCAGCCAGACGGCTACGCAGGCGGCCCAACTGGATCTCGGTGATGCCCGCGATCTGATCCCGCGCCAGAGGCTCGAAGATCACCACTTCATCGACCCGGTTGATGAATTCCGGACGGAAGTGCGTGGTCAACGCGTCCATCACCGCCGCACGCTGAGCTTCACGATCACCCACCAATTCCTGGATCTGTGCCGACCCCAGGTTGGAAGTCATCACGATCACCGTATTGCGGAAGTCCACCGTACGCCCGTGGCTGTCCGTCAAGCGACCATCCTCCAGCACCTGCAGCAAGATGTTGAACACATCCGGGTGCGCCTTCTCGACCTCATCCAGCAGGATCACCGAGTAAGGCTTGCGCCGCACGGCTTCGGTCAGATAACCGCCCTCTTCATAGCCTACATAGCCTGGCGGTGCGCCGATAAGGCGAGCCACCGAGTGTTTCTCCATGAATTCGGACATATCGATCCGCACCATGGCCTCTTCAGTATCAAAGAGGAACTCGGCCAGGGCCTTGCACAACTCGGTCTTACCCACACCGGTCGGGCCGAGGAACATGAACGAGCCGCTTGGACGGTTCGGGTCGGACAAACCTGCCCGGGAACGCCGTACCGCGTTGGACACCGCCACCACGGCCTCTTCCTGGCCGATGACGCGCTGATGCAACAGGCTTTCCATCTTCAGCAACTTGTCGCGCTCGCCTTCGAGCATCTTAGACACAGGAATACCGGTCCACTTGGAGACTACTTCGGCAATTTCTTCCTCCGTCACCTTGCTGCGCAGCAACTGGTTTTCAGGCTTGCCGTGCTGGTCGACCATCTGCAGGCTGCGTTCCAGGTCCGGGATCACCCCATACTGCAACTCGGCCATGCGGTTCAGGTCGCCTTTGCGGCGCGCCGCTTCAAGTTCCTGGCGAGACTGCTCGATCTTTTGCTGGATCTGCGCCGAACCCTGTACTTCGGCTTTTTCCGAGGTCCAGATTTCTTCGAGGTCCGAATACTCACGTTCCAGGCGGACAATTTCTTCCTGGAGTTTTTCCAGGCGCTTCTTGGCCGCTTCGTCTTCTTCTTTCTTCAACGCCTGGGATTCGACTTTCAGTTGAATCAGGCGCCGATCCAGGCGATCCAGCACTTCCGGCTTGGAATCGATCTCCATACGGATGCGGCTGGCCGCTTCGTCGATCAGGTCGATAGCCTTGTCCGGCAACTGGCGATCGGTGATATAGCGATGGCTCAATTTGGCCGCCGCAATGATCGCACCGTCGGTGATCGCCACCTTATGGTGGACCTCATAGCGCTCTTTCAGGCCACGCAGGATCGCGATGGTGTCTTCTTCGCTCGGTTCTTCCACCAGCACTTTCTGGAAGCGACGCTCAAGGGCTGCGTCCTTTTCGATGTACTGACGGTATTCGTTGAGCGTAGTAGCGCCGACGCAGTGCAACTCACCCCGCGCCAAGGCGGGCTTGAGCATGTTGCCGGCGTCCATGGAGCCTTCGCCCTTACCGGCGCCGACCATGGTGTGCAATTCGTCGATAAACAGAATGATCTGCCCTTCCTGCTTCGACAATTCGTTAAGCAAGGATTTGAGGCGCTCTTCGAACTCACCCCGGAACTTGGCACCGGCAATCAGCGAGCCCATATCCAGAGACAGCAGGCGCTTGCCTTTGAGGCCGTCTGGCACTTCACCATTAATGATGCGCTGGGCCAAGCCCTCGGCAATCGCGGTTTTACCCACGCCAGGTTCACCGATCAACACCGGGTTGTTCTTGGTGCGACGTTGCAACACCTGGATGGTGCGACGAATCTCGTCGTCACGGCCGATCACCGGGTCCAGCTTGCCTTCTTCGGCACGCTTGGTCAGGTCTACGGTGTATTTGTCCAAGGCCTGGCGCGACTCCTCATGGTTAGGGTCGTTCACCGCCTCGCCGCCACGCAGGTTGTTGATGGCGTTTTCCAGGGCTTTCTTGCTCACGCCCTGGCCCAGCAACAATTTGCCGAGCTTGCTGTTGTCGTCCATGGCGGCGAGCAGCACCAGTTCGCTGGAGATGAACTGGTCACCTTTCTGCTGGGCCAGGCGGTCGGCCTGGTTGAGCAGGCGCGCCAGATCCTGGGACATATTCACGTCACCGGTGGGATTCTGGATTTTCGGCAGTTGGTCGAGCTCTTTGCTCAACTCCTTGCGCAGGCTGTTAACGTCAAAGCCCACCTGCATCAGCAAGGGTTTGATAGAACCACCTTGCTGTTCCAGGAGTGCCTGCATCAAGTGCGCAGGTTCAATGGCCGGGTGGTCGAGGCCCACCGCCAAGGATTGAGAGTCGGACAAGGCCAACTGTAATTTGCTGGTTAAACGATCAATACGCATTAGTCACCTTCCTTTTGAGCAGGCCGGAGCTATGAACAAACACATCCTGAATGAAGAAACCTGCCAGATACCCTTATAGATGGGGTGGATTCTGGGCGTTTCAAGCGGCGGACGGTTGATACAGGTCAGGACAGTCTAGCGTTCAAGCCAGATAAGGGAGGCGAATCGGCCCGTACGCGGGCTGCGGCGATAAGAAAAGAAACGCGGGTCGGTCACAGTGCACAAACCGCCACCATACACAGCGGAAACACCGCGCACTCCCAGACGCAGACGCGCCAGCTGGTAGATGTCGGCCATGAACTTGCCAGCGTTGTGGCTGGGAACAAAGGCTTCAGCGGTGGCCGGCAGTTGCTGCATGAACACTTCACGCACCTCCGGGCCAACTTCGAAGGCTTGCGGGCCAATGGCAGGGCCGAGCCAGACCAGAACGTCTGCGGGAGCGCTATCCAGGCTTTCGAACGCGGCCTCCAGCACCCCAGCGGCCAAGCCACGCCAACCGGCATGGGCTGCAGCAACGCGGGTGCCCGCTCGATTACAGAACAGCGCAGGCAGGCAATCGGCGGTCATGGATGTGCAGGCGATGCCAGCGGTGCTGGTCCAACTGCCGTCTGCCTCGACAGTACGGCCCGGATCGGCCTCAACCACCTGAGTGCCATGGACTTGACGCAACCAGGCAGGCTGGATATCGAAGGCGTCACTCAGGCGACGACGATTTTCAAGGACGGCCTCAAGGCTGTCCTCGACATGATCGCCCAGGTTGAGGCTGTCGAACGGCGCCAGGCTGACGCCGCCCGCACGGGTGGTGACGCAGGCTTTTACCCGGGCCGGCGCGGGCCAGTCAGGTATCAGCCAGTCATTCATCCGACAAACGCCTCGCGATCCTGCTTGAGAAGCGAAAGCAGCCAGACCAGATCGTCTGGAAGTGGCGATTCCCAGCTCATGCGCTTACCGCTCGTCGGATGATCCAGTTCCAGGAAGCGTGCATGCAGTGCCTGGCGCGGGAACGTCTTGAGCGACTCAACCATGGTCTGGCTGGCCGCCGGCGGAATACGGAAGCGGCCACCGTAGGCTGGGTCGCCGACCAACGGAAAGTTGATGTGCGCCATGTGCACGCGAATCTGGTGGGTACGCCCGGTTTCCAGCTTGACCCGCACATGGGTGTGGGAGCGGAAACGCTCCAGCACACGGTAGTGGCTGACGGCCTGCTTGCCGCCCTCCATCACCGCCATACGCTGGCGCTGCTGGCCGTGACGACCAATGGGCGCGTTGATTTTGCCACCGGCCACAACGACGCCGATCACAATGCACTCATAGATGCGGCTGACGCTACGGCTCTGCAATTGCGTAACCAGTTGCGTCTGCGCCTGAATGGTCTTGGCTACCACCATAAGGCCGGTGGTGTCCTTGTCCAGACGGTGCACGATGCCGCAGCGCGGCACATTGATGATGTCCGGCACGTGGTGCAACAGGGCATTGAGCAAGGTGCCATCAGCGTGCCCGGCGGCCGGGTGAACCACCAGGCCCGCGGGTTTGTTGATGACCAGGATGTCGTCGTCTTCATAGACGATATCCAGCTCGATGTCCTGGGCAACCCATTCTCCCTGGGCTTCCTGCTCGGCAGTCAGCTCAAGAATCGCACCGCCATGGACTATGTCTCGCGGGCGGATAACCGCTCCATCCACAGTCAGGCGGCCGTCTTTGATCCAGGCGGAAAGGCGCGAGCGCGAGTGCTCAGCGAATAATTGTGCGGCGACTTGATCGAGGCGTTGGCCGCCCAATTCGGACGGCACCTCTGCGCGAAGTTCAATTTTATCGGACATGCTCAGACTAGGCGTGGCGTAGCCTTTGGTTTCGGCTGCGCGCTTGTGGTTAAATACGGCGTCTTTTGCCCCGAGGCTTTCAACGGGGCGCTCATCATAACAGGACGGCCCCGCCCAAGACAGCGGCCGTCATAGGGACGCAAGCCGCCATGCAAGTGAAACACCTGCTGCTGATCGCCATCCTCGCCATGACTGCTGCTTGCTCGTCAACAAAGGACGTCGTCGACGAAAACCTGAGCGAAGTCGAGCTGTACCAGCAAGCTCAGACAGACTTGGACAATAATAGCTTCACCAGCGCCACAGCGAAGCTGAAGGCATTGGAGTCGCGTTACCCGTTCGGCCGCTATGCCGACCAGGCCCAGCTTGAGCTGATCTACGCCAACTACAAGAACGCCGAGCCGGAAGCTGCCAAGTCCGCTGCCGAGCGTTTCATCCGCCTGCACCCGCAGCACCCGAACGTGGATTACGCCTACTACATGAAGGGCCTGACCTCGTTCGACCAGGATGTTGGCCTGCTGGCGCGCTTCCTGCCGCTGGACATGACCAAGCGCGACCCGGGTGCTGCCCGCGACTCCTATAACGAGTTCGCCCAGCTGACCAGCCGCTACCCCAACAGCCGCTATGCGCCGGACGCCAAGCAGCGCATGATCTACCTGCGCAACCTGCTGGCTTCGTACGAGATCCACGTGGCCCACTACTACCTGACCCGTCAGGCTTATGTGGCCGCAGCCAACCGTGGCCGCTACGTGGTGGAAAACTTCCAGGAAACCCCGTCCGTGGGTGACGGCCTGGCCGTGATGACCGAGGCTTACCAGCGTCTGCACCTGGACACCCTCGCGACTACCAGCCTGGAAACCCTGAAGCTCAACTACCCTGACCACCCTAGCCTGAAAGACGGCCAGTTCGTGCCTCAGGTTGACGAAGCGGACAACCGTTCGTGGCTGAGCAAGTACACCCTGGGCCTGATCGAGTCCCGTCCACCGCTGCCGCCGGGTGAAACCCGCGCCAACCAGGACGTGATCAAGCAGTACCAGGACGCCAAGGACGCCATTCCTTCGGAGCTCAAGCCGCACGACGAGAACGGCGATGTGATCGAAGAAGAAGAGCCGCAAGCCCTGGGCGACAACCAGGACCGTTCGTGGTTCAGCTACATGACCTTCGGTGTGTTCGACTGATTGTTCGACGCAACGCAAAAGGGAGCTCTGAAGGAGCTCCCTTTTTTATGAGCGAGTATTTATTGCCCTGTGCGCCCGTGACCACCTTGGCTAAACTGGCGCATTCCTTTGCGAGAAACTGCCCATCATGCTTCGTCTACTGTTCTGGATTGCCGTCATTGCTGCCGCGGTATGGTTCTGGCGCAAATTCAAAAACCCTGCCTCCCGTCAGCAACGGCCTGCCGAGCCGGATGCAGCCCTGATGGTGCGTTGCGCTCACTGTGGCGTGCACCTGCCGCAGGATCGCGCACTGAGCTCACCTCAGGAATGGTACTGCACCCAGGCGCACCTGGAACAAGGGCCAAAGTCTATCCAGCGTTGAGGCGACCTGCGGGGGCGTAAGGCGCTGGATCGATGATCGGAGCCCGCGCCAGCAGCAAGTCGGTGAACAACTGGCAAGATGCCGGTGCGAGTACCAGACCATTGCGGTAATGCCCACAATTGAGCCACAGCCCCCTGAAGCCAGGGACCTCACCGATAAACGGTATACCTTCGGGTGAGCCAGGCCGCAAACCGGCCCAATGCCCGACCACTTCGGCGTCCGTCAAGGCGGGAATCAGTTCCTGCGCAGATGCCTTGAGGCTTTCAAGCGCGGTGTCGGTCGGCGTCTTGTCGAATCCCTCATACTCCAACGTGCTGCCGATCAGGATGTGCCCATCCCGCCGCGGGATCGCATAACGCCCCTTGGCCAGGACCATGCTGGATAAAAAATCGGACGCGCATTTGTACAGGATCATCTGGCCTTTAACCGGCTCCACGGGTAGCCCCAAGCCCAGCGTATCCAGCAGTTGCCCGCTCCAGGCGCCGGCCGCGAGCACCACGTGATCCCCCAAAACGTGGCCCGTAGCGGTATTCACACCCACCACCCTGCCGCCGCCGAGTACAAAGCCCGACACATCGCATTGCTCGCGAATCGTCACGTTCGGCAACGCCAGCAGCGCCGCCTTCAATGATTTGACCAGGCGCGGGTTGCGAATATTGGCCACGTTGGCCATGTAGATCGCCTGGGAGTAGCCGCCCCCCAGCACCGGCACCGCGTCATGGGCCGCCGATACATCCACCTTGCTCAACGGTCGCCCTTCACGGGCAGCCCAGGCCAGTGCTTGCGCTTCGTCATCCAGGTCGAGCCAATACAAACCCGTGGTATGTACCTCCGGATCGACGCCGGTAGCAGCAAATAGCCGTTGCGCCAGTTGAGGGTAAAAATCCTGGGACCAATGGGCCAAGGCAGTGACCGCCTGGCTATAGCGCCACGGGTACAACGGCGAGACAATCCCACCGCCCGCCCAGGAAGCCTCTTGCCCAAGCCCACCGCGCTCCAGCAGCGTGACCGCCTGGCCCTCACTGGCGAGGTTGTACGCCGTCAACAGCCCGATTACTCCGCCGCCGACAATCACCACTTGCTGTTGCTTAGCCATCATTTGATCCAGCCGATAAACAGGGAAAGGCGCGCCCGGCGCCCACGCTTCAAGTACGCTCATCCTTGCCCCCAGCAGACCTTGGGCGACATTTCAGGCCCTGCTCCCGGGTTGCCGCGCATACCGGTGCTGGTCAAGCTGAATGCTGCGCACGCGTCGTTCGCCATGACCGAGTCCGCAGCGGGTGTGGCGAGCAGGTCAAAATCCTGAGGGTTGAGGACGGCACTGATTCTATAATGATCATTGCCCGCGCTGACGTCGCCTGCATCAATAAAAGTGCCATTCCTCGTATAAGAACGCTCCAGTTGCTGGGCCTGTTCGCTCAACAACGCGACGATCTGCGCCCGATACGCCTTCTTCACCTGGCTGAGGTACCCGGGATACGCAATCCCGGCCAGCAACGCGATGATCGCCACGACGATCAGTAACTCAATCAGGGTAAAACCCTGGCTCTCCTTGCCCATCCGATTGCTCCTTATTGAAGTTGCCGCCATAAGACCCGTCGAAACCTGACGCGGCCGCCCTCCTCTACACGGGCATAGACCGTCTCCAGCACCGTGCGCGATTGCCCCGCGAGACCGACCGAAGTGACTCGAAAAAGCGTGGCCAGGGAATGGGACGGCAAATGAGCCAGCCCTTCACCCTCGCCGAGGGATTGAATGCCATAAAACCCATTCTTCAAGGCAAGCCAGGTGATCGCCGAGACAGGGTTCGTCCCGGCCGCCGTCAAGGAAAACGCTTCAGCAGGCGGCGCACAACGGGTGATCGAGTGGCAGACAGGCATCGCCTGGCCAACCTTTTGCACGGCCGATTCCCCCAACCTCAGGCCGCTTTCGGCAGATTGAAACGATTGATTGCGATGCCAGAGGCTGCTCGCGACTTTTTGCTGGGAGACCGCAGCCTGTATCGAGGACAGCCCCACCTGCGACAGCACCAACAGGAACACCAGACTGATCAGCAGCACCGTCCCGGCCTGCCGCATTTGGATACCGCCCTGCATGGTCATTGCCCCTACCCCAGCCGATTTCGCAGTGCCGCCACGACACTGTAGGTCTGGTCCTTCACCCGCCCAGAGGGATCTTGAAGGGTCATGAGAATGCGCACGCTGCGTATCAGCGACTCATCGGCCGGATGGCTGTCATAGCGCACCACAACTGTCGATACCGAGGTGGCCGCCATGCCGAAGCTGACGTCGAATGCCCGCACGTTATCCATCAATACTGCCTTGGCCGGTGCTGCCGGGGTACTGATCTTCAACTGACCCGATTCGTAGGTGTAGGTAAGTTGGCGTATGCCAAAGCGAAGTTGGCCGGGTTCGGCTCCGGGTGGTGTGCCTGCATAAGCCCTGGCCGCCTCCTTGCAGTCGGACAACACTGTCCAGTCAGTCTTGCCGACGCCATCGCCGACATTCGCGGTCACCAGCGTCAGTGACTTCGCACTCCCCGCAGCTTCCCAGCTTATCGGCCGATCAAAGGCAGCCGGAGCATTGTCGATAGCGGCCACGGCCAAACACCCCAGCATGCCTGCCTGGCGAATATCCTGGGTGATCTTGCTCAGCACAAACCGCGCATCATCCTGCAGCAGCATGGCGGCCTGCTGGCTGGCATGGGTCAACCGCGAACTGATCAGTATCTGGCTCGCCCCCAGTATCAAGATCAACCCGATGGCAAGCGCCAGCAACACTTCCACCAGACTGAAACCTCGCCCAAGACGCTTCATTGCGACACTCCCTGTTCATTACTGATTCGACTGGTCAGGGTGAAGGTTTCCCGCGCCCCTGGGCGGTTTGCTGCTCGGGCATCCGCCCAACTGATGCTGATGGTGACCTCTTGCCCGTTCACCACCACTGAACCTTTGGCATCCTCGCCGGCAAAACCCGTGATATTGGCCTCGAAATCGTGCAGGTCGAGGTCACGCACGCTGGCGGTGGCAGTGTTGGGCGGCGCCAGCTCCGCCCTGCCCCATGTGTAATCGGCGCCAGCATTGGTGCGAATGCGGTCGAGCATGTCATAGGCAATAAAACTGGCTTGGCTGGTCATCCTGGCGCTGTTGGTGTACTTGAGCGCGTTGAGTTGCAGCACCGCAGCGCCCATCAGGCCGATCGCCAAAATCAACAGCGCTACCAGCACCTCGACCAGCGTCATGCCGGATTGGCGCGAGTGCGCAACGCGCAGGAATCGGTTCTGGCAGGCTGGCATTTCCGTCGTCATCCATGTCGAAGGCCGGTGAAAAAAAGCAGGCAAGACCTGCTGTGCGACCCAAGACTAGCGTCGGTTTTCGAGCGGCGCTGCTCCCGGAACAAAGGGAAATACTTTGGACATAAAGGCCATCATCCAGCGCCAACGACCAAGCGCTATACCTAGAAAACCTACTCGTGCCCAAGGAGGGAACGCACATGAAACAACAAGGTTTCACCCTGATTGAGATGTTGCTGGGGCTGATCGTCACCAGTTTTCTCGCGCAACTGGCCGTACCCGGTTTCAAGGGTTTGCTTGAATCGCAGCAACGACAAAGCGCGGCCCAAGCACTTGCCTCCGGGCTGCGCTACGCACGCACCGAGGCCATCGCGCGTAACCGGGCGGTGGTCATTCATGCAAAGGACGAGGACTGGAGCCTGGGATGGCGCGTGATACTGGATGTGAGTGGGCGCGGCCACCTGGATGACGACAATCCGGTATTGCTGGAGCGCGAGAGCAATGGGCGCGTGCCGGTCGCCGGTAATGGCCCGGTTACGAGCCAGGTGCGCTTCAGCGGCCTGGGGGAGCCAGTGTTCGCCGGCGGGGGATTTCGTGCCGGCACCGTGCATGTGTGTGGCAAGGACCAGGCACAGAGCCTGTATCAGATCGTGCTGGCCCCCAGCGGGCGCGTCAGCCTGCGCAATGACAAGACCGAACAGGCATTATGCCGAGGCTATTCCAGCACCCTGGCCGTCAGAGCAACGAGCGGACCCGCAGTTCCTTGGGCATCGAGAACGTGATGTTTTCTTCACGACCCGCCAGCTCATCGGCGCCGGTAGCACCCCAGGCTTGCAACTGTTGGATCACACCGCGCACCAGCACTTCCGGAGCGGAGGCACCCGCCGTGATGCCGATACGCTCAACGCCATCGAACCAGCTGCGCTGCATGTCTTCGGCACCGTCGATCAAGTACGCCGGCGTGGCCATGCGTTCGGCCAGCTCACGCAAGCGGTTGGAGTTGGAACTGTTAGGGCTGCCGACCACCAGCACAACATCACACTCATTCGCCAGTTGCTTGACCGCATCCTGACGGTTTTGCGTGGCGTAGCAGATGTCATCCTTGCGTGGGCCGCCAATGGCTGGGAAACGCGTGCGCAGGGCATCGATGACGCGGCTGGTATCGTCCATGGACAAGGTGGTCTGGGTAACGAAAGCCAGGCGGTCGGGATTGTGCACCTGCAAGTTGGCGACGTCTTTTTCGTCTTCAACCAGGTAGATGGCGCCGCCGTTGCTGGCGTCGTACTGGCCCATGGTGCCTTCGACTTCCGGGTGACCGGCATGGCCGATCAGGATGCATTCGCGACCGTCGCGGCTATAACGCGCCACTTCGATGTGCACCTTGGTTACCAGCGGGCAGGTGGCATCGAACACTTTTAGGCCACGGCCGGCCGCTTCGGTACGTACGGCCTGGGACACGCCATGGGCACTGAAGATGACGATAACGTCGTCGGGTACCTGGTCGAGTTCTTCGACAAAGATCGCACCGCGTGCGCGTAGGTCTTCGACCACGAACTTGTTATGCACGACTTCGTGGCGCACATAAATCGGCGGCCCGAAGACTTCCAAGGCGCGGTTGACGATTTCGATCGCCCGGTCCACGCCAGCGCAGAAGCCACGGGGGTTGGCGAGTTTGATTTGCATGCTGTGCCTCGTGCCTTGCAGGCCAAGAAATTGGATCAACTCAGCTCTATAGAATAAGCGTCTGTGTGAGCGGGCTTGCCCGCGATGCAAACGTCTCGATGTATCAGGTACACCGAGGTGATGCTATCGCAGGCAAGCCAGCTCCCACACAAGCCAGCCCCACAGGAACCGGTTTCGTCAGTTAGAGCGCTTTAACGTCGATGATTTCAACATCAAACGTCAAGGTTTTACCGGCCAACGGATGGTTGAAGTCGATGGTCACTTGCGCATCATCGAAGGCTTTAACCACACCGGGCAATTCGGTGTTTGCCGCATCATTGAAGATCACCAGCAAACCTTCCGACAGATCCATACCTTCGAACTGCGAACGCGGGATGATCTGCACGTTTTGCGGGTTGGGTTGGCCGAAGGCGTTTTCCGGCAGGATCTGCAGGTTGCGCTTGTCGCCCGCCTTGAACCCGAACAATGCCGCTTCAAAACCAGGCAGCAGGTTACCGTCACCAACCTTGAAGGTCGCCGGGGCTTTGTCGAAGGTGCTGTCTACCGTGTCGCCATTCTCCAGGCGCAATGCGAAATGCAAAGTGACTTCCGTGTTCTGGCCGATGCGTTGCTCAGCCAATACCTGATCAGTCATTGACGGTTTCTCCGGTTTTCTTGCTCTTGAACATATCCAGCGCCAGCATGATTGCACCAACGGTGATGGCGCTGTCGGCAAAGTTGAACGCCGGGAAGTAGTGGCGGTTCTGCCAGTGCACCAGGATGAAGTCGATCACATGGCCCAGGGCGATGCGGTCATACAGGTTACCCAGCGCGCCGCCCAACACCAGGGCCAGCGCGATAGCCAGCCAGGTGTCGTCGCGACCCAGGCGCTTTAGCCACACCACGAGCACGGCACTGACCACAACGGCGATCACCGCGAACAGCCAGCGCTGCCAGCCGCCGCCGTCAGCGAGGAAGCTGAAGGCGGCGCCAGTGTTGTAGGCCAGGGTCCAGCTGAAGTAATCCGGAATCACCACGATTTGCTGGAACATTTCCAGGGAGCCCTCGAAGTGAGCCTTGCTGACCTGGTCAATAACCAGCACCAGCAGGCTCAGTACGAGCCAGCCCAGACGTCCGAAACGACTGGCTGCATTAGGCATAGTGGCGAACCTCGCCTTCACCGCTGATGTTATCGACACAACGACCGCAGATTTCCGGGTGCTCAGGGTTCACACCGACATCTTCACGGCAGTGCCAGCAACGGGCGCATTTAGGGAAGGCCGATTTCACCACCTTGAGCTTCAGGCCCGGTACCTCGGTGACCACGGCATCTGCCGGGGCCTGGGCGAAAGGTGCCAGGCTCGCGGTGGAGGTGATCAGTACGAAGCGCAGTTCGTTGCTCAGCTTGGCCAGGTCGGCAGTCAGGCCATCCTCGGCAAACAGGGTGACTTCGGCTTGCAGGTTGCCACCCACGGCCTTGGCCGCACGCTGGACTTCCAGTTCCTTGTTCACCGCAACCTTGACGGCCATGACGCCCGCCCAGTACTCGCGGCCCAGTTCGAAGTCGGCCGGCAGTTCGGTCAAGCCTTCGTACCAGGTGTTGAGCATGACGGACTCGTTACGCTCGCCCGGCAGGTATTCCCACAGCTCGTCGGCGGTGAACGCCAGGATCGGTGCGATCCAGCGCACCAGCGCTTCGCTGATGTGGTACAGCGCGGTCTGCGCCGAACGGCGAGCCTTGCTGTTGGCGCCGGTGGTGTACTGGCGGTCCTTGATGATGTCGAGGTAGAAACCGCCCAGCTCCTGCACGCAGAAGTTGTGGATCTTGGAGTAGACATTCCAGAAGCGGTATTCGCCGTAGTGCTCTTGCAGCTCACGCTGCAGCAACAGGGTACGGTCCACGGCCCAACGGTCCAGCGCGAGCATGTCTTCGGCCGGCAGCAGGTCGGTGGCCGGGTTGAAACCGGTCAGGTTCGACAGCATGAAGCGCGCGGTATTGCGGATACGACGATAGGCGTCGGCGCTGCGTTGCAGGATCTGCTCCGAAACAGCCATCTCACCCGAATAGTCAGTCGAGGCCACCCACAGACGCATGATGTCGGCGCCCAGGGTGTCATTGACCTTTTGCGGCGCAATCACGTTGCCCAGGGATTTGGACATCTTGCGGCCGTTCTCGTCGACGGTGAAACCGTGGGTCAGCAGTTCGCGGTACGGTGCGTGGTCGTCGATGGCGCAACCGGTCAGCAGCGACGAGTGGAACCAGCCACGGTGTTGGTCCGAACCTTCCAGGTACAGGTCGGCGCGCGGGCCGGTCTCGTGACCCATCGGATGCGAGCCACGCAGCACGTGCCAGTGAGTGGTGCCCGAATCGAACCACACGTCGAGGGTGTCGCTGATCTTGTCGTACAGCGGCGCTTCATCGCCCAACAGCTCGGCGGCGTCCAGCTTGAACCAGGCTTCGATACCTTCCTGCTCAACGCGCTGGGCCACAAGCTCCATCAGTTCGACGGTGCGAGGATGCAGCTCGCCGCTTTCCTTGTTCAGGAAGAACGGAATCGGCACGCCCCAGTTACGTTGGCGGGAGATGCACCAGTCCGGACGATTGGCGATCATCGAATGCAGGCGCGCCTGGCCCCAGGCCGGAACGAACGTGGTGTCTTCGATGGCCTTGATCGCGCGGTTACGCAGGGTATCGCCGCTGGTCGGCTCTTTGTCCATACCGATAAACCACTGCGCAGTGGCGCGGTAGATCAGCGGGGTCTTGTGGCGCCAGCAGTGCATGTAGCTGTGCTTGATGGTTTCGGTGTGCAACAGCGCGCCGACTTCCGAGAGCTTGTCGATGATCGGCTGGTTGGCCTTGAAGATGAACTGGCCGCCGAAGAACTCCAGGGACGGCGCGTACACGCCATTGCTTTGCACTGGATTCAGAATGTCGTCGTTGACCATGCCATAGGCTTTGCAGGTCACGAAGTCGTCTACGCCATAGGCGGGCGCAGAGTGAACGATGCCAGTGCCGGCGCCTAGCTCCACGTAGTCCGCCAGGTACACCGGCGACAGACGGTCATAGAACGGGTGACGGAAGTTGATCAGCTCCAGCGCAGAACCCGTGGTGGTAGCGATCACCGAACCTTGCAGCTCGTAACGCGCCAGGCACGACTCGACCATTTCCTCGGCCAGCACCAGCAGGCGATCACCAACGTCCACCAGGGCGTAGGTGAATTCCGGGTGCACGTTCAGCGCCTGGTTGGCCGGGATGGTCCACGGGGTGGTGGTCCAGATCACGATGGCCGCTGGCTTGCTCAGGCTTGCCAGGCCGAAAGCCTCGGCCAGCTTGGCGTCGTCGGCGATCGGGAAGGCTACGTCGATGGTCGAGGACTTCTTGTCTTCGTACTCCACTTCCGCTTCGGCCAGGGCCGAACCGCAGTCGAAGCACCAGTTCACGGGCTTGAGGCCCTTGAACACGAAACCGCCCTTGACGATTTCAGCCAAGGCGCGGATTTCACCGGCCTCGTTCTTGAAGTTCATGGTCTTGTAGGGATTGTCCCACTCGCCCAGTACACCCAGGCGGATGAATTCGGATTTCTGCCCTTCGATCTGCTCGGCGGCGTAGGCACGGCACAGTTCGCGGGTCTTGTCCGCGCCCAGGTTCTTGCCATAAGTCACTTCGACTTTGTGCTCGATCGGCAGGCCGTGGCAGTCCCAACCCGGGACATACGGCGCGTCGAAGCCCGACAGGGTCTTGGAGCGCAGGATCATGTCCTTGAGAATCTTGTTCAGCGCGTGACCGATGTGAATCGTGCCGTTGGCATAAGGAGGGCCGTCGTGCAGGACGAACTTCGGACGATCCTTGCCAATTTCGCGCAACTTTCCGTACAGGCCAATACTGTCCCAGCGCTGCAGGATCTGCGGTTCGCGCTGTGGCAGGCCGGCCTTCATTGGGAAGGCGGTGTCCGGAAGGTTTAGCGTGGCTTTATAGTCGGTCATTTAAGGCTCTTCGGTTAGCGATGGGCGCTAGGTGCGGCTAGTGCACGGGCGGCGGCGACATCCGCATTGATCGCCGTTTTCAACGCCTCCAGGGAGGCGAAACGCTGCTCTTCACGCAGCTTCTGGTGGAAAACCACCGTCAAACGCCGGTCGTATAAATCACCGGCAAAATCCAAAAGGTGAACTTCCAGGTGGGCCTTGCCATCACCTGCAACCGTGGGTCTGACGCCTATATTGGCGACTCCCGGCCACGATTGGCCATCGATGTCGACACTTACCAGGTAAACCCCGGTCAGCGGCACACGACGGCGCTTGAGTTGCACGTTTGCGGTTGGCGTGCCCAATTGGCGCGCCAGCTTCTGGCCGTGCAATACCCGTCCGGCAATGCGGAACGGGCGGCCGAGCAAACGCTCGGCCAGGTCGAAGTCGGCGGCGGCTAGGGCGTTACGCACCTGGGTGCTGCTCACGCGCAGGCCGTCCAGTTCGACGGTTTGCGCGGCCTCGACAGTGAAACCCTGATTCACACCGGCATGTTGCAGGAAATCGAAATCCCCGACCCGGTCACAACCGAAATGGAAGTCGTCGCCGACCTCCAGGTGCTGCACACCCAAGCCGTCCACCAGGATGCGGTCGACGAACTCGGCGGCGCTGAGGCTGCGCAAACGCTGGTTGAATGCCAGGCAGAGGACACGGTCCACGCCCTCCTCCGCCAACAGCTGCAACTTGTCCCGCAAGCGCGCCAAGCGTGCCGGCGCCGTTTCCGGAGTAAAGAACTCCCGCGGTTGTGGCTCAAAAATCACCACGCAGCTGGGCACGCCCAACTCGACCGCACGCTCGCGCAGCCGAGCCAGGATAGCCTGGTGGCCACGGTGAACACCGTCAAAGTTGCCAATAGTGGCGACGCAGCCCCGATGCTCGGGGCGCAGGTTGTGGAGACCTCGAACCAGCTGCATAACGCGCTTCTTGCTCATAAAGTGGTCGATTATAACCACACCCAGCCCCGGACGACAGGCAACAGCGCAGGCCAAATGGATCGAATCGATAAAACAACCGTTTTATCGCGGCAAACTCTCTATCCCAACGACTTGCGATTGAAATCACGCAGGCGGAAACCCTGCAACAGCAACATCCCGAAGTACACCACCACGCCCGCCACTACCAATGCGCCCAGGCGCATGAAGCGCTCCAGCATATTGCCTTGGCCCCAGGCCGGCATGATGTGCATCAGGCCAAACAGCACAACCGACATCGCTGCTACCGCCACCAGCAACTTGAGCGCAAACACCCCCCAGCCTGGCTGCGGCTGGTACATCTGTTTTTTGCGCAATTGGTAAAACAGCAGACCTGCGTTTATGCATGCCCCCGCGCTGATCGCCAAGGCCAGGCCGGCGTGGGCCAACGGGCCGATAAACACCAGGTTGAGCAGTTGCGTGACAACCAGGGTAAAAATCGCGATTTTCACCGGCGTGCGGATGTTTTGCTGGGCATAGAAGCCGGGCGCCAGCACCTTGATCACGATAATGCCGAGCAGGCCGACAGAGTAGGCGACCAACGCATGCTGGGTCATCAAGGCGTCATGGGCGTCGAACTGCCCGTATTGAAACAGCGAGACCGTCAGCGGCTCGGCGAGGATGCCCAGGGCCAGGGCGCACGGCAACACCAGCAGAAAGCACAGGCGCAGGCCCCAATCGAGTATGCGTGAGTATTCCTGGCGATCCTTGCTGGCGTATGTACGCGCCAGGGTCGGCAGCAGGATCGTGCCCAACGCCACGCCCAGCACACCGGATGGCAATTCCATCAGGCGGTCGGCGTAGTACATCCACGACACCGAGCCGGACACCAGCAACGAGGCGAACGCGGTGTTGATGATCAGGGAAATCTGACTGACCGACACCCCGAGGATCGCCGGCAGCATGTTGCGCATCACGCGCCAGACGCCGGAATCCTTGAGGTTCAAGCGCGGCAGTACAAGCATGCCGATTTTCTTCAGGTGTGGCAGTTGGTACAGCAACTGTGCCAGCCCGCCGGCCAGGACTGCCCAGCCCAGGGCCATGACGGGTGGATCGAAATACGGGGTAAGGAACAGCGCAAAAATAATCATGCTGACGTTCAGCAAGGTCGGCACAAAGGCCGGTACCGAGAAACGATTCCAGGTATTGAGGATCGCCCCGGCGAGCGAAGACAGGGAAATCAGCAATATATAAGGAAAGGTCACCCGCAGCAGATCAGTGGTCAGCGCGAACTTTTCCGGCGTGTTGGCAAAACCGGGCGCCGTGGCCCAGATCACCCAGGGCGCGGCGAGCATCCCGACGATGGTTACCAGCATCAGCACCAGCGTCAGCAAACCCGAGACGTAGGCGATGAACGTACGAGTCGCCTCCTCGCCATGCTGGGTCTTGTATTCGGCCAGAATCGGCACGAACGCCTGGGAAAACGCGCCTTCGGCAAAGATCCGCCGCAACAGGTTGGGCAGTTTAAAGGCAATAAAGAACGCATCCGTGGCCATGCTGGCGCCAAAGATGCGGGCCAGCAGGGTGTCGCGCACGAACCCCAATACCCGGGAAATCATCGTGATAGAGCTGACCGCAGCCAACGATTTGAGCAGATTCATTGAAAGAGTTTGCGCCTATAGATAAAGAGCAGGCGAACTACGCGCCCACTTATGCGATACTGCGCGCCTGCAACAGCACAGAGCCAAAGCTCGCGAGTTTACAGGTCAAGCGCCGGAAATAAATCACCCGCCTCTTCAGATCGACCACTCAGCAGTTCGCATCAGCCGCCCTTGACAACCCGTCAAGTCATCGGCATGATTCGCGGCCTATTTTGTTTGCTATTTCCTAAAAAGTCTTTCGAGGAGCTCGACGGTGGCCAACACACCTTCCGCCAAAAAACGTGCAAAACAGGCTGAGAAGCGTCGCAGCCACAACGCCAGCCTGCGTTCCATGGTTCGCACCTACATCAAGAATGTAGTCAAAGCCATCGACACCAAAGACGCTGAAAAAGCTCAAGCAGCTTACGTTCTGGCTGTGCCTGTTATCGACCGTATGGCCGATAAAGGCATCATCCACAAGAACAAGGCCGCTCGCCATAAGAGCCGCCTGAATGGCCACATCAAGGCTCTGAGCGTTCCTGCTGCAGCCTAAGTGGTAACAACTGCAACGCAGCCCAGGCTGTGTAACAGTTAAGAAATGCCCCGTACCGAAAGGTCCGGGGCATTTTTGTTTGCCCCTGAAAACTGTAGGAGCGAGCTTGCTCGCGAAGATCGTTAACGATGACGCGGGAAGCCTGGCGCCCAGCGGGGCTCTCAGGTTTTTCGCGAGCAAGCTCGCTCCTACAATGGGCTCAGGCAAAAAAAAACGCCCCGAACCAGTCGGGGCGTTTTTGCTACCGATTGATCAAACCACAATCAATGGTGGTGACCGCCTTCACCGTGGACGTGGCCGTGAGCCACTTCTTCCTGGGAAGCGTCGCGGATGGCCACGATCTTCACTTGGAAGTTCAGGCGCTGGCCAGCCAGAGGGTGGTTGCCGTCAACGGTAACGTCGTCGCCGTCCAGGTCGCGGATGGTGACGATCTGCATTTGGCCGTCCGGCGCGGAAGCGTGGAACTGCATGCCCACTTCCAGCTCATCGACACCTTCGAACATGCTGCGGCTCAAGGTGCTGACCAGTTCGGCGGAGTATTCGCCGTAGGCATCTTCAGGTTCTACGGCGACAGTCAGTTCGTCACCGACGTTCTTGCCTTCCAGAGCCTTTTCCAGGCCCGGGATGATGTTACCTGCGCCTTGCAGGTAAACCAGCGGCGCGCCGCCGGCGGAGCTGTCGATGACCTCACCAGCGTCGTTGGTCAGGGTATAGTCGATGGAGACAGCCTTGTTAGCGGCGATCGTCATGGGGCGAGACCTTTTGCATAAGAATGAAGAACGGACAAGTCTAAACAAGGATTTGCCCGAAAGCGAACGGAACCCGGACGGACGGGGCCGATCAACGGTCACGATCACAGGTTTTCATCAGGACGACGATGGGCACTGGGTGGCCGAGCTGTCTTGCGGCCACACCCAGCACCTGCGCCACCAGCCGCCCTGGCAGTCACGCGCCTGGGTGCTCGACCCCGCGCAACGCCTTGAAAAAATAGGCCAGGCCTTTGCGTGCGGCTGGTGTGCGCAAGGGCACGAATAACGATAACCTTGGCGCCTGATTCGCGGTAGGCACTCACCCATAGAGCGCCACCCAAGCCATGCACCTCCAGAGAATTCGCATGCAGACTTTTTTTATCGCGCCCACCGATTTTGGTGTGGGTCTGACCTCCATCAGCCTTGGGCTGGTGCGCACACTGGAACGGGCCGGCCTGAAAGTCGGCTTTTTCAAACCCATTGCCCAGCCACACCCTGGCGATACCGGGCCGGAACGCTCTACCGAGCTGGTGGCGCGCACCCACGGCCTGAAACCGCCGCAGCCCCTGGGCCTGGCTCACGTAGAGCGCATGCTCGGCGACGGCCAGCTCGATGAGTTGCTCGAAGAGATCATCACCCTTTACCAACAGGCAGCCGTAGGCAAAGACGTGCTGATCGTCGAAGGGATGGTGCCGACCCGCAGCGCCAGCTACGCGGCACGGGTCAACCTGCACCTGGCCAAGAGCCTGGACGCGGAAGTGATCCTGGTCTCGGCGCCGGAAAATGAAGTGCTCACCGAGCTTTCCGGCCGTGTGGAATTGCAGGCCCAACTGTTTGGCGGCCCCAAAGACCCGAAAGTGCTGGGCGTAATTCTCAACAAGGTACGCACCGACGAAAGCATGGAAGCCTTCTCGGCGCGCCTCAAAGAGCATTCGCCGCTGTTGCGCAGCGGTGATTTCCGGCTGCTCGGCTGCATCCCCTACCAACCCGAGCTGAATGCCCCGCGCACCCGCGACGTGGCCGACCTGATGGGCGCGCAGATCCTCAACGCCGGCGACTACGAAAGCCGGCGCATGACCAAGATCATCATTTGCGCGCGCACCATGCGTAACACTGTCGAGCTGCTCAAACCCGGTGTGTTGGTGGTAACCCCGGGAGATCGCGATGACATCATCCTCGCCGTCAGCCTGGCCGCCATCAATGGCGTGCCGCTGGCCGGGCTGCTGCTGACCAGCGACACCCTGCCCGACCCACGCATCATGGATCTGTGCCGAGGCGCCTTCCAGGCCGGGTTGCCGGTGTTGTCGGTGAGCACCGGCTCCTATGACACCGCCAACCAGCTCAATAGCCTCAACAAGGAAATCCCTATCGATGACCGCGAGCGTGCGGAAATCATCACCGACTTCGTCGCCAGCCACCTCGATGCGCGCTGGCTGCACCAGCGCTGCGGCACGCCAAGGGAGATGCGCCTGTCGCCGGCAGTGTTCCGTTACCAGTTGATCCAACGCGCCCAGGCCGCCAACAAACGCATCGTGTTGCCCGAAGGTAGCGAGCCGCTGACCGTACAGGCCGCCGCGATCTGCCAGGCCCGCGGCATTGCCCGTTGCGTGCTGTTGGCCAAGCCTGCGGATGTGGAGGCAGTCGCCCGCGCCCAAGGTATCGACCTGCCCGAAGGCCTGGAGATTCTCGACCCCGACCTGATTCGCCAACGCTACGTGGAGCCAATGGTCGCCTTGCGCAAGAGCAAAAGCCTCAACGCGCCCATGGCCGAGCAGCAACTGGAAGACACCGTGGTGATCGCCACCATGATGCTCGCCCTCGACGAAGTGGATGGCCTGGTCTCCGGCGTGATTCACTCCACCGCCAACACCATTCGCCCGGCGCTGCAGCTGATCAAGACCGCGCCGGGCTGCACCCTGGTGTCGTCGGTGTTCTTCATGCTGTTCCCCGAGCAGGTGCTGGTGTACGGCGACTGCGTGATGAACCCGCACCCAAGCGCTGCGGAACTGGCGGAAATCGCCCTGCAAAGCGCCGACTCGGCGGCGGCGTTCGGCATCACGCCACGGGTGGCGATGATCAGCTACTCCAGCGGTGACTCGGCCAGCGGCGAGGAGGTGGAAAAAGTCCGCGAAGCCACCCTGCTCGCCCACGAACAACAAAGTTCGTTGCTGATCGACGGCCCGTTGCAATACGACGCCGCCGCCAACGAAAACGTCGCCCGACAACTGGCGCCCAACAGCCAGGTGGCGGGCAAGGCCACCGTCTTTGTATTCCCGGACCTGAACACCGGCAACACCACCCACAAAGCCGTACAACGCAGCGCCGATTGCGTGAGCCTGGGGCCGATGCTTCAGGGCCTGCGCAAACCGGTCAATGACCTGCCACGTGGCGCCCAGGTGGACGACATCGTGTACACCATCGCCCTGACGGCGATCCAAGCCGCCAACCGACCCATGGATATCTAAATGCTGGATTTTCTACCTGCCGCCGTGCGCGGGGTGATCGCTTCGCTGTTGCTGGCGCTGAACACGATCCTGCTGTGTTCGTTTCTGTTTATCGTGGCGCTGTTCAAGGCGCTGCCGTTCGCCAAGCGCCTGAGCGAATGGCTGATGAACCACACCCACGAAGCCTGGGTTACCAACAACAAGGGCTGGATGAACCTGGTGCGCCGTACGCGCTGGCACCTGACTGGCCTTGAGGGCCTGGACTACCAGCACTCGTACCTGGTGACCAGCAACCATCAGAGCTGGGTCGACATCATGGTGTTGCAGTACGTGCTCAATCGGCGCATTCGCCCCCTGAAGTTCTTCCTCAAGCAAGAGCTGATCTGGGTCCCGGTGATTGGCCTGGCGTGGTGGGCACTGGGCTTTCCCTTCATGAAGCGCTACAGCAAGGCATATTTGGAGAAGCACCCGGAGAAGAAAGGCAAAGACCTGGAAACCACGCGCAAGACCTGTGCGAAGTTTCGCGACAACCCCGTGGGAATTTTCAACTTTGCTGAAGGCACACGCTTTACGCCGAGCAAGCATGCGCAGCAGCAATCACCGTTTCGCTACCTGCTTAAACCCAAGGCGGGCGGCATTGCGTTTGTACTGGATGCCATGGGCGAGCAGCTCAAATCACTGATCAATGTGACCATCCACTACCCCGGCGGGCGCCCAGGTTATTGGGACTTGCTGTGCGGCAACGTGAAGGACGTGGTGGTGCACTTTGAAGAGGTGCAGATCCCGGCCGAGTTCATCGGCAAGAATTATGAGCAGGATGGGGAATATCGGTTAGCGTTCCAGGGCTGGATCAACCAGTTGTGGCAAGACAAGGATGCATTGCTGGAGCAGCTTCACAAAGACTTTCCGGCCAGCCGCTGATCACATGTGGAAGCAAGTTAATGTGGGAGTTGGCTTGCCTACGATAGCGGTGGATCAGCTAAGGATAAATAAACTGACAGTCCGCCATCGCAGGCAAGCCAGCTCCCACATTGACCGAGTTCACATTTGAGAATATGTAAAAAGCCCGCCACCGATCACTCGGTGGCGGGCTTTTTTGTGCGGTTATAAAGCTTAGATCGCGCCGCGCTGACGCAACAGCTCCAGCACTTGCTTGACGCTGTCTTCCAGCGACAACGCCTGGGTGTCGATCACAAGGTCGGCATTCAACGGCACGTCATAGGGGAAGGATTCGCCAGGGATGTTATCCCCACCGGCCGCGTACAACCCTTGCGGGTCACGCTCGGCGCACACCAACGGCGATGCCTGCACGTAGACGGTCAGCAGTCGGTCCGCACCAATCAGCGCCTTGGCCTGTTCACGGCCTTCGGCATCCGGCGCAACGAAAGCCGCCAGGGTCAGCAGGCCGGCTTCGTTGAACTGACGCGCCACATGAGCCGCACGACGCCAGTTCTCGGTACGCCCGGCACGGTCCTGCGGCAACCCTTTGTTCAGGTCGTGACGCAGGTTCTGGCCGTCCAGCACGAACACCGCCCGTCCCATGTCGAACAGCTTGCGCTCGACCGCATAGGCCAGAGTGCTCTTGCCAGCGCCCGACAAGCCGCTGAACAACACCGTGGCAGGCTGCTGGCCGAAACGCAGGGCGCGCTCTTCGGTGGCCACATGCGCCAGGTTGCCGTGCTGCGCAGCGCCGCCATGACCCACCGGTGGCGCGATGATCATGCCCGCGGCCACCGTGCCGTTGGTCAAGCGGTCGATCACGATGAACGCGCCGGTGGTGCGGTTGCTGTCGTAACCGTCCAGGGCGATGGCGGCGTCCAGGCTGACCTTGACCCGGCCAATCTCGTTGAGCTGCAGCGAACTCGCCGGGCCTTCGGCCAGGGTGTTTACGTCCACGCGGTGCACGATGCTGGTGATGGAACCCGGCACGTAGCTGGTGGCGCGCTTGATGTCGTATTTCTTGCCCGGCAGCATCGGTTCTTCGGCCATCCACACCAGCATGGCGTCGAAGGCGTCGGTCACTTGCGGCACGTTGTCGGCATGCACCAACAGGTCGCCACGGGAGATGTCGATCTCGTCTTCCATGGTCAAGGTCACGGCCTGGCCTGGGCCTGCGTGTTCCAGCTCACCTTCAAAGGTGACGATGGATTTGACGCGGCTGCTCTTGCCCGACGGCAATACCACCACCTCGTCGCCCTTGTGCACGATGCCACTCGCCAGGGTGCCGGCAAACCCACGGAAGTTCAGGTTCGGGCGATTGACGTACTGCACCGGGAAACGCAGGTCGGTGTAGTTGCGATCATTGGCGATCTCGACAGTCTCCAAGATCTCCATCAGCGACTGCCCGGTGTACCAGGGCGAACGCTCGCTCTTGTTCACCACGTTGTCGCCCTTGAGCGCCGACAACGGCACGAAGGCCAGGGTGCTTGGCTTGAATGCGATACCTTCGGCGAACTTCAGGTAATCGGCCTTGATCGACTCGAATACGCTTTGGTCAAAGCCGTTGATGTCCATCTTGTTGATGGCCACAACGATGTGTTTGATACCCAGCAACGAGGCGATATAGCTGTGGCGACGGGTCTGGGTCTGCACGCCGTAGCGGGCGTCGATCAGGATGATCGCCAGGTCACAGGTGGACGCACCAGTGGCCATGTTGCGGGTGTACTGCTCATGGCCGGGTGTGTCGGCGATGATGAATTTGCGCTTGGCGGTGGAGAAATAGCGATAGGCAACATCAATAGTGATGCCCTGCTCACGCTCGGCCTGCAGGCCATCGACCAGCAACGCCAGGTCGATATCGTCACCGGTGGTGCCGGACTTTTTCGAGTCGCGGGTAATGGCTTCCAGGTGATCCTCGTAGATCATCTTGGAGTCGTGCAGCAGGCGCCCGATCAGGGTGCTCTTGCCGTCGTCGACGTTGCCGCAGGTCAGGAAGCGCAACATCTCTTTGCGCTCGTGCTGGCCCAGGTAGGCGAGGATGTCCTCGCTGATCAAATCAGATACGTGCGACATGACAGCCCCTTAGAAATAGCCTTGACGTTTTTTGTCTTCCATCGAGCCTGCACCATCGTGGTCGATGACACGGCCCTGGCGCTCGGAAGTTCGCGTCAGGAGCATTTCCTGAATGATGTCCGTCAGCGTCTCGGCTTCGGACTCCACCGCGCCCGTCAACGGGTAGCAGCCAAGGGTGCGGAAACGTACTTTCTTTTTGACGATGCGGGCTTTGTCTTCCTCGGACAGGTGCTCGAGGATGCGATCGTCGTCGATCATGATCAACGTGCCGTTCTTCTCGATCACGTCGCGCTCGGCGGCGAAGTACAGCGGCACGATCGGGATGCCTTCCAGGTAGATGTACTGCCAGATGTCCAGCTCGGTCCAGTTGGACAGCGGGAACACGCGGATCGACTCGCCCTTGTTGACGTTGCCGTTGTAGACGTTCCACAGCTCCGGGCGTTGGTTCTTCGGGTCCCAACGGTGCTTGCTGTCGCGGAACGAATACACGCGCTCTTTGGCACGGGATTTCTCTTCATCGCGACGGGCACCGCCGAATGCTGCGTCGAAACCATGCTTGTCCAGCGCCTGCTTGAGGCCCTCGGTCTTCATGATATCGGTGTGCTTGGCACTGCCGTGGGTGAACGGGTTGATGTTCTGCGCCACGCCATCGGGGTTGATGTGGGTAATCAGGTCCAGGCCCAGCTCCTCGACCATCTTGTCGCGGAACTTGTACATCTCCTGGAATTTCCAGCGAGTGTCGACGTGCATCACCGGAAATGGCAGTTTGCCCGGGAAGAAGGCCTTGCGTGCCAGGTGCAGCATCACGGCGGAGTCTTTACCGATCGAGTAGAGCATCACCGGGTTATCGAACTCGGCGGCGACCTCGCGGATGATGTGGATGCTTTCCGCCTCCAGCTGTTTCAGATGCGTCAGTTTGTCGACCATGGTTACTCACGGAAAAACGATCTTATGGACGGCCAGCGGGCCGTGTTCGAGCGAGGCATGCTAGCACAGCAACTTCTTCTATTTAGGGCGCCAGCTAGACCGAAACGATATATGAATATGCCGGCCAGTTTGGGCTTTAACACTGTAAGTGTGGGAGCTGGCTTGCCTGCGATGGCCTCACCTCGGTGAGCCTGAATGGCTGCGGTGCCTGTATCGCAGGCAAGCCAGCTCCCACAGTGTTCAATGCTGTGCTTTAGATCGGATTGGGGCAGTCGATGAACAGATGCTCCAGGGCAAAGCGCCGCGCCAGGTAGTCGCCCAAGGCCTGCACGCCGTAGCGTTCGGTGGCGTGATGGCCGGCGGCGATGAAGCTGATGTCGTTTTCCCGGGCGCTGTGGAAGGTCTGTTCAGACGCTTCACCGCTCAGGTACAAATCGACACCCGCGGCAATCGCCTGGTCGATGTAGCCCTGGCCGCCACCGGTACACCAGCCGACGCGGCGAATCATCTCGCTGCCTTCGATCAGCAGCGGTTCGCGACCCATCACGTCCTGCACGCGACGGGCGAAGTCACGAGGTGACAAGGGCTCGGCCAGGGAGCCGACCAGGCCGACGATTTTTGGGTTGCCGGGGTCCAGCGGGCCTTCGACGGTGATATCCAGGTGGCGAGCCAGTTGCACGTTGTTGCCGACATCGGCGTGCAGGTCCAGGGGCAAGTGGTAGGCCAGAAGGCTGATGTCATGCTTGAGCAGGGTTTTGAGACGGCGCTGCTTCATGCCGGTGATGCACGGGTTTTCGCCCTTCCAGAAGTAACCGTGGTGCACCAGCACCAGGTCGGCCTTGGCTTCGATGGCGGCGTCCAGCAGGGCTTGGCTGGCGGTCACGCCGCTGACGATGCGCATCACTTGGGGCCGGCCCTCGACCTGCAGGCCATTGGGGCAGTAATCGGCAATTTTGGCGCTGCCGAGGTAGCGGTCGGCTTCCTCGACGAGGGTAGTAAGGGGCACGGCCATAAAAGACTCCTAAATATCCCGTTCGCAGGCGTCACAGCCTCGTATAATGCGCGACATTATGGGCGCTCTCCCGCCCCCTGCAACCTGTCAGGACTTACTTGATGCTCAAGGCACTGCGTTTTTTTGGATGGCCATTGTTGGCTGGCGTGCTGATCGCGATGCTGATTATCCTGCGTTATCCCCAGTGGGTGGGCCTGCCCACACTGGATGTGAACCTGCAACAGGCGCCGCAGACCAACACAGTGGTCCAGGGCCCGGTCACCTATGCCGACGCGGTCACCATCGCGGCCCCTGCGGTGGTCAACCTGTACACCACCAAGGTCATCAACAAGCCCGCGCATCCGTTGTTTGAAGACCCGCAATTTCGCCGCTACTTCGGTGACAACGGCCCCAAGCAGCGCCGCATGGAATCCAGCCTCGGCTCCGGCGTGATCATGAGCCCCGAGGGCTACATCCTCACCAACAACCATGTGACCACGGGCGCCGACCAGATCGTGGTGGCCCTGCGTGACGGCCGCGAAACCCTGGCCCGCGTGGTGGGCAGCGACCCGGAAACTGATCTTGCGGTACTCAAAATTGATCTGAAGAACCTGCCGGCCATCACCCTCGGCCGCTCCGACGGTTTGCGCGTGGGCGATGTGGCCCTGGCCATCGGCAACCCGTTCGGGGTGGGGCAAACGGTGACCATGGGCATCATCAGCGCCACCGGGCGTAACCAGTTGGGCCTTAACAGCTACGAAGATTTCATCCAGACCGACGCCGCGATCAACCCCGGCAACTCGGGCGGTGCGCTGGTGGACGCCAATGGCAACCTGACTGGCATCAACACCGCGATTTTTTCCAAGTCTGGCGGCTCACAGGGCATTGGGTTTGCGATCCCGGTGAAGCTGGCGATGGAAGTGATGAAGTCGATCATCGAGCACGGCCAGGTGATTCGCGGCTGGCTGGGCATTGAGGTACAGCCCTTGACCAAGGAACTGGCCGAGTCATTTGGCCTGACCGGGCGTCCAGGCATCGTGGTAGCGGGGATCTTCCGCGACGGCCCGGCGCAGAAAGCCGGCCTGCAACTGGGCGATGTGATCCTCAGCATCGACGGCGCCCCGGCGGGTGATGGCCGCAAGTCGATGAACCAGGTGGCGCGGATCAAGCCGACCGACAAGGTGGCGATCCTGGTGATGCGCAACGGCAAGGAGATCAAACTGTCGGCGGAAATCGGCCTGCGCCCACCACCGGCGACCGCGCCAGTGAAAGAAGAGCAATAACTGTCGCGATCCTAGCGCCCGCTCGCGGGCGCTGGTAAGGCTACATTTCTTAGCGATTCATTCTCATTAGGCATGTTATATTGTTTCAATATCGCTATTGGAACGCTCTATCATGCCGTCTCGAAAGTTTGTGCCCTTCGCCGGCCTGGCCCTGGGTTTGCTGCTCGACCCTGCCTACGCCGAAGAAAACACCCTGGAACTGGACACCATCAGCGTCACTTCCGACGCCTATGAATCCGCCACCGGCCCGGTCGACGGCTACCGTGCCACCCGCTCTGCCAGTGCGACCAAGACCGACACGGCCTTGCGCGACATCCCGCAATCGATCAGCGTGATTCCCGCCACGGTACTCAAAGACCTGGGCAGTACCAGCGTGGAGCGCGCCCTGGAATTCGCTGGCGGCGTATCCAAGCAAAACAACTTCGGCGGCCTGACCCTCTACGAATACAGCGTGCGCGGCTTCACCACGTCCGAGTTCTACCAGGATGGTTTCAGCGCCAACCGTGGTTACCCCAGTACCCCGGACGCGGCGAATATCGAGCGCATTGAAGTGCTCAAGGGCCCCGCCGCCAGCCTGTATGGGCGTGGCGATCCCGGCGGCACGGTAAATATCGTCACCAAGAAACCACAGCCCGAGGCCTTCACCACGCTGCAGACCAGCGCAGGCAGTTGGGACCGCTACCGCACGGCGCTGGATGTGAATACGCCGCTGGACAGCGAGGGGCGCGTGCTGACGCGAGTGAACCTGGCCGTTGAAGACAACCAAAGCTTTCGCGATCACGTGGACGCCAAGCGTGTGTTTGTCGCGCCCTCCTTCAGTTGGCAACTGGACCCGGACACCACCCTGCTGGTGGAAAGTGAGTTCGTGCGCCACAGCTCCACCTTCGACCGAGGCATCGTCGCCAATACCGGCATGTCCCATTCCACCTTCCTCGGCGAGCCCAACGACGGCAATATCCGCAACCACAACAACCGCATTCAGGCGGCGTTGGAACACCACCTCAACGACGCCTGGAAACTGCGCCTGGCCAGCCATTACAAGCAAGGCAGCCTGTGGGGCGATGCTTCGGAAAGCCGAGCGTTGAACGCAGACGGCCACAGCGTCAATCGCCGCTACCGTGAACGCTCCACCGGTTGGCATGACAGCATCACCCAGCTGGAACTGCGCGGGGTGTTCGATATCGGCAGTTGGCAACATGAACTGTTGATCGGTACCGAGTACGAGGATTACCGCAAGAAAGAGCGCGTGACGGCGATCGCAGGGGACTATCCCATCGACATCTACAAGCCGGTGTACGGCCAGCCCAAACCCAACGGCAAACGCTCCGGTACCGACTTCTTCGAACAGACCAAAAGCCACGCACTCAACCTGCAAGACCAGATCATCTTCACCGACCGCCTGCGCGGCATGATCGGTGCGCGCTTCGAACACTTCGAACAAAGCACCGACGACTTCACCCGCAACCACGCCAAGGGCCGCCAAACCCACGACGCCTTCACTCAGCGCGCCGGCCTGCTCTACCAGCTCACGCCAGAAATCGGCGTGTTTGCCAACGCCTCCACGTCGTTCAAGCCCAATAGCGGCCTGGATGCCGCTGGCAAGTCCTTCAAGCCCGAAGAAGGCGTGGGTTATGAGGTGGGGGTCAAGAGCGAGCTGTTTGATGACCGCCTCAGCGCTACCCTGGCGGCCTTTCATATCGAAAAGGAAAACGTGCTGACCCTGGACCCAGCGACCAACCTCAACCGCGCCATGGGCAAGGCCCGCAGCCAGGGGTTCGATCTGCAAGTAACCGGGCAAGTGACCGACGCAGTCCGCGTGATCGGCGCCTTGGCCTACATCGACGCTGAAGTGACCAAGGGCGACAAAACCATTCCTACGGGCAGCCGCATTCTGGGCGTGGCCAAGCGCAGTGGCAGTGTGTTGGGCGTGTATGAGTTCCAGGAAGGCGCGTTGCGTGGCTCAGACCTGGGCGCAGCGTTCACCTATGTAGGTGACCGCTCAGGCGAAGCCGGCACGGGTTTCGAACTGCCCGCCTACCACACCGTGGATTTGCTGGCACATTACAAGGCTACGCAGAATGTGACGGTGGGGCTGAACCTCAACAACCTGTTCAATGAAAAGTACTACGAGCGGTCCTACAGCAGCTATTGGGTCAACCCGGGTGAGCCGCGCAACTTCACAGTTAGCCTGACCCTTAATCTGTAGATACAGTCAAAATGTGTGGCTTGCCTGCGATGACCATAGGTAATCACGATGCGAAGCGAGCCGCTCTTGATCTTGATCTGCTTGTGATCTTGATCTCAGGCGCCCCGTTAAACCACGCTGGCCGAACGCAGGCTTGAATTCGTGGGTAACCCGGCAGGACGCC
>NZ_JAFCVN010000007.1:0-278808 GCF_049897065.1 Pseudomonas sp. DWP2-2 | reverse complement strand
CGAGGGAGCTTGCTCCCGCTGGACTGCGTAGCAGTCCCATTTTTGGGGCCGCTTCGCGCCCCAGCGGGAGCAAGCTCCCTCGCCACAGTTACCGATTCTGTCTTAACTGACTGGCATTACCCATTTCGGGAGCCTTTTCTGGTTAAGCGAACTACTTACATATTCGGGTAAGTCGGCCCGCCCGCGCCTTCCGGCGTCACCCAGGTGATGTTCTGCGAGGGGTCCTTGATGTCACAGGTCTTGCAGTGCACGCAGTTCTGGGCGTTGATCTGGAAGCGTTTCTCGCCGTCTTCCTTGGTCACCACTTCATACACGCCTGCCGGGCAGTAGCGCTGCGCCGGTTCATCGTAGAGCGGCAGGTTGGTGCCGATCGGGATGCTTGGGTCTTTGAGCTTCAAGTGGCACGGCTGCTCTTCTTCATGGTTGGTGCCGGAGATGAACACCGAGCTCAGTTTGTCGAAGCTCAGCTTGCCGTCGGGTTTGGGGTAGTCGATCTTCTGGCTGTCTTTGGCCAGCTTCAGGCAGGCGTAGTCCGGTTTGGTGTCGTGCAGGGTGAAAGGGATCTTGCCGCCGAAAATGTTCTGGTCGAGCCAGTTGAAACCGCCGCCGATGATTGCGCCGAACTTGTGCACGGCCGGGCCGAAATTACGGCTGGCGAACAGTTCTTCATACAGCCAGCTGGCTTTGAAGCTGTCGACATATGTGGTCAGCTCATCACCGCCCTCGGATTCGGCAAACAGGCGGTCGGCCACGGCGTCGGCGGCGAGCATGCCGGACTTCATCGCGGTGTGACTGCCTTTGATCTTGGCGAAGTTCAGGGTGCCCAGATCGCAACCGATCAGCGCGCCGCCCTTGAAGACCATCTTCGGCAGCGAATTCAGGCCACCTTTGCAGATCGCGCGGGCGCCGTAGCTGACCCGCTTGCCGCCTTCCAGGTACTGGGCCAGCACCGGGTGGTGCTTGAGGCGCTGGAATTCATCGAACGGCGACAGGAAGGTGTTGCTGTAGGACAGGTCGACGATCAGCCCGACCACCACCTGGTTGTTTTCCAGGTGATAGAGGAACGAGCCACCGGTGTTTTCTGCGCTCATGATGTCCAGCGGCCAACCGGCGGTGTGCACCACCAGGCCCGGCTGGTGCTTGGCTGGGTCGATTTCCCAGATTTCCTTCAGGCCAATGCCGTAGTGCTGGGCGTCGGCGTCGCTGTCCAGGTTGAAGCGCTGGATCAGTTGCTTGCCGATGTGGCCACGGCAACCTTCGGCGAACAGCGTGTACTTGCCACGCAGCTCCATGCCCGGGGTGTACAGGCCGTCTTTTGGCTTGCCTTCACGGTCGACGCCGAGGTCGCCGGTGATGATGCCGCGTACCACGCCGTTCTCGTCGAACAGCGCTTCCTGGGCGGCGAAGCCTGGGTAGATTTCCACGCCGAGGTTCTCGGCCTGCTGGGCCAGCCAGCGGCACAGGTTGCCCAGGGAAATGATGTAGTTGCCTTCGTTGTGCATGGTCTTGGGCACAAAGAAGTCGGGCACCTTGGTGGAGGCTTTCGGGCTGCGCAGTACATAGATGTCATCGCGCACCACGGGCGTGTTGAGCGGGGCGCCGAGTGCTTTCCAGTCCGGGAACAGCTCGTTCAGGGCACGTGGTTCAAACACGGCACCGGAGAGGATATGGGCGCCGACTTCGGAGCCTTTCTCGACCACGCAGACGCTGATTTCCTTACCGGCTTCGGCGGCCTTCTGCTTCAGTCGGCAGGCGGCAGACAGGCCAGCCGGGCCAGCGCCGACGATGACCACGTCGAATTCCATGTATTCGCGTTCCACAGGCTATCTCCTACTCAAGGCTCAACAGGCTTTTTTTTCTAATGGGTGGAGGTTCGGTGTGGTTCTGCGCGAAGGCAGCACCCACCTGTCTCTCTAGGTGGCGCATTATATATAGACCACTGACAGCGTCCAATACAAACGTTTGTTTGAATTGCCTGCAGCCTAGATAAATCAAAGCAACGGGGCTTATGACTGACCATTTTGCCGTATTGACCAGAATAGGTGTTCCGGTCAAGATACGGTCGGTTTTGCGCTTCCCGTAGGCAGACTGCAGGTTTCAAGAGCACGTCCAAAGACAGGCTGAAGGCAATAAAGGTGATGCGCACCCAAACGTTGGAGCGCAGTTTACACGCCGCGATAAAGAATGACCTCTCAGTCACCACTGACGAACGGTCGTCATTTCCCGTGTGCAAGGCCACTGCCGAGGTCTTTGGAGGTGCCCTTGTGTGCCGATGAGCATCAACCGCCAGGTTCGCCTAGGCGACTTTCTTTTCACCGGAGAGTAACGAGGAATCCATGAAGGTTCTTGTAGCTGTCAAACGCGTTGTCGATTACAACGTGAAAGTTCGCGTCAAGGCGGACAATTCCGGCGTCGACCTTGCTAACGTCAAGATGTCGATGAACCCTTTCTGCGAAATCGCTGTGGAAGAAGCCGTACGCCTGAAAGAGAAAGGCGTGGCGACGGAGATCGTCGTGGTGTCCATCGGGCCGACCACTGCCCAAGAGCAGTTGCGTACCGCTCTGGCCCTGGGCGCCGACCGCGCCATTCTGGTGGAGTCCGCTGAAGAGCTGACCTCCCTGGCCGTGGCCAAGCTGCTCAAGGCAGTTGTCGACAAGGAACAGCCACAACTGGTGATCCTAGGCAAACAAGCCATCGACAGCGACAACAACCAGACTGGCCAGATGTTGGCTGCACTGACCGGTTACGGCCAGGGCACCTTCGCTTCGAAAGTCGAAGTGAGCGGCGACAGCGTTGCGGTCACCCGTGAAATCGACGGCGGCGCGCAGACGGTTTCCCTGAAACTGCCGGCCATCGTCACCACCGACCTGCGTTTGAACGAGCCGCGTTATGCGTCCCTGCCAAACATCATGAAAGCCAAGAAGAAGCCTCTGGAGACGCTGACTCCGGACGCGTTGGGCGTTTCCACCGCCTCTACCAACAAGACCGTCAAAGTCGAAGCGCCGGCTGCACGCAGCGCGGGCATCAAGGTCAAGTCGGTGGCTGAACTGGTCGAGAAACTGAAAAACGAAGCGAAGGTGATCTGATCATGACTATCCTCGTAATCGCCGAACACGATAACAAGGTGCTGGCCCCGGCCACCCTGAACACCGTGGCTGCTGCCGCCAAAATCGGTGGTGACATCCACGTCCTGATAGCAGGGCAGGGCGCCGGCGCTGTGGCTGAAGCCGCTGCGAAAATCGCGGGCGTGAGCAAAGTCCTGAACGCTGACAATGCCGCTTACGCGCATCAGCTACCGGAAAATGTTGCACCGCTAGTGGCAGAGTTGGGCAAGAGCTACACCCACATCCTGGCTGCCGCCACCTCCAACGGCAAAAACATCCTGCCACGCGTTGCCGCGCAGCTGGACGTTGACCAGATCTCCGAGATCATCTCGGTAGAAAGCGCCGACACCTTCAAGCGCCCGATCTACGCCGGTAACGCCATCGCTACCGTGCAGTCCAACGCCTCGGTCAAGGTCATCACCGTACGCGCCACCGGTTTCGACCCGGTTGCTGCCGAAGGTGGCTCGGCTGCCGTTGAAGCCGTCTCCGCTGCCCACGACGCTGGCACTTCCAGCTTCGTCGGTGAAGAGCTGGCCAAGTCGGATCGTCCTGAACTGACTGCTGCCAAGATCGTCGTTTCCGGCGGGCGTGGCATGCAGAACGGTGACAACTTCAAACACCTGTACGCCCTGGCCGACAAGCTGGGCGCTGCGGTCGGCGCTTCCCGCGCAGCCGTTGACGCAGGTTTCGTACCCAACGACATGCAGGTCGGCCAGACCGGCAAGATCGTTGCGCCACAGCTGTACATCGCCGTCGGTATCTCCGGCGCGATCCAGCACTTGGCCGGTATGAAAGACTCCAAAGTGATCGTTGCGATCAACAAGGACGAAGAAGCGCCGATCTTCCAGGTCGCCGATTATGGCCTGGTGGCGGACTTGTTCGAAGCGGTACCTGAGTTGGAGAAGCTGGTCTAATCCAGCCGCTTCACTTATAAAGAGCCCGGTCTTATGACCGGGTTTTTTTTACTGATCGGGAGAGTCTTGCCATGGAACTGCGCCCCTGGGCCTTACTGCTAGGCCTTACGCTGCTGCCGAGCCTGACGCTCGCCGCCGGCAAGTGCGAGCGCCTGGTGATCACCGGCAGCCCGGACGCACCGCCTTTACTCTGGCGCGACCCCCAGGACCCTACGCACCTGATCGGCGCGACCGCTGACGTGCTGCAACAAGTGGGCAAGGAGCTCGGGGTGAAAATCGACCTGCTCTACGGCGGCAAACGCTCCCTGGCCCTAGATGAAGCACGCAGCGGGCGCATGGACATTCTCGCCGACGCACCGCTGAACCTGGGTGAACTGGACCACTTCGACTACATCCATCCGGCGCTGATGCAGACCGACTACCTGGTATGGACGCGCAAGGATTCAGCCGTGGTCTATTCCACCGCCGCCGATTTGCACGGCCACAAAGGCGCAGTCTCGCAACGTGCGCGTTTGAGCACGGAGTTCGAATCCTTCGCCAGCCAGCAACTCAACCTGCAACGCCTGCCCAATTTGACGCCGGCTTTCCAGAAACTGTTGCTCGGTGAGGTGGACTACGTGCTGGCTGGGCGCTATTCCGGCATGGCCATGGCCCAGACCCTGGGCATGAGTAATGACCTGGTGGCCCATGAGGTGCCTGTCGATCAGCCTGGCCTGTACCTGGCGATTTCCCACAACTCGGCCTGCAATGATCCTTGGCTTCGCGGACAGCTGACGAAAAAGATGACAGAATTGCCCGCCTCCGGTGCCGCTCAAGCCGCGCTGCAGCGCAATCTGGAGCGTTGGAAAGCGCAACTGCAACAACCTGTCGGCACCCCAACAAAGTAGGGATTTACAGTGATTTTTCGAGCTCTTTTCGCGGCCCTTGCCGTTGTCGCGCTGGCGGGATGCGCAACCGATCCTGCGCCGATCGAACAAATGCGCCTGACCCAGCAAGCCTTGGAACAAGCCACCGCGGTCGGGGCCAACACCGATGAATCCCCCGAACTGAAGCTGGCCGAAGAAAAATTCGCCCGGGCCAAGGGCAACATGGCCGACCAATCCTACAAGCGAGCGCGGATGCGCGCCGAGCAGGCTGAGCTGGACGCACGCCTGGCCGAAGCCAAAGTGCTGACCGGCAAGAGCCAGGAACAATTGAACGTGCTCAATACCCGTATCACTCGCCTGCGTAAGCAGCTGCAGTTGGGAGAAGCACAATGAGCCCGATGATCCGTGGCCTGAGCTGTGTACTGCTGCTGGGCAGCGTGGCCTTGGGCGGCTGTGCGAGCCAACCCACGAGTGAGCAGGCGTTGCAGCAGGCCGGCGATGACTTTCAAAAGGTCAAGGAAGACGCCAACGTGCTGCGCTTCGCGCCCAAGGACGTGATCCGCGCCGGAGAGTCCCTGGCCCGCGCCGATCGCCTGTCCAGCTACTGGGGCAGCGGTTCCGATGTGGTGCATTACGCCTACCTGAGCCAGCGGTACAGCGCCATCGCCCGAGAGCACACCCAGCAGGGCCTGAATGCCGAGCGCGGCACCCAACTGGAGTTGGAACGTCAGCGCCTGCAACTGGCCTTGCGCGAAAACAAGCTGGCCAGCGTGCAACAGCAGGGCAAGTGGGTTGAAGCGCAAATCGCCAGCCTCACCACCCAGACCGACCGTGGCCTGGTGATGACCCTGGGCGACGTACTGTTCGACACCGGCGAAGCGGAGCTGCAGAACTCGGCCAACCGCACGGTGCTCAAGATCGTGCAATTCCTGCAACTGAACCCCAAGCGTCGGGTGCGCATCGAGGGCTACACCGACAACACCGGTGGCGAGCAGGAAAACCTGAAACTGTCCCGCGACCGGGCTCAATCGGTGGCCGACCTGTTGATGGACCTGGGCATCGATGACAAGCGCATCGAAGTCGAGGGCTACGGCGACCAATACCCGGTGGAAGCCAATGCCTCCGAGCGTGGTCGTGCACAGAACCGTCGGGTGGAAATTGTTTTCTCTGACGAGAAGGGCCAATTGGGCGCTGCGCGCTAACAGCTGACGCAGCTCCAAATTGTGGGAGCGGGCTTGCTCGCGAATGCGGTGGCTCAGTACAGGATGTGCTGACTGACACACCGCCTTCGCAAGCAAGCCCGCTCCCACATTTCGTTTCGGCGATGCCCACCCCAGCTCCCCCGGCAGTTTTTACTGTCACTCCTGCCCACGCTCGACTATTGTGGCAACTGTCCCCGTACACTTCTAAACTGTGCCGGTATGTATGTTTCACACAAAAATAAAATGCCCGTGAAATCGAGTGCTGCGTCATGACCAATCTGTTGCTTTACCAACGTATTGCCCAGCAACTGGCTGAGGACATCCGCCGCGGTGTCTACCAACCGGGGGAGCGCGTGCCGTCGGTGCGCAAGATGAGTTCCCAGCTCAATGTGAGCCATGCCACGGTGCTGCAGGCCTACGCCAACCTGGAAGACCAGGGGCTGATTCGGGCGCGGCCGCAGTCGGGCTACTACGTTCACCAGACGCCAGCACTCACGGCGCCTACGCCTGATATCGCACGGGTCGAGCGCCCAGGGTTGGTCACCCGTAGCAGTATCATCCAGCAGGTGCTGGTCGAGTCGCGCCGTGAAGGGGTTTTTCCCCTGGGGGCGGCGGTGCCGAGTGTCGACTACCTGCCGGTGCGGGCATTGCATCAGCAATTGGCCAAGGTCACGCGTTTCCAGAGCCCACGGGCGTTCAGCTACATGTTCAGCCCTGGCTTTGAACCCCTGCGGCGCCAGGTGGCGATCCGCATGCGCGATGCCGGGGTGGTAGTGGACCCTTCCGAAGTGGTGATTACCCACGGCTGTGTCGATGCCTTGCAAATGTCGTTGCGCGTGCTGACGCGCCCTGGCGACCTGATCGCGGCTGAATCACCGACCTATTACGGCTTGCTGCAATTGGCTGATTTGCTGGGCCTCAAGGTGATCGAGATCCCCAGTGACCCTGCCACGGGCATGAGCCTGGAAGCCCTGCAACTGGCCGCCAACCAATGGTCGATCAAGGCGCTGGTGCTGACCACGCGCTTGAGTAACCCGCTGGGCGGCACCATGCCAGAGGAGCGGCAGAAACAGTTGCTGCGCCTGGCGTCGGACTTTGATATCCAGATCGTCGAAGATGATATTTACGGCGAGTTGATGTTCGAACTCGGCCGCACCAAAGCTCTCAAGGCCTACGACCGCCTCGACCGGGTGATCTATTGCTCAAGCTTTTCCAAGACCTTGTCGCCGGGCGTACGCATTGGCTGGATGATTGCCGGTAAATACCAGCAGGAAATCCAGCGCCTGCAGATGTTCAGCACGCATTCGGCATGCAGCGTCACCCAGATGGGCGTCGCGGCCTATCTGGAAAACGGTGGCTACGACCGTCATTTGCGCTACATCCGCCAGGAATACCGCAAGAACCTCAGCGCCTTCCAATTGGCGGTGCAGCAGTATTTCCCCGAGGGCACCCAGATGACCCGCCCGACCGGCGGCTTTATCCTGTGGGTCAGTTTGCCGGGGCGGGTCAATACTCAGGAACTGCATGTGCGTGCCCTGCAACAAGGCATCAGCATTGCGCCAGGGCTGATTTTCAGTAATACCGAACAGTTCAACCACTGTATTCGCCTCAATTGCGGCACGCCGTGGAACCGCGAGGCGGAGAGGGCGTTGATGACCCTGGGAATGCTTGCCAGCCAGCTGTGCCAAGAGGCCGCAGCGGGTTTTTGAGGCGAGCAAAGGGGACAAGACTGATCTGTGCCCTTGTCATGCCGCGCACAACAAGCGAGCATATGGCCTTCTGCCGTTAATGCTGTTGGCGATATGACTTCTATTTTTCGCGTTACGTTGATGCTTGGTCTGCTGAGCCTGTGCAATGCCGGTAGCGTGCTGGCTGCAGCACCGGTGGCTGAAGGCAAGCCTGTTGTCGGTGCCGAGCAAAAGACCTCAGCCAAGCAGCCAACGCCTGCGAAAAAATCCCCTGCCGCGCAAAAAAAAGCCGCTTCGACCAAAAAGCGTGCACCCGTGGCGAGCAAGTCCAAGTCGGCCCATGAGGTCGCCCAGACCAAACTGCCACCGGCACAGTTGGACCTGTCCCTGCCTTCGGACATGGTCAGGCACTTGCAACCCATTGGCACCATGCCCAAGCCCAAGAGCGTGCCTCTGTTGCCGCCGATGTTTGGTGAAAAGCCCACCGACAACAGTGCGTTCCAGATCAACGGCCGCTTGCTCAGCAATGAGATGAAGCTGCAACTGCGTAACGAAGAGCGCCGTGATGTAGAAGGCGCTGCGCTGGATTTCGAATTCAAGCAATAAACTTTCGGTCCACAGGTGACCCAGGTTGCCGACCATCTGTCGCAGACTGGTCGGTCATTTTTGTTTTGTGCGAAAAACTCCTGTTGGCCCATTTTAAAACGGCTGTTTAAGGGCGTACTCTAGCCCGGCCATCCCTATTGAGTCGTCGAGGACCTGCTGGTCATGAAATGCCGTGAAGGCTGTGGCGCCTGCTGCATTGCCCCCTCCATTAGTTCGCCACTACCCGGAATGCCCCAGGGCAAACCCGCTGGCGTCCGTTGCGTGCACCTGTCGGTGGAACAATTGTGCCAGTTGTTCGGTCAACCGCAGCGGCCCGCCGTGTGCAGTGATTTCAAGGCCGATATTGAGGTGTGCGGCAACGACCAGGCCGATGCCATCCGGCTGATCGGCTGGTGGGAGCAGATGACGGCGGCTTGATGGGCTTTACTATCGGAACTTCAACAATAAGGAATACAACGATGGGTTCGCTGAAACGAGTGGCTGTGCTGTGCGGTTTTACGCTGTTGTTTGCGGCCACTGCCCAGGCTGAGGATTGGCAAGTCGCCAAGGACGAAGACGGTATCAAGGTGTCCCTGAGCGAGATTGCCGGTTCCAAGTACAAGGCCTATCGCGGCGTGACCGTGATCAAGGCGCCTTTGGCCAAGGTCCAGGCGCTGCAGGAAGATGTGGTCGGTGCTTGCGCATGGATCCATGAATGCAAATCCCAGAAACTCGTCGACAAGAAAGGCGACGAGGCCTGGACCTACACCCAGTTCAAGGCCCCGTTCCCCGTGACGGACCGCGACTCGTACATCCACGTCACCACCACCAAAGCCGCTGACGGCACCGTCACGCGCAAACTGGAAGGCGTGCCGACCTACAAGCCTGAAGCAAAAGGCTACGTGCGGGTCGCCCAGGTGGAGGGTTTCTGGAAGCTGGTGCCAAAGGGCGATAACCAGACCGAAGTCACCTACCAGGTACACACCGAACCAGGTGGCAGCGTACCTTCGTGGCTGGCCAACAAGTTCGTGGTGGACGCGCCGTTCAACACCTTGAAAGCCTTGAAAGATCACGCTGAAAAATAAGTGCAGTTGATCCGGTGCCTCCGGGCTTGAGCGGAACGTTTTGCGCGCCGCCAAGGTCCAGATACTTGTAAGCCCACCTATGGGTTTTATCGAGGAGGCACCGATGCAAACGTGGCAAATTACCTTCGTTGATGATCACGGTGAAACGTCCGTGCAGCAGTTCACCTGCGAACAAAAGCCCAGCCTCGAAGACGCTGCGCATATGATTCGTGCGAAGCTGGTGCCGATTGCTGCCAAGCTCGATCTCAATGACCTGGAAGGCCGTAAACCCGAGCCGACGGTCAAGATTCTCAAAGACCAGAACAGTATCCAGATTCTCGATATTTCTCCCTCCGTCTAAACATTTTTCACGCGCCACACGAGCACCTCTGGTGGCGGTGATAGCTTCACGCTACTCTGCAATCGAGATCAGCGAATGAATCGCTAAGGTCTGGTCTTGTCAGCTACATGCTTGTTTTCCTGCGGTGATGTTATGCCGTGGTGCCCGCGCCAGCAGGGCGCGGGGCTTCAGGAAGCACGGAAAGTCTATCCATCGGTGTGAGGAGGACGTTTCATGAGCACAGCCTATCAAGAAGACATCAGCACCAACGTACTGCGCCGCATGAAAGAAGGCGGCTTTGATTTCTCGCGCTTTCACCCCATCGAGTTCTACGCCATTTTCCCGGATGAGGAACGGGCGCGCAGGGCTGCGGGTCGATTTCGTGGGGAGTCCCTCAACGCCCAGGTCAGCGCGCGCGACGATGGCGCCTGGTACCTCGAACTGAGCAAAATCATGTTCGCAACCTACGACGGCATAGGAGACTTCGAGCAAGACTTTGAAGCGGTGGTCGAGCCCCTGGGAGGGATCATCGAAGGATGGGGCGTCAAGCAGGAGGTGCGTGGGTTACCCATGTAGTTGGTATTTATGAGCAGCACAGCGTATCGGCTGACCTTTGGGTCGGCCGATTTTGTTTGGGCTACCGTCGCAACGGAAACTGCCGTTTCAGGCGCAAAAAAAAGCCACCCGGATGGGGTGGCGGAAAGGGAAGACCGAGGAGTCATCAGTACACGAGTCAATACGTTACTGAATGTGCAAAGGGTTTGGCTGTAGGACACGTCCTGTTCAACCGATGTGGGCGATTATCCGCATGTGCAGGCGGGCAGTGAAATCAACTCTGACTATGCTCTTGATAGCCAAACACCGCATTGCAACGGAGCGTACGGCGTGGCACAGGCAATTGCGCGCACCAGGACGGTGCGGAAAATCCCCTCGGATTATGCAACTGTTTGATTATAAAGTGTTTATGCCGCTGGCACGGGCCTTGCGAAGGTTCTTGCGTCCGGGTGACAAGGAGTACGGCATGATCCGCACTTATTACGATGAAATGTACGATGGGGCAGGGCAGGTTCGCCCCCATTATCGCGAGTTCGCCCGCTGGTTGGCCGACACCCCTGCCGAACTGCTGGCCCAGCGCCGGCGTGAAGCCGATTTGCTGTTCCACCGCGCCGGCATCACCTTCACCCTCTACGGGGACGAACAAGGCACCGAGCGCCTGATCCCCTTCGATACCATCCCCCGCAGCATTCCGGCGAGTGAATGGCGGGTTGTCGAACGCGGTTGCATCCAGCGGGTCAAGGCGCTGAACCTGTTCCTCACCGACCTGTACCACGACCAACGCATCATCAAGGCCGGCATCATCCCCGCCGAGCAGGTATTGGCCAACGAGCAATACCAACTGGCAATGCGGGGCCTGGACTTGCACCGCGATATCTATTCGCACATCTCCGGGGTGGACCTCGTACGCGATGGCGACGGCACGTACTACGTGCTCGAAGACAACCTGCGCACGCCCAGCGGTGTCAGCTACATGCTCGAAGACCGCAAGATGATGATGCGTCTGTTCCCCGAGTTGTTCGCGGCCCAACGCATCGCGCCCATCGACCATTACCCCAACCTGCTGCTCGACACCCTCAAAAGCGCCAGCCCCCAGGATAACCCCAGTGTGGTGGTACTGACGCCCGGGCGTTTCAATAGCGCGTTCTTCGAACATGCCTTCCTGGCTCGGGAAATGGGTGTGGAGTTGGTGGAAGGCGCGGATTTGTTCGTGCGCGATGACCGTGTGTTCATGCGCACCACCGATGGGCCCAAGGCTGTCGATGTGATCTACCGTCGCCTCGATGATGCATTTCTAGATCCCTTGGCATTCAACCCCGACTCGATGCTCGGTGTACCTGGCCTGCTCGCCGCCTACCGGTGCGGCAATGTGGTGCTTGCCAACGCCATTGGCACCGGAGTCGCGGACGACAAATCGGTTTACCCGTTCGTCACCGAGATGATCCGCTTCTACCTCGATGAAGAGCCGATCCTGCAGAACGTTCCGACTTTTCAATGCCGTAAGCCTGACGAGTTGTCCCACGTACTGGCCAACCTGCCCGACCTGGTGGTCAAGGAAACCCAGGGCTCCGGTGGTTACGGCATGCTGGTTGGCCCGGCGTCTACAACCGCAGAAATCGAAGCGTTCCGGGCGCGTATCAAGGCCAAGCCACACGCCTATATCGCGCAGCCGACCCTGTGCTTGTCCACCTGCCCGACATTTGTCGAAAACGGCATCGCCCCGCGCCATATCGACCTGCGCCCCTTCGTGTTGTCCGGCAAGGACACCCGCGTGGTGCCGGGTGGCCTGACCCGTGTGGCGCTGCGCGAAGGCTCGCTGGTGGTCAACTCGTCCCAGGGCGGCGGAACCAAAGACACCTGGGTGGTCGAGGACTGATGCCATGTTGAGTAGAACTGCCTCGGATTTGTACTGGATGTCACGCTACCTGGAACGTGCCGAAAACCTCGCACGCATGCTCGATGTCAGCTATTCGCTGTCGCTGATGCCCCAGGACGGGCGCGGCGATGGCCTGCACGAATTGGCCATGCCGCTGTTGATCACCGGCACTCTGGACGATTACCACGAGCGCCATGGCCCATTGCACGCTGAACGCTTGCTGCACTTTTTTGCCTTGGACGCGGCCAACCCGGCGAGCATCTACAGCTGTCTGGGTGCGGCGCGGGCCAGCGCCCATGCGGTACGTGGGCGGATCACCGCCGACATGTGGGAAAACATCAACGCCACCTGGCTGGACATTCGCGATATCGCCCAGCAGGGGCTCAGCCATTACGGCATGAGCCGGTTTTGTGAGTGGGTCAAGGAGCGTTCCCATCTGTTTCGGGGCGCCACGTACGGCACCATCATGCGCAACGATGCCTTCCGCTTTATCCGCCTGGGCACTTTTATTGAGCGTGCCGATAACACCCTGCGCCTGCTGGATGCCCGCTACGAAATGGCCGGCGAACAGGCGGCGGCGGTCAGCGATGGTACGGCTCACGCGTATTACCAATGGAGTGCGTTGCTGCGCGCTCTGTCGTCGTTCGAGGCGTACACCGAGATTTATCGCGATGCGCCGGGCGCTCGGCAAGTGGCCGAACTGCTGCTCTTACGCGCGGATGTGCCGCGTTCGCTGCGTGCTTGCAGCGAAGAGATCGACCAGATCCTCGCGAGCCTGCCAGGCCTCAATGGTCGCCCGGCCCAGCGCCTGGCCGCCGAGATGGATGCGCGCCTGCGCTTTACCGCCATCGACGAAATCCTCGAGGAAGGCCTGCATGCCTGGCTGACCGACTTTATCCCCTTGGTCCGCCAGTTGGGCGACGCCATCTACAGTTCCTACCTGGAGGCGGCATGAGACTCTCCATCAGCCACGACACTACCTACCACTACGAAGACCAGGTGCGCGCCAGCATCCAGTACCTGCGCCTGACCCCTCATGACAGCGAGCGCCAGCACGTGCTGAGCTGGCAACTCGACCTTCCACGCCCCGTGCGGGCGCAGGTGGACCCGTTCGGTAACATCCTGCATGTGCTTACGCTGGACGAGCCCCATGACGCCATCATCATTGGCGCCCGGGGCGTGGTGGAGATCGATGAATTGCGCGAGGCCGAACACGAAAGCCAGTCTGCCTTTCCGTTCCTGCGCTCCACGCGCCTCACCGAGCCCGACGACGCCCTGCGCGGGTTTGCCGAGCAAAACTGCCATCAGCGTCGCGACCGCACGGCGCTTATCGACCTGATGCAGGCGCTGAACCACACCATGGTCTACACCCCCGGCGCGACTGACGTCGATACCTGCGCCGCCCAAGCCTTCGCAGGGGCCGCTGGGGTGTGCCAGGACCATACCCATGCGTTCCTGGCCTGCGCACGTAGCCTGGGGATCCCGGCGCGGTATGTGTCGGGGTATTTGTACACCGAAGACAGCGCGCACCTGGCCAGTCATGCCTGGGCCGAAGCCTGGCTGGATGACGCCTGGTACAGCTTTGACGTGACCAACCAACTGGCCCGGCCGGAGCGGCACTTGAAGCTGGCCGTCGGCCTGGACTACCTCGACGCCTGTCCGGTACGCGGCATGCGCCGTGGCGGTGGGCATGAGCAGATGCACGCCAAGGTATTCGTGGCGCCGCAGCAATGACCGATAACTGTCGGAGCAAGCTTGCTTGATCGTTCCCACGCTCTGCGTGGGAATGCAGCCCAGGACGCTCCGCGTCCCATAGCGTGACGCAGAGCATCACAAGAGGCGTTACCACGCAGAGCGTGGGAACGATCGACGGTGCTCTCAGGCTTTTCGCGAGCAAGCTCGCCCCTACAACTTGCGGCCCGCCATATGCCGCAGATACCCCACCAGCAAGTCCAACTCATTGTCTGGCAATACAATGGCTGTAAACGCCGGCATCTTCGCCTGTGGCCAATGCCTCAAGCTTTGCGGGTCGCGGATGTAACGCTTGAGAAAATCGCCGCTGAAATACTCGGTGGGGTTGTAGGGCACATTCAAGTCCGGCCCCATCTGGGCATCACCGCCGCCATTGAGGCGATGGCACGCCAGGCAGTTCTTCTGGAACAACGCGAAGCCTTGGTTGATCGGGTCGTTCGCCGCCAGCTTAGGGTCGGGCAATAACGCCGGGAAACGCTCGCCAACCGTCTGCAACTGTTTGAACCTGGAGACCTGGAACGGCCACTGTTCCGGGCTGATACGTCCGGCTTGAGGGTTGGTCCAGACAAGATAGAACGGTCCGGCGCTGGGCTTGCCCTGTGCCAGTGGTGGCCATGGATGGGCCGGGTCTTCCACGGCCAGCCAGGCGCGGGCGCCGTTTTTTTCCAGCAACGGAGCGGCGGCAAGTTCGGCGGCAAAACCATCAAGGGCAACGGCTTGCAGGTGGTTCGCAGATTTAAGGCCCGGCAAGAGCACCGCGAGGGGCACCGCACGATAGGTCATGTTGCGCTTGTAGGACACATCATCAACGATCTGCACCGTCTGAGCGTCGGGGTGCTTGAGCAGCTCGGCGGTCTCCCAGGTTTTGTGGGTGTGGTCCAACTCGATGGTCAACTGTGCCGCCGCCGCAGGCAGGCTCAGCAGCAGGGCAAAAAGGGCGAGGATCGGTTTCAAGGCACAGGCCCGTTGCGAGAGAGTGAGGCGCACACGATAACGGAAAACGGCAGGTAAAAAGACAGCCCCTGCAACAGGAGCGCTAAGCGCAATGTCCTGGCAGGTGCTGCCAAAAGCTGCAGGCCTGGTGCGGTGTGTGCACGGAAGCTGGGAGTGTCACCCAATAACCTTGGTTAAATTGGGCAAGATCAGAATCAAGGTGGTGGCGAACAGGATAAGTCCCGCCTGACGTACTTTCGATTGTTTGAACATGGCTGACTGCCTTTTCTTTTGTTGTTATTCCTGAGCGTCAAATGCGTGCCGTTGAAGTCAGTATCGCGAGGTGACGTTGCACTTTTCTTACAGCTGCTCCAGCAAAACCCGGCAGCAGCGTCTTACAGATTCAACCTTAGAGCGCCCGTTCTTTCTGGCTTAGACTCATTTCATATCAGCTAAGAAGTATTTGCGCTAAAAACGGCATGAGGCTTATTGCCATCTTGGCGCCAGCCCTAGGGCTAGACAGCTAAAACGATTAATCAGGCATTTCCCGTAGGTACCTACCGTTCGTCCGAGCGAGGGGGTCAAAAGCAATGAGCGCATCCGTCATTGAAACCGTGTCAATCGGGCCTAAGGTAGGGGCACACACCCACAGCGGTTCGAGGATGTCATGACCCAAGCTTTGATCTTTGATGCGATACGCACGCCCCGGGGTAAAGGCAAGGCCGACGGTGCCCTGCACAGCGTCAAGCCGGTAAACCTGGTGGCCGGCTTGCTCACGGCGCTGGCGCAGCGCAGCGACCTCGACACCCGCCAAGTGGATGACATCGTCCTTGGCTGCGTCACCCCCGTGGGCGACCAGGGCGCCGATATCGCCAAGACCGCCGCACTGGTGGCCGACTGGGATGTCAGTGTTGCCGGTGTGCAGGTCAATCGTTTCTGCGCGTCGGGCCTGGAGGCGGTGAACCTGGGGGCGATGAAGGTGCGTTCCGGCTTCGAAGACCTGGTGGTTGTTGGCGGCGTCGAATCCATGTCCCGCGTGCCCATGGGCAGCGATGGCGGCGCATGGGTGCTCGACCCGCAAACCAATATGCACAGCCACTTCACGCCCCAAGGCATTGGCGCCGACCTGATCGCCACCCTGGAAGGCTTCACGCGCCAGGATGTCGACACCTTTGCCCTACAGTCCCAGCAGAAAGCCGCCAGGGCGCGGGCAGACGGTTCCTTCAATAAGTCGCTGATCGCGGTGCACGACCAGAACGGCATCGTGCTGTTGGACCATGACGAATTTATCCGCGGCGACTCAACCCTCGAGGGCTTGGGCAAGCTCAAGCCGAGCTTCGAAATGATGGGGCAGATGGGCTTCGACGCCACCGCGTTGCGGGTCTACAGCCACGTGGAGCGCATCCACCATGTGCACACGCCGGGCAACAGTTCCGGGATCGTGGATGGCGCCGCGCTCATGCTGATCGGCTCCGAGGCCAAAGGCCGCGAGCTGGGCCTGCAACCGCGGGCGCGTATTGTCGCCACGGCGGTGACCAGCACCGACCCGACCATCATGCTCACCGGCCCCGCGCCGGCCACTCGCAAAGCACTGGCCAAAGCCGGCCTGCGGGTTGAAGACATCGACCTGTTCGAAGTCAACGAAGCCTTTGCTTCGGTCGTGCTCAAGTTCATCAAGGACATGGGCATCGACACCGCACGGGTCAATGTCAACGGTGGCTCCATCGCCATGGGCCACCCCTTGGGCGCCACCGGCTGCGCGATTCTCGGCACCTTGCTCGACGAACTCGAGGTGCGCCAGCAACGCTACGGCCTGGCCACCTTGTGTGTCGGCGGTGGCATGGGGATCGCCACCATTATCGAACGCCTCTGAGCCTAAGGAATTTGTCATGACCGATGCCATTCGTTACGAAAAAGGCCAGGACCAGATCGTGGTACTGACCCTGGACATGCCCGGCCAGAGCGCCAACACCATGAACGCCGCCTACCGTGAAGCCATGGCGGCCACCCTCGCGCGCCTGGAAGCGGAAAAGGACGAGATCGCCGGGGTGGTGATCACCTCGGCCAAGAAAACTTTTTTTGCCGGGGGCGACCTCAATGAGCTGATCAAGGTCGATAAAGCCCATGCCAAGTCGTTCTACGACAGTGTCTTGGTATTGAAAGCGCAATTACGCCGCCTGGAAACCCTCGGCAAACCGGTGGTGGCCGCAATCAATGGCGCGGCCCTGGGCGGTGGTTGGGAAATTTGCCTGGCTTGCCATCACCGGGTCGCGCTGGACGACAAGTCCGTGCAGTTGGGTTTGCCGGAAGTCACCCTTGGCCTGTTGCCCGGGGGCGGCGGCGTGGTGCGTATGGTGCGCATGCTTGGCCTGGAAAAAGCCTTGCCGTATTTGCTCGAAGGCAAAAAGGTGCGGCCCGCCCAGGCCCTGCAAGCGGGCTTGATTGATGAGTTGGCGGCGGATCGCGAGGCATTGCTGGCCCAAGCCCGTGCCTGGATTCTGGCTAATCCGCAGGTCAGGCAACCCTGGGACAACAAGGGCTACGCGATTCCCGGCGGCACGCCGTCCCACCCTAAAGTCGCGCAGATGCTCGCCATTGCGCCGTCGATCTTGCGTAGCAAGACCCAGGGCTGCTTCCCCGCGCCGGAGAAAATCCTCTGTGCTGCAGTCGAGGGCGCCCAAGTGGACTTCGACACCGCACACCTGATCGAAACCCGTTACTTCACCGAACTGGTGACCGGGCAAGTAGCGAAGAACATGATCGGCACCTTCTGGTTCCAGCTCAATCAAATCAATGCCGGCAGCTCGCGACCGCAGGGTTTTGCGCCTTATGTAACGCGCAAAGTCGGCGTGCTCGGCGCCGGGATGATGGGCGCGGGCATCGCCTATGTCAGTGCCTGTGCGGGTATCGAGGTGGTGCTCAAAGACATCACCCTGGCCGCCGCCGAAAAAGGCAAAGCTCATTCGGCCGCATTGCTGGACAAGAAAGTCAGCCGTGGGCAATTGACCGCCGAACAGCGCGAAACCACCCTGGCGCGCATTCATCCTACGCAGGATGACGCCGACCTGGCCGGCTGCGACCTGATCATCGAAGCCGTATTCGAAGACCGCGCACTCAAGGCCAAGGTCTCGGCCACAGCGCAAAGCGTGGTGGGGGCCGACGCGGTGATCGCCTCCAACACCTCCACCTTGCCCATCAGCGGCCTGGCCACGGCGGTGCCTGATCAAGCCAAGTTCATCGGCCTGCACTTCTTCAGCCCCGTGGACAAGATGCCCTTGGTGGAAATCATCAAGGGGGCGCGCACCAGCGACGAAACCCTGGCCCGAGGTTTTGACTTCGTACTCCAAATCAAGAAAACCCCGATTGTGGTCAACGACAGTCGCGGTTTCTTTACCTCGCGAGTATTCGGCACCTTTACCAACGAAGGCATCGCCATGCTCGGCGAAGGCGTGGCGGCGCCGATGATCGAGACCGAAGCGCGCAAGGCCGGCATGCCAGTGGGGCCGCTGGCGGTGTCCGATGAAGTGTCCCTCAGCCTGATGAGCCATATCCGACAGCAAACGGCCAAGGACCTGCAGGCCGAAGGCAAGGCTATGCCGAACCATCCGGCGACGGCGGTGATTGATCTGTTGGTGAACGAATACAAGCGCACGGGCAAGGCGGCCGGCGGTGGTTTTTACGACTATCCCGCTGGCGGCCAGAAGCACCTGTGGCCTGAGCTGAAAAACCGGTTCGAACAGCCCGGCAAGCAAATCTCCCCCCAGGATGTGCGTGACCGCTTGCTGTTTATCCAAGCCATCGAAACCGTGCGCTGTGTGGAGGAGGGCGTGTTGATGTCCACGGCGGATGCCAACGTCGGTTCAATCTTCGGCATCGGTTTTGCCGCTTGGAGTGGCGGCGCGTTGCAGTTTATCAACCAGTACGGGCTGAACGACTTCATCGCCCGCGCCCGCTACCTCGCCGAGGAGTACGGGGAGCGCTTCTCGCCACCGGCGTTATTACTGGAAAAAGCCGCAAAAGGCGCGCTGTTTTAGACGTTCCACTGTAGGAGCGAGCTTGCTCGCGAAGAACGCACAGGCAACGCTTTTATCCAGGCCACCTGCGTTATCGTTGACGTTTTTCGCGAGCTAGCTCGCTCCTACAGGGAGTGTGGGCGGCCATTGAGGGCTTGCTTTGGGGAGGTATTTCAAGGCAGGCTCTGGGTGTGCAATATTCCCATCGCCGTGTCAGGTATTTTTTATGTCGCTACGCGTCTGCATCCTGGAAACCGATATTCTGCGTCCCGCTTTGATCGATGAGTACCAAGGCTATGGGCAGATGTTCAAGCGCCTGTTCGCCAAGCAACCGATAGCCGCCGAGTTTGTGGTCTACAACGTGGTGCAAGGCGAGTACCCGCCGGATGACGAAGTGTTTGACGCGTACCTGATCACCGGCAGCAAGGCCGATTCGTTCGGTACCGACCCTTGGATCCAGACGCTCAAAACCTACCTGCTCACGCGTTATGAGCGCGGCGACAAGCTGCTGGGCGTGTGCTTCGGTCATCAGTTGCTCGCGCTGCTGCTGGGCGGCAAGGCCGAACGTGCCAGCCAGGGCTGGGGCATGGGCACCCACGCCTACAAACTGGATGCCAAGACGCCATGGATGAGCCCCGAGGTGCCGCAGCTGACGCTATTGATCAGCCACCAGGACCAAGTCACCACCTTGCCAGAAAACGCCACCGTGATCGCCTCGAGCGAATTCTGCCCGTTTGCCGCGTATCACATTGGCGACCAGGTGCTGTGCTTCCAGGGCCATCCGGAGTTTGTTCACGACTATTCCCGTGAGTTGCTGGAAATACTTCAGACAACCCTGGGTGAAAAGGTCTACAGCAACGGCGTGGCCAGCCTGGAGCGCGACCACCACGGCGTGACCGTGGCGGAGTGGATGATGCGCTTTGTGGCGCACCAGCCTGAAGCCAAGGCTTAAAGCCAGCCCGAACGCTTGAAGCTGGCCCATAAACCGGTACAGCCCAAGGTAATAAAACCGAGCACCGCAAAATAGCCGTAGTGCCATTGCAGCTCGGGCATGTTCTGAAAGTTCATCCCGTAAATCCCCGCCACCGCCGTGGGGAACGCCAGGATCGCCGCCCACGCGGCGAACTTGCGCTGCACCACGCTCTGGCGCGACGCCTCCAGCAACACACCGATCTCGATGGTCTGGCTGGCAATGTCGCGCAGGGTGGTGAGGTCTTCCATTTGCCGCGTCACGTGGATTTGCACATCACGGAAATACGGGCGCATGTTCTTGTCGATAAACGGGAAGCTCAGCTTCTGCAACTCCTGGCTGATCTCCACCATTGGCGCCACGTGCCGCTTGAGCCGTAACACATCGCGGCGCAGGCCGTGGAGGTGCTGGATATCGCGCTCGTTGAGCGAACTGCACAGCACGTTACGCTCCAACTCATCAATCTCGGCGTGGATCGCCTCGCTCACCGGCTGGTAGTTTTCAGTGACAAAATCCAGCAACGCATAGAGTACGAAATCTTCCCCATGCTCCAGCAACAACGGGCGCGCCTCACAGCGTTGGCGCACAAAGCCGTAGGACGCCGAGTGACCGTTGCGTGCGGTTATGATGTAGCCGTTGCCGGCAAAAATATGGGTTTCGATAAACTCCAGCTTGCCGTTCTCGCGCACCGGTGAGTAGGTGACGATAAACAGCGCGTCGCCGAAGGTTTCCAGCTTCGGGCGGCTGTGTTTTTCCATGGCGTCTTCAATCGCCAGCTCGTGCAGGTTGAACTGGCGTTGCAGGTTGTTCAGTTCCTGGGCGCTGGGTTCTTCCAGGCCGATCCACACAAAGTGCCCAGGTTTGGCGGCCCAGGCCGCGCCTTCATCGAGAGTGATATCCGAGACTTTCTTACCGGCGCTGTAGACGGCAGCCGCAACAACTCTACCCATGGTGCTGATCACTTCTTATCAAGAGGACAGATGTTGGGCAGCTTAGCCTGAATGGCGTTCCGTTGTTGCTCACCGACATTGCCCACTCCCCTGTAGGAGCGAGCTTGCTCGCGAAAATCGTCAACGATAACGCAGCGCCATCAGGTGACCCGCGTCGCTTATACGTTTTTCGCGAGCAAGCTCGCTCCTACAAGCTCACGGTCCATCTGCGCGATGCATTCATCCATCTGCGTCTGACACGTCAGCAGCAACTGAGGGATGTCATCCACCGTCAACCCACAGGTAGGAATCGGCGGCAACGAGCGTATCAGCACACTGCCGCTGTCCCAACGATTGAGCTTCATCTGCGTCACGTAATTGCTGACACACACCTGCACGATAGGCACACCGGCCGCAATCGCCATATGGAACGCGCCTTTCTTGAACGGCAACAACCCTTTGCCCAGGTTGCGCGTACCTTCCGGGAACACCCAGATTGACGTGTCCTCATGCTGCAAGGTATGCGTGGTCGTCAGCATCGCACGCCGGGCCTTGTGCGCATTGCCACGGTCGATCAGCACATTGCCCGCCAGCCAGAACAACTGGCCGAACAGTGGTACCCATTTCAGGCTTTTCTTGGCGATGCAGACCGTGCGGTGGGGCACTACATTGCCGAACACAAACAAATCGTAATTGGACTGATGGTTGGCGATCACCACGCAGGTACCGGGCTTGTCGCGCAGCGAGTCGACGTCGGTCTTCACGTTCAAGCCCAAGATCCGCATGGCCGGCAACGCATAGAGGCGAGCGCAGAGACGGCTGTTGTCCGGGTTGAACGGCCTGCACACACCGACCAGCACACCCAGCACGCCAGCGATCATAAAATGCAGGCCCATCAACAACATACGCAACAGAAAAAGCATCGACACGGCCCATAGGGACAAAAGGTGGCGCAGTGTACGGATGTGCACTGTATTCGGCAATTGCCCCTACAGACGTAGGAAATAGCCGATGTTTAAGCGCATGTTTCCACATGAGCCGATAACGGCTAGCTAGAGCGGCTACGGACGTTTCACATTTATAGGTAAGAAAAAGCCCGACTCAAGGTCGGGCTCAGGCACAGCAGGTGTAGGACTTAGCTCAGGCTATGGCCCTGATCCTGGATGATTGCATCGTCCAGGGCTTCGAGCAGCGCGCGGCGTACTTTCAACTTGGTGTGCTTGTGGGCGTTCATATTGATCTTCTTCAGCTGCCGCGCTGCTTCCAGTGCTGCAGCGTGCAGTTCTTCGGGTGCCACCACTTTGTCGAGGAAACCGGCGTGCAAGGCGCCTTGCGGATCAAACATCTCGGCATTGATCACCGAACGCTGAAACGCCGACTTACGCAGGCGATCCCGCGCCAACTCGATACCGGCATGGTGCATGGTCATGCCAATCGCCACTTCATTCAGACCAATGCTGAACGGGCCTTCGACGCCAATCCGATAATCGGCCGACAACAACAGGAACGCGCCTTTGGCCACCGCATGGCCAGGGCAGGCCACGATCACCGGGAACGGATGCGCCAACATCCGCCGCGCCAGGGTCGAACCCGAGGTCACCAGGCTGATTGCCTCTTTAGGGCCAGCGGTCATCACCTTCAAATCATAACCACCCGACAAGATCCCCGGCGTGCCCGTGATGATCACCACTGCCCGATCCTTCTCGGCCTGATCCAGCGCCGCATTAAACTCACTGACCACCGCCGGAGAAATGGCATTCACCTTGCCGTTGCTCAGGGTCAGGGTCGCGATACCGTCTTCGAAGTGGTAGGCAATCAACTCACTCATGACGCGGTTCCTTGTAGGGCTTGTTATAGAGGTAGATGCGCAGACGTTACTCACCACGCCCCCGCGGGTAAAGCGCCGTGACTGACTACCCAGTCAGGCTTTTCCTGTATCCCCAAGGGTAGACACCGCGGAGCAGGGCGCAGCAAGCGCTCCAGACGCGTGCCGCCGCTGCCTGAGAATGGCACAATCACCACCCCTTGCCGGACGGTGAATGGCATAACGGTCTAACCGCATGAAAATTCTGAAAAAAACCTTTGCCATCAGAAAGGCTTTCGACTACATTAGCGCGCCTCGACAGACTGAACTGGTTTGACGAGATACGGTGAAGTGTCCGAGTGGCTTAAGGAGCACGCCTGGAAAGTGTGTATACAAGAAATTGTATCGAGAGTTCGAATCTCTCCTTCACCGCCACATTAAGTAAACACAAACCCCTGGTTTTCCTAGAGAAAGCCGGGGGTTTGTGGTTTTTGACGCCCGAAAAATGGTTCCATGGGACCACCATGGGACTGTTGCGCTATTTTGGTGCGAAGAAAAATCCAGCTTCCCAGCCTGCCTAGGCCTAACTAATCGCCAAACTGTCCACGCACGTCTCTACTGCAACATCGCATTCTGAGAGCGCAGTCCTTGATAATACGGATGGCTATTACTTCATTCGCGTCTGAAAACTCGCCAAATGAAACTGATACAGGGGCGGAGGTTTTTACCAGTCCGTGCTGGTCGCGCGGTGAGGGTAGGAGGGCTGAAGCTGCAAGAGTCCCGCCGATCATAGTTAAGCGATGCGGCGGGACTATTGATGCTCGTATTACATATGTTGCTTCGGGCGTTTCACGATCAAAAATAATAATCTCTCGATTAAATTATTCTTGAACAAGAGCGTTTTGCTTACGAAATTCGAGTGCTTTTTCTTTAACTTCGGCAGCTAAAACGCTTCCTCTGAGCTTGTCTCTGCTCACATCAATATCAATGATCGCAGCGCATAGATCTTTAATGATCTTTACTGTGGCGTCGTCACTAGCACTAAGGAAAGCTTCAATTTTTGCACACTCCGCTTTGATTTTATTTGAGTTAAGCTGCATGCTTTTTTCGCCGCATACAAAATATTTCAATGCCATCATAATGTGCCAGCGACACTTTGAATAGCTTTTGTCTATTTTTCCGTTGCCAAGTAGTAGCTTAAGTCTGTATGAGGTAAATGCGGCCGTGTAATAAGGCTCTTCGGCGTAGCTTTTATCAAATACAAGCGTGCGAAGTTCTCCGGTGAGTTTGTTGGGGTAACGGCTCGCAATGTCCGGTTTGTCCAGAAACATTGCAGCAACACACCGAGCAATTTCTCTAATGTCGAAAAGCCGTATTGCCTTAACATCCTCTTTCGCTAGAAATTGGTTTTTTCTGCGTTCGAAGTAGAGTTGGCGTTCATCATCGGTTCCACGAGCATCGAAGTAACGCTCTAATGCTTTAACTGCGTCAAGGGTTGCTAGAAATTCGTCTTCATCAACCTTTGCTTGTCTATTAGTGGATCTAACAATGTCGTCTACAACTGCCGGATCTGAAGTTTCGATAAGTTTCAACATTATCGTTACATCTTCTGATACGACATTTCTGTTTTCGAAAAGGATGTTAGACGTTTGACAGCCGTTCACGATTTGGAAATCTCTTACAAAAATCTCCAGAGCTCCGAGTCGGACATCGGGTGAAATCATCGTAATGCCGTTGTTGAGAATGCCGAAGCGTTTTTGCTTTATTGGGTCAAGAAGGGTCTCGGTCATCTCTTTATTGACGTCACCATTGGTTCCTATAAAGTCCCTTACGTTCTCTTCAAAAATTCTTTGACGCAGCTTGCCATTCTTGTCCGTCAAAATTTCCTTGATAAAATCTTGAGCTCTGACCGTTACTACGTAGCCTTCCTCTATATCGGAAGTACGTGGGAAAGGCGCATTGCCAATGATTTTAAGAGTGGCTTCTACTTGGCCCTCTGCTGCGGTCCATAAATCTATAATGCTGTCTCTATCGATTAGTGTTACATCGACCTTTGTGAAATAGCCAGTGCTCGTTAGCGATGTTGCTAGCGCTTTCCTTGCCGCCAATATTTCGCGGTCGTTTGACGCTCTTGCGGTGGTGCCGAAACAAGCCTGAACTTCCGGTTTTCCACCTTTGATTTTTCCTAGGTGTTTCAGTACGGCTTGAAATACTTCTTTGGCATTGGTCATGTAGTCGCTATGAGGATATGCAACCTCCTCAGATAAAAAGTCTGAAATGGCAGACTGAAATACGTTTATCTCAGCTTTGGACCAACTCTCTGAGGTTTTTGCTTGAGTGAATACTATAGTTACGTCAGCGTCGCGTCGTTTACCAGCCATTGCGTTTTCGACTTCGTCTACTGACGATACGTAGCTGTCGTCAATAAATACCATAACTCCATCCACACCCGGATCATCGCCATCGTATACAAGTGATGCAGGGTCAATTGTGTCTGCGGAGTGTGACCTAAATATCACGTAGTTCAAGAATGCTTCAAATTGTTTGGACTGGATGTCGCTTACGAAAAACTTATTGGCAAAATCTGCTAAGTGACTTCTTACTACTAAGTGCATACCTACTCCCTTTAGTATGGTGGAAATTTTCCGCTGTTTATTCTATTGCGCAGCAGACAAACCTCGCTTTTCTATTATGTGTGATGGCTAAGTGCCTTTCAACAGTACAGGTGTTTTGAAGATTTTGACACCAGCATGATGGAAAGAAGACTCGGACTGGATCGGCGGCAGATTAACCTTTTAGATTTTCGGAGCCAGCTGCAGCATTCCTACTACGTCTGGCCCGTCTTCGTTGATCCATGTCCCGTAATGCCGGCGAATCATGTTGCCGTTGGTGTGACCCATCTGCTCGGCGATCCAGTCGATAGAGGCTATGCCCGTCGTAAGTAACTGGCTGGCATATGTGTGCCGGCACTGCCCAGGACCTCGATAGCAGACCCCGGCTGCGAGTAAGTGAGCTTTGAAAAAACGATCACGCACGACGAAGTCGTTGGCGTGTGGGATCCCGCTTTTGGTGTTCAAGGATACGAAGTGCAGCGTGTGCCGGCGTACGGTCTTGTTGTCCCGCTCAATAATTTCCACGGTTTCCGCTTTTCGCCGTGGTGTCAACGCATCGCCCTTCCGCAAGGCATCCCACACAGGTGCCACCAGTCGAGCCTTGCGCATCAAGCGCCGGGTTTTTTCGTGACTCGATAGGCGCCGCGTACCTTCGATCGGCGAAAGGAAAAAGGTGACGGATTTATTTGATTTCTCTTCACTACCAAATTCGAAGCAAACAATCCCTCTGGTTTGAGAGGGAACCAGAGGGATTGTAGTTTTTAAGTTTGAGAACGTAGATTTCTTAGGTCACGCGCTCGGCACATCCATCCCTCGTCCAATCACATCGAGCAAATCGCACCCGTCCCGCAGCGGAATTGAGCAGTGGAAAAAGGGGACAGATTTATTTAATTTTCATTTCACCACATTCGAAGCAAACGAAACCCCAGGTTTCGAAAGAAACCTGGGGTTTCGTAATTTTTAAGTTGAAAACCTACTGCTCTTAAATCATGCGCAGGACACGTCTATCCGTCGCCCCATGACATCAAGTAAATCGCATCCGTCCCGCAGCGGAATGGAGCAGAGCAATGCCAAGTCACTCAGCACCACCGCATCACTGCTGATCTCACTACGTAGCGCAAGATTCTCAAGGACTTGAGTAACAGCACGAAGCCGATAGGTCGCAGCATCGAGGAGTATTCCCAGCGGCACGGTGGTGTCGACAAATAGGGCAGGGGTGGCGCTGTCGTTGCTGGTAAGGGCGATGTATTGGTTCATATGTTGAACTCCGGTTGTCAAAGGAGAGCAACCACACATTTGTCGCCAAACAAAAGGGTGGCAGCTGTACGCAGGTTGGCGAACCGGGACAATCGGAAAAACCGGCAGACCCGAAGGTCTCCCGCGCACAGCTACCGTCGAGCAGCTTATTGCGCGCAGAAGCATCCCGCAAATCCCGAGAGGCATCTATCGATTTATCATCGGGTCGCCAAACCCGTTCGCTATGTGAGCGACCGTCAGACTATAGGTGTGGCGATTTTAAAACGGCAGCCCATCGCTTCTGAGTGACGTGTAGGACGTTGCCGAAAGCCACCCACACCCTATGCCTAAGCCCGCCCTCAATGCCTATGCCGATGATGCACATCCGGAAAGTGCGCATGGCTATGCCTCATCACTCCATGCGCATGCTCATGGCTATGAGGCACCTTCGAGTCCCACTCAAACCCATGCTCATGTTGATGATGCTCATCATGCACATGCCAGTGCCCATGTTGCGTTGCCTCATGCACATGCTCATGGGCATGCCGCTCCGTCAGGTGCAGGCACACGCCCACGGCCATCAGCGCCGAGGCAATCCAGAAGGCGACGGTCACCGACTCGCCAAACACCAGTAACGCCACTGCAGCACCGAGAAAGGGTGCCGTGGAGAAGTAAGCGCCGGTACGCGCGCTGCCCAGCCCGCGGAGGGCCAGCACGAACATCACCAGGCTGATGCCATAGCCGAGGAAACCTACCAGTAGAATCGGCGCCAGTTGCGCCATGCCCGGAATCTGCGCCCCCAGGTAAAGCGCCAGGCTGCAATTCACCAACCCCGCAATCAAACCCTTGGCGCCAGCGATAAAGAGCGCGTCAGACGCCGACACCTTGCGCGTCAGGTTGTTATCAATGCCCCAGCACAAACACGCCAGCGCAACGGCGAGCGGTCCGGTCCAGTCCTGATGGCTGCTGTCAGCACCGGACCACGACAACACCACGCCGCCCAACACAATGGCAAGCATGCCGAGGACGATGCGTCGGTCGGCGTTTTCGCGGAACACGACCCAGGCGATCACGGCGGTCAGTACCGATTCAAGGTTGAGCATCAGGGAGGCGCTGGCGCTGGTGGTGCGGGTCAGGCCGAACATCAGTGCAACGGGGCCGAGGAGGCCGCCGAAGGCGATGGCGCCAAGTAGCCAGGGCCATTCCGATGGGGTTAGCCCGGTAGGTTTCCAGCCGCGATCACGGATCAAGCGCACACCGGCAAGGCCAATGCCGCTGCCGAGGTAGAGCAGGCCGGCGAGCAGGATGGGCGAGAGGCCCAGGCCAAGACTTTTGGCGAGCGGGGTGCTGGCGCCGAACAGGGCGGCGGCCGCGAGGGCGTAAATGATGCTGAGGTTCATGGGCCATCCTCGAAAGTCAGGCCCATGATACGTCGCTTGCCGGGGTCAGCGCCCTGGCAATTTCGTACTTTATTGCGCGGTTTTCAGCTTGATCACATCACCGGAGATTTTGGTGGTGTAACCGTTCAATACCCAAGCCCAGAACCACTTTTCCTGCACTTGTGTGTTGATCAACGCGTCGCCGCCCTTGGCCTTGATGGCTGCATCCTGGGCGCGTACGAAGCGGTTGTTCTGGCCGATGGGGATGACGCCCAGCAGCATGATGCCGGTGGCGCTGGCTTCGCTGTGGCCGAGGACGGTGTATTGGCTGGCGTCGTATTGCTGGGTTTTCATGGCGGTGCCGGTGCAACCTGCCAGGGTGAAACTAAGTACGGCTGCTGCAACGACTTTACTGACGTATTTCACTCATAACTCCATAGGTTCAATCTCGAGATTCAATTCTCGGGGGGGCGACACTCTAAGCGCTCAGTTGGCAGATTGAAATCAATCAGCGAGGCTGGGTCGCAGTCTGGCAGGTACTGCGCGGTGATCCCATTGCAGCCTGGTTGGGGCTCGACAGCGCCCACATTTATTCTTCGGCGTGTCAGAGATGCAGCCACGCCAGGCCACCCAACATCACCGCCACCCCGCCGGCGGTGTACGACATGCGTTTGAGCCATTCCTTGCGCGTGAGCAGGGTAATCGCCGCCAATGAAATCGCGATCTGAATCGCCGTCATCGCCTGGGCCCAGCGATGGTGCTGGTGCAGCGCTTCCTCGGATTTGTGGTCCCAGTCCCGTGAAGTGGCCTCAAGCGTTTCGGCCTGTTTACGCACTTCTTCCTTCTGGCGCTTGTAGCGCTCGATCTCCGCCTGGTAATGCGCCGCATCCACGCCGGGAATATGGCTGGCCAGTTCTGCCAGGTTCTGGCGGCTGGATTTGGCCTGGTAGTAGTTCCACTGGTTAGCGGCTTCGGTCTTGATGATGGCGGCGTTGTTCTTGTCCATCGCAGCTTCACTTTCGCTGGAGCCGGCCTGATAGCTGAGCATGGCACCGACGGTCGCCATGATCGCGGTCATCACGGCGATACGACTGGCAAAGCTATCGCCGCGGCCGTGAGCATGCTCGGTGGTGTGTTCAAGGTGTTTTTCGTGGGGGCTGGGAACTTCGAAGGCTTCGGACATGGGGCGACCGCGAACGGATTGAGGTGCGCTGATTGTTCACCAGCGCAGCTGTCTCAAGCCTGTACGTAACGCTGCAAACCTGCCACCAGTGCATCGAATGTCACCCGGCAGCGTGGGCTGTTGCGCAGGTCTTCGTGCATGCTGACCCAAGTGTCCATTTTAAACGCGAAGCCGTCAGGCAGCACTCGGCGCAGACGTGGGTCGCGCTGGGCCAGTTGTACCTGGCACCCACCGATGCCGGCACCGGCGCGGATCATTGCCAGTTGCGCCAGGTCGCTGTCGCTACTGATGGCGAAGGCGTTGCGCTCAAAACCCTTGATTGCCAGGCTGCGGATAAATGCAGTGGCTTGATCAAAGCCGATGACGGAGTGGCCGGCCAGGTCGTGCATGTGTTGGGGGATGCCGTGTTGCTGCAGGTAATCGTCACGGGCATGCAGGCCGACTTCGATCAGGCCGATACGCCGCGCCAGCAGCTGCTCCTGGCTGGGGCGCACCATGCGCACGGCAATGTCGGCTTCCAGCTGCAGCAGGTCGCTCAAGCGGTTGGTCAGCACCAGTTCCACCTTCAGGTGCGGGTGTTCCCGGTGCAATTGCGTGATGATCGGCGGCAGTACCTCCACACCCACCACTTCACTGGCCGATACTCGTACCACGCCGCGCACCTCATCGCCTTGGGACGAGGCGGCGCGTTCAAGGGCGGCGGCGGTACGCGCCATGGTTTCTGCATGCGCCCGCAGTGTGTGGGCGACCGTAGTGGGTAATAAGCCTGAGGGCGAGCGGGTGAACAACACGACGCCCAGCGCCGTTTCCAGCGCGGCGATGTGCCGCCCTACCGTGGGTTGGGTGATGCCGAGCTGCCGTGCGGCCCCCGACAGCGATCCTTCCTTGAGTACACCGAGAAATGACCGGTAAAGCTCCCAACCGATATTCGTAGCCATACATAAATGTATAGCGGCTCGATACTCTTGGGCAATTCCTCTATAGCTGTTCCGCATCCAACATACCCTCATCAACCAACAGTGGGAGAGGGTGATGAGCAAGGTTCTGGTTTTGGGTGCAACCGGTGGCATTGGTGGCGAAGTGGCGCGGCAGTTGAGCGCGGCGGGCTGGGAGGTGCGGGCGTTGACTCGGGATCTGATCAAGGCTCGCAGCCAAAATCCTGTTTTTACGTGGCTAAAAGGCGATGCCCTGAATCGCGACGACGTGATCGCGGCCGCCCGGGGCTGCGCGGGAATCGTGCACGGCGTCAATCCGCCGGGTTATCGCAAATGGGCCGAGTGGGTGTTGCCGATGATCGACAACTCCATTGCGGCGGCCATCTGCGAAGGCGCGACAGTCGTGCTGCCCGGCACGGTCTACAACTTCGGGCCGGATGCATTCCCTGTGCTGCACGAAGACTCACCCCAGCACCCGCTGACTCGCAAGGGCGCGATCCGTGTGCAGATGGAGCAGCGCTTGCGAGCCGCTTCCACTCAGGGCGCCCGGGTGGTGATTTTGCGCGCTGGGGATTTTTTCGGCGCCAGGGTGGCCAATAACTGGTTTGCCCAAGGCTTGGTCAAACCCGGCAAACCGGTGCACACCATCCGCTACCCAGGCGATTACGGCGTGGCCCATCAATGGGCTTATCTGCCGGACGTAGCGCGTACAATGCTTGAGTTGATTGAGCGTCGTGCCAGTCTTGGCGCCTTCGCCTGCTTTCATATGGCTGGGTACATGGATGCGGACGGTACGCAGATGGCTAAGACGATCCAGCGTGTGGTGCTGCGCAGGACGGGCCAGCAACCCAGGGTCGGCGCGTTTCCCTGGTGGTTGTTGAACTGGGCGGCGCCTTTTGTCGTCACCGTGCGTGAGATGCAGGAGATGCGCTACCTGTGGCAAACACCGTTGCGCCTGGATAACCAGCGCCTGCTCGCGACGCTCGGCCATGAGCCCCACACACCGCTGGAACAGGCGGTGGAGGCCACCCTGGTTGGCCTGGGTTGCCTGCCTACTTGCGTTTGATCAGGCGTGCATACACGGCGAGGTTGACCACCACCACCACGGCCCCCAGCACTAATTGAGTATTCGCAGTCAGCCCGGCTGGGTAGATCATCGTCAGAATGTAATGCTCGATAAACCCACCGCCATAACCATCCTGCCCGGCCAAGTGGCGAAACAGGTTTTCCCAACGGGTGAGTGGGCAGGGCAGGTGCAGCACCTCTACCGCGATGCCCCAGGCAACGGCGGGCAGGTGCAGCCACATTACCCTGGGCCACTTCAGGGTGAGCAGGCCGCCGAACAGCACGAACAGGATAAAGGCCAGGTGGAACAGCACGAGGCCGTCGGCGGCTAGGCGGTAGAGCATGTTTGAGCTCGATGTGAGGTGAAGGGGTACGTGAATTTTTGCAGCGCGCCGTTATAGCTCCAGTTGACTGGCATTGATACCGAACGCTTTGGCTATCTTTTCTCGCGTGGTGCGGCGGGGTTTGCTGACCGCTTCCTGCTGGGCAAATGCCGATTGTGAAATACCCAGGCGTTTGGCGACTTCTTCCTGGGTCAGGCTCAGATGCTCGCGCCACGCGCGAATAGGTGTTGCGCCATCCACCAGGCGGCTGACTACCGCATGGGGTATCAGGTTTGGATCGTTTTGCTGCGCCACATAGTGTTCATAGGGAATCACCACATAGGCTGGCTCGCCCTGCGTATTGTGGATGATCTGTACGGCAGTAGGTTCGCTCGTCACGTTTTTTAACCTCTTGGATGCTGACGACCTGGATGCTGCCGTCCCAGTCGAAAAGGACCCGGTAATGACTTACCCGCAAGCGATAGCTGTGAGGATGGTTAACCAGCGCCTTGACGTTGATTGCATCGGGCATGTGTTCAAGAGCGGACACGGCATCGCGTACCTGTTGCTGATGATACGAATGCAACCGAAGCAATTGTTTGACGGCTTTTCGCGTCCATTGGATTGAATTCATGGGAGGTTAATAAGTCTTTTATAAGGTTTGCAATCGGTATTTTCAGATCCGCGTCAACGGGTCATGACGTTTTCCTTTCAAACCCTAGACGGCCGCCGTCAGCGCCGACGGGTAAAACTGTTGCGTGGTATGAATCAACGGAAGGCCCACGAAGGTTGCTTGCCGGCAATGAGGGCCGTTATTGTGCTGAATCCTTTTAGTCCTCGCCCCAAGGTTGTGTTGTGATGAATGCACCGCGTACCGCTGTCCCGATCAAAGCCGTTATTTTCGATATGGACGGGTTGTTGCTGGATACCGAAGGCATCTACACCGAAGTCACGCAGATCATTGCCGAACGCTATGGTCGTACCTACGACTGGAGCATCAAGCAGCACATCATCGGGCGGGGTGCCCAGGATTTGGCCGATTACGTGGTCAAGGCCCTGGACCTGCCGATCACGCCCGCCGAGTTTCTGGAAATACGCGAACCGCTGATGAGCGAGCGCTTTCCCAAGGCCCAGGGCATGCCCGGCGCCGAGGCGTTGGTGCGGCATTTGAAGGCGCACAATATTCCGATTGCGGTGGGCACCAGTTCATCGCGTAACTCGTTTGGCCACAAGACCACCCTGCACCGTGAATGGTTTGGCCTGTTCGACACCATCGTCACCGCTGACGACCCGGAAGTAGGCGCTGCCAAGCCCGCGCCGGATATCTTCCTCACCGCCGCGCGCCGGTTGGGTGTAGCGCCTGAGGATTGTCTGGTGTTCGAAGATTCGCCTTTCGGCGTGACGGCCGCTAAGGCTGCGCACATGACCGCTATTGCGGTGCCCGATGAGGCGATGGCTGACAGCAAGTACCAGCATGCTGACCAGATTATTCGCAAGCTCGCCGACTTTGATTTGGCCGCCTACGGCTTGCCCCCCATGGCCTGACCCCGCGCGGTCAAAAATGTGGGAGCTGGCTTGCTCGCGAATGCAGGGTGTCAGTCAGTAGATTTATCAACTGACTCACCGTATTCGCGAGCAAGCCCGCTCCCACATTTGGGTTGCGGTTCTGCAAAAATCAGGCGCTGAAACCACCATCGATGGTCAGGCTGGCGCCCGTGATATAGCCGGCTTCCGGCCCGGCCAGATAGGCCACAAAACTGGCAATCTCCTCCACATGCCCATACCGTCCCACCGCCATCAACCCGATCAGACTTTCGGCAAAATCACTGTTCGCCGGGTTCATATCGGTGTCCACCGGCCCAGGCTGCACGTTGTTGATGGTAATGCCCCGTGGCCCCAGGTCCCGCGCCAATCCCTTGGTCAACCCCACCAGCGCCGCCTTGCTCATGGCGTAGGGCCCGCCACCGCCAAAGGGCATGCGTTCGGCGTTGGTGCTGCCGATATTGATCACGCGGCCACCTTCGCCCATATGCTTGGCGGCTTCCTGGGTGGCGATAAACACGCTGCGTACGTTGATCGCCAAGGTCTGGTCGAAGTCTTCCAGCTTGAATTCGTCCAGCGGCGCGATGGCCAGCACGCCGGCGTTATTCACCAGGATATCCAGGCGTCCAAACGCCTCGACCGTGGCGTTGACCGCAGCGCGAATCGCCGTGGCATCGGCGCTGTCGGCGTGAATCGCCAGAGCCTGACCCCCTGCGCTGATCACCTCGTTCTGCAGTGTTTCAGCCTTGGCGGCCGAGCTGACGTAGGTAAAGGCAACCGCTGCCCCCTGGTCGGCGAGGCGCTTGACGATGGCGGCGCCGATGCCGCGGGAACCGCCTTGAATCAAGGCGACTTTGCCGGTGAGGTTGTGTGTGGTCATGTCGATCTCCGAGGTAGTTGATGGAGCGAGTATCGACCTCACCCGCGCTGCTCGGTAGCCCGTGGTTGCTATAGTCTGTGTAAACCAAAAGTTTAGAGTTTGGCGATATGGAAAGCTTTGGCAGTATCGAATGCTTTGTGCGCAGCGCCGAGGGTGGCAGCTTTGCCGAGGCTGCTCGGCACCTGAGCCTGACCCCGGCGGCGGTGGGTAAAAGCGTTGCCAAGTTGGAGGCGCGCCTCGGTGTGCGACTGTTCCAGCGCAGCACTCGGCGTCTGGCGCTGACCGAAGCCGGCAAGATGTTCCTGGCGGAAGTCAGCGGCAGCCTCACCACCATTCAGAATGCGGTCGCCAACCTGGCCAGTGCCGAAGGGCGGCCGGTGGGCACGCTCAAGGTCAGCATGGGGCCAGTGTTCGGGAACCGGTACGTGGTGCCGTTGCTGGGCGAATTTATGCGGCGTTGTCCGGATATCAGCCCGGACTGGCATTTCGATAACCGCCAGGTCGACCTGATCGGGCAAGGCTTCGATGCGGCCATTGGCGGCGGGTTTGAGCTGCCCCAAGGCGTGGTGGCGCGCAAGTTGACCCCGGCGCACCGGGTGCTGGTGGCGTCGCCGGATTACCTGGCGCGGTGCTCGCTGGTGCTGGCGCCCGATGACCTGTCGCACTGCCTTGGCATCTTGATCCGCTCGCCGCAGACAGGCCGGGTGCGTTCATGGCAACTGACCCATCGTGAGCGCGAGCACAGCCCTTTAGTGCTGAAACCGGCGATGACCATGAGCGACTCCGAAGCCGCTTGCTGCGCGAGTGCGCAGGGCCTTGGCATCGCGCTGGTGAGCATGCCGATGGCGGTGCCGTTCCTGGACAGCGGTGCGTTGGTGCGAGTGTTACCCGATTGGTATGTGGACGACGGCAATATTTCCATCTACTACGCAGAGCATAAATTGCTGCCGGGCAAGACGCGGGCGTTTGTGGATTTCATTATTGAGCAGTTCGCCGAGCAGAAACTGGCTCAACGGTTCAGTGCTATCTGAGCATGGCCTTGCATCGAGTCGTGGCCATCGCGGGCAAGCCCGGCTCCCACAGTGATCGCAATCCAATGTGGGAGCCGGGCTCACCCGCGATGCAGGCGCATCGGTCTACCGCCCGAACTTGCCCGGCCAGCCGATGACCTTCTTCGGCCGCGGTGTCGCATAAGTTCTGACCTTCGAAGTCGACAACCCCAACCGCACCAACGACTCGGCCACCATCACCGCCGCCGCTACCCCGTCCACCACCGGCACCCCGGTGCGCTGGCGAATCTGCTCGTCCAGCCCGGCCATGCCGCCGCAGCCCAGGCAGATCACCTCGGCCTTGTCGTCGCGAATGGCCAGTTCCGCCTGCTGCACGATGGCTTCCATGGCGCCCACCGGGTCTTCTTCCAGCTCCAGCACCGCCATGCCGCTGGCACGCACCGAAGCGCAACGCTGGTAGAGGCCGGCGAGTTTCAGCCGGTCTTCAATCAGCGGCACCGTGCGGTCCAGGGTGGTCACCACCGAGTAGGCGTGCCCCAGGAACATCGCGGTGCTGGCCGCCGCCTCGGTGATATCCACCACCGGCACGTTGAGCAATTCCTGCAACCCTTCACGGCCATGCTCGCCATAACCGGCCTGGATCACCGCATCAAAGGGCTGGTCGTAGGCCATGACCCGATCCATCACGGCGATGGCTGCCAGATAACTTTCAAAGTTGCCTTCCACCGATTCTGCGCCGAAGTACGGGGTGAGCCCGACAATCTCGGTGCCCGGTGAAGCCACGGCCCGTGCTTGCTGGGCAATGGTGTCGGTGATGGATTCGGTGGTGTTGACGTTGACCACGAGGATACGCATGGAAAATCCTTGTTTAATGACTGACGTTATCGACGGCAATGCTTTCGCCGCTGACATCGGCGTAGTGCGGTTGACGCTTGGCAATCAGCAGGTACAGCAACCCGGCAATGCCGGCGCCAAACAACCAGGAAAACGGCGAGACGCTGGCAAACCCCGGCAACAGCGCCAGCAGGATGGCGATCACTGCCGCCGGAATGAACGCGGCCACCGCACGCATATTCACCCCGCGGCTGTAGTAATAAATGCCTTGGGGGTCTTCGCTGTACAACTGCGGTACATCCACCTGGCTTCTACGAATCAGCCAGTAATCGACCATGATCACCCCGTACAACGGCCCCAGCAGCGCGCCGAGGCCAGAGAGGAAATACACGATCACCAGTGGGCTGTTATAGAGGTTCCACGGCAGGATCAGCACGGCAACGAAGGCGCTGATCAACCCGGCGCGCCGGAAGTTCAGGTACTTGGGCGCCAGGTTGCTCAGTACAAAGGCCGGGGCGACGAAGTTGGCCATGATGTTCACCGCCACGGTGACGATCAGGAAAGCGAGGCAGCCGAGCACCAGAAAAAAGGTGTTGGGGATCGCCGCGATGATTTCGGTCGGGCTTTCGATCACGCGGCCATTGAGCTGGAACTGTCCGCCGCACAGCAGCACGGTAATTGCGGCGAACACCAGGATATTGACCGGCAGGCCCCAGAAGTTCCCGACCTGGATGGTCTTGCGGCACGGCGATGAACGCGCGAAGTCGCAGAAATTGAGGATCAGGGTGCCGTAGATGGCCAGCCACAGCGCGCCGCCGGCAAAGATATTGCGCCACATCTCGCCGCCACTCAGGGGCTCGCGGATCGACCAGGCGATCTGCCCGTTCGCCTGGAAGTACATCCAGCCGGCCAGTGCGGCCACGGTCAGCAGTATCACCGGCCCGGCGAAGCCTTCATAGCGACGTACCATTTCCATGCCATAGGCGAGGATCACCAACTGCACCAGCCAGATCGCCACAAAACACGCCCAGCCCAGGGTCGACAGGCCGAGAATCGAGTCGTGGTCATAATCGGCAAAGCCTGGATGAATGGCGGTCAGCAGCACGCGGAAAACTACCGAGGCCAGGTAGGTCTGGATCCCAAACCAGGCAATCGCAATTACCGCCCGAATCAACGCCGGAATCTGCGCCCCATGAATGCCAAAACTGATGCGGCTGATAACCGGAAACGGCACACCGGTCTTCTGCCCCATGTAGCCCGACAAGTTCATGAAGAAGTACACCAGTGCTGCGCCGATCCCCAGGGACAGCAATATTTGCCAGCCGCCCAGGCCCAGTGCATAGAGCCCAATGGCGAATGAATAGTTGGCGATGTTGTGCACGTCATTGGTCCACAGCGCAAAGATGCTATAGCGCCCCCAGCGTCGGCCTTCGACCTTGGTGGGCGCCAGGTCCTTGTTGTGCAGGCGCGGGCTGAGTACCAGCGGGCCGGGGCCTGTGGCTGCAGGATTCAGGGTGGAGGAGGGCAGATCCAGTGCGAGGGTGTTCGAGAGACTTGTACGCATTCCGGCAGGCTCCAGCGCATCTGCAGCAAAGCGGCGGATGGCAAAGTGTATGTAGGTTTTGTATTGATTGTATACAAAGCGTACTTCTGCCTAAGCCATATGCGTGCCAATTCTCGATATATGAAAATCTTGGCTAATTTCGTTTTTATATAGGTCGCGAATAACTTACTGAATTACGGTCACTATAAGTTGACCGTTTGAACAGGTATTTATTTTTTCATTAATTGCAGGGTTATTTATATGCAGCGCCATTGGCGCAGGGAGATGTTACGTTTTGGTGCGTTGTACATTAAGTTGCACACAAAAATGGCACCTATGGTTACAAGGTTGTGTACAGGTTTACCCGACCCCCCCAAAGCAAATATCGCGTTATGTAGGAGCGAGCTTGCTCGCGAAAAACGTCAACGATAACGCGGGCTTCCTGAATAAACGCGGCGTCCGTGAGTTTTTCGCGAGCAAGCTCGCTCCTACAGAGGCGGTGGCATCGGAGGCTCAAGCCTTGCTGATGATATTCCCCGCATGCAGCCCGCATTCCTTCTGCGTGGCTTCTTCCCACCACCAGCGGCCTTCGCGCTCATGCTGGCGGGGCAGTACCGGCCGGGTGCAGGGCTCGCAGCCGATGCTGATGAAACCGCGCTCATGCAGGCTGTTGTACGGCAACTCCAGCATGCGGATGTAGCCCCAGACCTCTTCGCTGGTCATCTGCGCCAGCGGGTTGAACTTGTACAGGGTGCGTTCCGGTGTGGAGAACGCCGTGTCGATTTCCAGCGCCGCCACCTGGCTACGAGTGCCGGGGCTCTGGTCGCGGCGCTGGCCGGTGGCCCAGGCGCTGACACCTGCAAGCTTGCGGCGCAGCGGTTCGATCTTGCGGATGCCGCAGCATTCGCCATGGCCGTCCTTATAGAAGCTGAACAGGCCTTTCTCTTTGACGAAGGGCTCCAGCTTGCTCGGGTCTGGCGAGATCAGCTCGATGTCGATCTTGTAGAACTCACGCACCTGCTCGATAAACCGGTAGGTCTCCGGATGCAGGCGGCCGGTGTCGAGGCTGAACACCTTGACGTTCTTGTTCAGCTTCCAGGCCATGTCCACAAGGACCACATCCTCGGCACCGCTGAAGGAAATCCACAAGTCATCGCCGAACTGGCTGAACGCCAGCTTGAGAATGTCCTGGGCAGACTTGTTGGCATAAGTCGTGGCGAGTTCAACGACGTCGAAGGCTTGGTTCATCAGGACGGTTCCTACAGGTCAGTGGCGCTGAGCGCTCTCTAGGAGGGCGATGGTATCAAAAACTGTCCCGCGTTGCGGCGGCGGGCTTGAGTCGCTAGAGTTCGGCAGTCCTTTTGCTCGCTCAACTAACAATATCTAACAGGAGTGTCGTGTGGAAATTGCCTGCCTTGACCTGGAAGGGGTACTGGTTCCGGAAATCTGGATCGCCTTTGCCGAGAAAACCGGCATTGAGTCCCTGCGGGCCACCACCCGTGACATCCCCGACTACGACGTGCTGATGCAACAGCGCCTGCGCATCCTCGACGAGCATGGGCTCAAGCTGGCCGATATTCAGGCCGTTATCGCCACGCTCAAACCGCTGGACGGCGCCATTGAGTTCGTCAATTGGCTGCGCGAGCGCTTCCAGGTGGTGATCCTGTCCGACACCTTCTATGAGTTCTCCCAGCCGCTGATGCGTCAGCTGGGTTTCCCGACCTTGCTTTGCCACCGCTTGATCACCGATGAAAACGATCGGGTGGTGAGCTACCAACTGCGCCAGAAAGACCCCAAGCGCCAATCGGTGCTGGCATTCAAGACGCTCTACTACCGCGTGATCGCTGCCGGTGATTCCTACAACGACACCAGCATGCTGGGTGAAGCTGACCGTGGGATTCTGTTCCATGCGCCGGACAATGTGATTCGCGAATTCCCGCAGTTCCCGGCGGTGCATACGTTTGAAGACCTGAAGAAAGAGTTTATCAAGGCGTCGAATCGGCAGTTGAGCCTGTAAATTATGCGGCGCGGCTGATTGCCCCATCGCAGGCAAGCCAGCTCCCACCTTTGACCATGTAACGTCAAACGACGCGGTCAACTGTGGGAGTCGGGCTTGCCTGCGATGGCGTCGGCGCCGTCACACCTTACCCTCGGCCAGCAAGCGCTCATAAGGAATACGCAAGCCTTCATGCAGACGCTTGATCATCGCCAGGCTCAGCTTGCGCTTGTGGTTCAGCACCTCTGACACCCGCCCACTGGTGCCGATAAACGGCTCCAGATCGCGGGCGGTCATGCCCAATTGCTCCATGCGAAACTTGATAGCCTCTACCGGATCCGAAGGGGGCATGGGGTAATGCTCGGCTTCGTACTTCTCGATGAGGACTGCCAGGATTTCCAGCTCATCACCTTCAGGCGAGCCGGGTGGTGCTCCCCATACCTGCTCGACTCGTACGAGTGCCGCAGTCAGGTCTTCCTGGGAGTGAATAGGTTTGATGTTCATCACGCAGTCTCCGCGTTGATCTGGTCGTACTGAGCGTGGGTCCCCACGAACCGTATAAACCCTAGTTGTCGCTGGTAGTCGATCGCCATGATCACTCGATACTTGTTGCCGCCAACGTTGAACACGACCCTGCCACCCTTAAGAATGCTCGCTGTTCTGAGTTCGGCCTTGAGTGCTTGCGGTGTTGGATAATTGGCCTTTTCCATGTGCCGATACAACTCGACCAGCGGTGTTCTGGCGTCGCTATAAGCTGAATGGCTTTCCCAGAATATTCGTAGGGTAGATAGAGCGATTATCCGCATCGCTTCAACCTCCCGTTTTGGGAGATCATAGGTGCGATTGCGTGGATAGGCAAACTCGGAAATATTTCCAGACGAGGAGGTAGTCGCTTCATGTGATCCTTCACAGGTGGCGGGTGGACGGTCGCTCCGGACGCTATCTGCAAGCGTCTATCCCGTCCACAGCGGTTCTGATTCAGGCTTTTTCTATCGCATGGCGTTCTACTCGAACGCTAGGAAGGGGCTGTGCCCTACAGATTTTCCAACGTTTGTAACAACACACGCACCTTTGTCAGCGACTCCTGATACTCCGCCTGCCACTGCGAATCCGCCACAATCCCGCCGCCACCCCAGCAACACACCTGCCCATCCTTGACCAGCAAGCTGCGAATCGCGATGGAGCTGTCCATTTCGCCGCGCACGTCCAGGTACACCAGCGAGCCGCAATACAACCCGCGGCGGGTGGGCTCCAGCTCATCGATGATCTGCATGGCGCGAATCTTTGGCGCGCCGGTAATGGAGCCGCCAGGGAAGCTGCCGGCGATCAGGTCGAGGGCGTCTTTGTCGTCGGCCAATATGCCAGTGACACTGCTCACCAGGTGGTGCACGTTGGGGTAACTTTCCAGGCTGAACAGCTCCGGCACTTTCACTGAGCCGATTCGGCAACTGCGGCCGAGGTCGTTGCGCAGCAGGTCAACGATCATCAGGTTTTCTGCGCGGTCCTTGGGGCTGGCGAGCAGCTCAGCGGCGTTGGCAGCGTCCTCTTCCGGTGTCAAACCGCGAGGGCGGGTGCCCTTGATCGGGCGGGTTTCGACCTGGCCTTCGCTGATGCGCACGAAGCGCTCCGGCGACAGGCTCAGCACCGCGCCGTCATCGGGCAAACTCTGGAACCCGGAAAACGGCGTCGGGCAGGCTTCGCGCAGCGCGCAGTAGGCTGCCCATGGATCGCCGATGCACGGCGCACGAAAGCGTTGGGCAAAGTTGACCTGGTAGCAGTCGCCGGCCTGGATGTAATCCTGGATACGCAGGATGGCCTGCTGGTACGCATCCACGCTGAGGTCCGGCGCCATGGTGCCCTGGAGCTTGAAGGTGGTGGGGGTGTCACCTGTTGCATGACTGAACAGGGCGATCAGACGTTGCCGCTCGCTATCGGCCAGCACCGGGTGAAACACCAGTTGGCTGGTGTGCGCCAGGTGATCGCTGACCAGTGCCCAGGCATACAGCCCCAGGCGCGCATCCGGCAGATGCAGGTCGTCCACGGCCAGGCGCGAGACCTGTTCCAAGTGCCGGCCGAAGTCATAGCTCAAGTAACCGATCAAACCGCCGGCAAATGGCAATTCAACGCCAGCAGGCAGGGCCGCCTCACCCAACTGCGCCAGGTTCTCGCGCAGGCGTTGCAGGAAATCGCTGCCGCGTTCATCCGGCCCAACCGTCAAGGTCGCTTCGGGCCAGGCGCTGAGCAGGTCATAACGCCCCCGCTCGGCAGCCGGGCGGCCGCTGTCGAGCAGCACCGCGCCAGGCGCATGGCGAATAGCCGCAAAGTACTCGGCGGGGTTGGCCCGGTAGGGTAAGGGGTAAACGGAGCAGGTCGACATGCGAGGGTGAATCAGCCAGTGGCGGGGGGGAGGGGATTGTAGTCCTCTGTAGGACTTGCTCCTAGAGGGGATGTCGGTGATAGCTCGATAGAGGGTATAGCCTGAGGGGCAACTGGCTTGTCAGAAAGCTATCGCAGGCAAACCAGCTCCCACCTATCGAGCCCGGGCTTGCCTGCGATGCGCTGCTTAGCCTTCAACCGGCGGAATATGCCCGAACATCTCCTGCACGAACTTCACCCGTTCCTCGGGGGTTTCTGTCACCCCGGCTGCCTTGAGCTCTTCAAGCCGTGCCTCCACCGCATGGGTGCGCAAAGTCAGGCCGCAATCGTTGGCAATCTGGATGTTCAGCCCAGGCCGAGCGTTCAGCTCAAGGATCAATGGGCCTTTTTCCTGGTCCAGCACCATGTCCACGCCGATATAACCCAGCCCGCACAGCTCATAGCAGCCGGCGGCGAGCTTCATGAAACCGTCCCAGTTGGGCAGTTGCACGCCATCCACCGCGTTGGTGGTGTCGGGGTGCTTGGTGATGATGTTGTTCAGCCAGGTGCCGCGCAGGGTCAGGCCGGTGGCCAGGTCTACACCCACGCCGATCGCGCCCTGGTGCAGGTTGGCCTTGCCGCCGGACTGGCGGGTGGGCAAGCGCAGCATCGCCATCACCGGGTAGCCCATCAGCACGATGATGCGGATGTCCGGCACGCCTTCATAGCTGATGCTTTTGAAGATCTGGTCGGGCACCACGCGGTACTCGATCAACGCGCGGTCGCGGTGGCCGCCGAGGGAATACAGGCCGGTGAGGATGCTGGAAATCTGGTGCTCGATCTCCTCATGGCTGATGATTTTGCCGGACACCGTGCGATAGCGCCCTTCAAACCGGTCGGCCACCACCAGGATGCCGTCACCGCCGGCGCCCTGGGCGGGCTTGATCACGAAGTCGCTGCGCCCGCCGATGATCTCGTCGAGCTTGTCGATTTCCTTCTCGGTGGAGATCACCCCGTACATTTCCGGTACATGGATGCCGGCCGCCAGGGCCCGTTCCTTGGTGATGATCTTGTCATCCACGATGGGGTACAGGCTGCGCTTGTTGTACTTGAGCACGTAGTCGGCATTACGCCGGTTAATGCCCATGATTCCCCGCGCTTCCAGGGCCTTCCAGGTCTTCCAGAAGCCGAACATCAAGAATCAGCCTTCAGGAACGCCTTGAAACGCACCAGCTCGGTGAGGCGATAGCCGCGGTAGCGACCCATGGCCAGCATGAAGCCCACCAGGATCAACAGGATCGCCGGGAAGGTGAACACGAAGTAGACCAACTCCGGCACGCTCATGATCAGGTGCGCCAGGGACGCAGCGAACAGCGTGCCAATCGCCACTTTCAGCGCATGGTTGGCGCCGCGTTCTTCCCAGGTAATCGAGAGGCGTTCGATGGTCATGGTCAGGATCACCATCGGGAACAGCGCCACCGACAAGCCGCGCTCCAGCCCCAATTTGTGGCTGAACAGGCTGATGGCGGCAATCAGCACCACCACGAAGGTCAGCACCACCGACAGCCTCGGCAGCATCTGCAGTTTAAGGTGTTCAAGGTACGACCGGAGCGACAGGCCCAGTGCCGTGATGATCGTGAACAGCACAATCCCGAAGCCCAACTGGGTCTCGCGGAATGCCAGGGCGATCAGTACGGGGGTGAAGGTGCCCAGGGTCTGCAGGCCGATCAGGTTGCGCAGGATCAAGATTACCAGCACGCCTATCGGGATCATCACCATGATCATGAAGGTCTGCTGGGTTTGCAGCGGCAGGCCGTACAGCGAGTATTCGAGGAAGTTGGCGTCGGTGTTTTCGTCCGTCAGCTTGGCCAGGCGGATGGCGTTCATCTCGCTGTTGTTCAGGCTGAAGGTCACCATGGCTTTCTTGCCGCCATCGACGGTGATCAGGTTTTCATCGCCGGTCCACCACAGCAGGCGGTCGGCGGGCAGGCCCTGTTCACCAGTCTCCGGGTTGAAGTACAGCCAGTCGTTGCCGTTGAAACTGCGCAGCCATAGTTCCGGGGTTTGCGGCTGGTCGGCCACCAGGCGGATGGTGTGGACTTTCTCTACCGGCACGTGGGCGATGGACAGCAGCAGTTCGACGATCTTGGCTTTGTGCGGTGTCGAGGGGTCGCCGGCCAGCAGCAACTTCACATTGTCGTCGTTGAGGTTGTTGGTGCGCTTGATGGCTTCACTGATAAAGGTCTCGACGTCGGCCGAGTGCTGGCGGATCGGGGCCAGCAAGGCTTCGGCGGCGATCTTCTCGGGGCCTTCAACGGCGATGCTGTCGCGGAAGGTCGGGCCTTTGATCTTGACCTTTTCGCCGCTGTAGCGCTTGGTCAGCACCAGGCGGTAATAGAGGGTCTGGTTGCCCTTGGCCCGACGCGCCGACCAGGTGACCTTGCGGTTGCCGTCGATGCGGTTGACGCTCACCCCGTAGTTGTTCGAGATAAAGCTCTCATTGAGGCTGACGAAGTCGCGGCTCAAGGGCGGCACGAACATCTGGATCTTGACCGGGTCTTTCGGGTTGGCGACGAACTCGACCTTGGCGTCGATGTTCCACAAGTCGTCGGTGGCATCTTCGGTGACGGGAATTCCCAGCACGAAGATCTGATAAGCGGTGACCGAAATGCCCAGCACCACCAGCAAGGTGATCAGGATTTTCAGGTGCAGGGTCAGAGAGCGCATTCGGTTTACTCGGCGGTATTAAGCGTCGGCGGCGCAGGCGGGTTTGCCTGCTGCATATTTAAGACTGGGGTCGACCAGCGCATCAAAGCGTTTCAAGGCTTCGGAGCCAATCAGCAGCGGGTATTGGAATGCGCTGCGGTCAGTCAAGTTCACTTCGATGCTGCGTAAAGCACTGCCCATGCAGATATCCAGCGCAATCACTGGGCGGGCGGTGTAGTTCTTGTCCTCATCGGGGTCGTAGTCGCCGGCGCGGCGCTTGATCTTGCTGACACGCGCCAGGGGCAGTTCGATGGGGTGGGAATGGGCGGTGTCGATGGCCAGGTAGAAGCGTACCCAGGATTCGCCATTGCGCTTGAAGCGCTTGATATCGCGGGCACTCAACGAGGCGGTCTTGGCGCCGGTGTCGAGTTTGGCCGCCACTTCCAGGTCGATACCCGCAAGCTTGGCGTATTCATTCAGGCCGTACACGGTCTTCTCGGCGCCAGCGCCAAGGCTCGGTATGCACAGCAGGCACATCACTAGTAGGTAAGGCTTGAGTCTCATAAATCCTGAGGCAGGGCAGTGCACTGTTCATTTCATGGGGACTGGCATTGCTGCGCAATCTCGGGTGCGCCCTTTCATCATTTGATGTCAGGCAAAAGCGGCGGGCATTCTAACATGATGCTTTTTTGGCGCCAGCGCTGGCAGGCGGCCATGCCTTGGCAAGCGAATGAGGGGGTTATTAGACGATTGTCGACAATGTGTATTTATTCTTTGACTGTGAGAGGCTTATTGGCTAGTTTTTGCGGCATTGATTTTAAAGGTGTCGACAATATGCTGGAGCAACTGGAAAAACCATCGGTGGCACCAGACGATTCCCAGACCATGTCAGAGAACGTCTTCCGGCGTATCCAGGCCGCCATCGTCAAAGGCGAAATCGCCCCCGGCAGCAAGATTTCCGAGCCGGAGCTGGCGCGCACCTACGGCATCAGTCGCGGCCCGCTGCGCGAAGCGATCCATCGCCTGGAAGGCCAGCGCCTGCTGGTGCGGGTGCCTCATGTCGGCGCACGCGTGGTGTCTTTGAGTCACGCCGAGCTGGTCGAACTGTATGAGATTCGCGAGTCCCTGGAGGGCATGGCCTGTCGCTTGGCCGCCGAGCGCATGACTGACGCAGAGATCGAGGAACTGCGCCAGGTGTTGCACACCCACGAACGGGATGCGGCGTTCCAGGCCGGTGTCGGCTATTACCAGCAGGAAGGCGACTTCGATTTTCACTACCGCATCATTCAAGGTGCCGGTAACCGCACCCTCACCCAAATGCTCTGCGGCGAGCTGTATCAACTGGTGCGCATGTACCGCATCCAGTTCTCCGCCACCCCCAATCGTCCACGCCAGGCCTTTGCCGAGCATCACCGCATTCTGGACGCGATTGCCGATCGCGACGGTGAACTGGCCGAACTGTTGATGCGCCGGCATATCGGCGCCTCCAAACGCAACATTGCCCGTCACTTCCCGGACGGTGCGCCTTCATCACGAGGTGAGTCATGAGTTCCAACAACAACAGCACTCCCGGCCAGCGTTTCCGTGACGCCGTCGCCAGTGAACAGCCCTTGCAAGTGGTGGGCGCCATCAACGCCAACCATGCGCTGTTGGCCAAGCGCGCCGGCTTCAAGGCGATTTATCTGTCAGGTGGCGGTGTAGCCGCCGGCTCCCTCGGCGTGCCGGACCTGGGTATCACCGGCCTGGATGACGTGCTCACCGACGTGCGCCGCATTACCGACGTGTGCGACCTGCCGCTGCTGGTGGACGTGGACACCGGTTTCGGCTCCTCGGCGTTCAACGTGGCGCGTACCGTCAAGTCGATGATCAAGTTCGGTGCCGCCGCCATCCATATCGAAGACCAGGTGGGCGCCAAGCGCTGCGGTCATCGCCCCAACAAAGAAATCGTGTCCCAGCAGGAAATGGTCGACCGCATCAAGGCCGCCGTGGATGCGCGCACCGATGACAGCTTCGTGATCATGGCGCGCACCGACGCCCTGGCGGTCGAGGGCCTGGAGTCCGCGCTGGAGCGCGCCGCCGCATGCATCGAGGCCGGTGCCGACATGGTGTTCCCGGAAGCCATCACTGAACTGGAAATGTACAAGCTGTTCGCCTCCCGCGTGAAGGCGCCGATCCTGGCGAACATCACCGAGTTCGGCGCCACACCGCTGTACACCACCGAACAGTTGAAATCTGCGGATGTTTCCATTGTGCTGTACCCGCTCTCGGCTTTCCGTGCCATGAACAAGGCGGCCGAGAATGTCTACACCGCGATTCGTCGCGACGGTACGCAGCAGAATGTGATCGACACCATGCAAACGCGCATGGAGCTTTACGATCGCATCGACTACCACACCTTCGAGCAGAAGCTCGACGCGCTGTTCGCCGCGAAAAAATAAACCCTGTGGTTCCCTGAACAACTACAAAATTGGAGAACGAACATGGCTGAAGCTAAAGTATTGAGTGGTGCAGGCCTGCGTGGCCAGGTTGCCGGGCAGACGGCACTGTCCACCGTGGGCCAGGCCGGCGCCGGCCTGACCTACCGTGGCTACGACGTACGCGAACTGGCCGCCGACGCCCAGTTTGAAGAAGTCGCCTACCTGCTGCTGTACGGTGAATTGCCAACCCAGGCCGAACTGGCCGCCTACAGCAACAAGCTGAGCAAACTGCGTGACCTGCCCCAGGCCCTGAAAGAAGTGCTCGAACGCATCCCCGCCGACGCCCATCCGATGGACGTGATGCGCACCGGGTGCTCGTTCCTGGGCAATATCGAGCCGGAGAAAGATTTCAGCGTGCAGCGCGATGTCACCGACCGCCTGCTCGCCGCGTTCCCGGCGATCATGTGCTACTGGTATCGCTTCAGCCACGACGGCCAGCGCATCGACTGCGTGACCGACGAGCCGAGCATCGGTGGCCACTTCCTGCACCTGCTGCATGGCAAGAAACCGAGCGAGCTGCACGTCAAAGTGATGAACGTGTCACTGATCCTCTACGCCGAACACGAATTCAACGCTTCGACCTTCACCGCACGGGTGTGTGCATCGACATTGTCCGACCTGTATTCCTGCGTCACCGCTGCCATCGGCTCCCTGCGCGGCCCGCTGCACGGCGGTGCCAACGAAGCGGCGATGGAAATGATCGAACGTTTCTCCTCGGCCCAGGAAGCGGTTGAAGGCACCCTTGGCATGTTGGCGCGCAAAGACAAGATCATGGGCTTTGGCCACGCGATCTATAAAGACAGCGATCCGCGCAATGAAGTGATCAAGGGCTGGTCGAAAAAACTCGCTGACGAAGTGGGCGACACCGTGTTGTTCCCGGTCTCCGAAGCCATCGACAAGACCATGTGGGAACAGAAGAAGCTGTTTCCTAACGCCGATTTCTACCATGCCTCGGCGTACCACTTCATGGGCATCCCGACCAAGCTGTTCACGCCGATCTTCGTATGCTCGCGCCTGACTGGCTGGGCTGCGCATGTGTTCGAGCAGCGCGCCAACAACCGCATCATCCGTCCAAGCGCCGAGTACACCGGCGTTGAGCAGCGCAAGTTCGTGCCAATCGAACGACGCTGAATGGGATGGGCTGTGCCCGCTGGCTCATGTGCTTGTGTGTGGGAGCTGGCTTGCCTGCGATGGCATCACCTCGGTGTACCTGTCACACCACAGTGATGCCATCGCAGGCAAGCCAGCTCCCACAGGAAACAAAGCCAGTGTCGACAGTTCACCTTTCGAACTTACCGTGACCGAGTCCTGACGATGAACACTGAATTTCGCAAACCGCTCCCCGGCAGCCGCCTGGATTTCTTCGACGCCCGTGCGGCTGTCGAGGCAATCACCCCCGGCGCCTACGCCACGTTGCCCTACACCTCGCGTGTGCTCGCCGAGAACCTGGTGCGCCGTTGCGACCCGGCCACCCTCGACGCGTCCCTGAGTCAACTGATCGAGCGCAAGCGCGACCTCGACTTCCCGTGGTTCCCCGCCCGCGTGGTGTGCCATGACATCCTCGGCCAGACCGCTCTGGTCGACCTTGCCGGCCTGCGCGATGCCATCGCCCAGCAAGGCGGCGACCCGGCGCAGGTCAACCCGGTGGTGCCTACCCAACTGATCGTCGACCATTCCCTGGCCGTCGAGGCCGGTGGTTTTGACCCGCAAGCCTTCGAAAAAAACCGCGCCATTGAAGACCGTCGCAACGAAGACCGTTTCCACTTTATCGAGTGGACCAAAAAGGCCTTCAAGAACGTCGATGTGATCCCGCCGGGCAACGGCATCATGCATCAGATCAATCTGGAGAAAATGTCCCCGGTGATTCAAGTGCGTGACGGTGTGGCCTTCCCGGATACGTGCGTGGGCACCGACAGCCATACGCCCCACGTGGATGCCCTGGGGGTGATCGCCATCGGCGTTGGCGGCCTGGAAGCCGAAAGCGTGATGCTCGGCCGTGCGTCGTGGATGCGCCTGCCGGAAAGCGTGGGCGTGGAATTGACCGGCAAGCTGCAACCGGGCATCACCGCCACCGATATGGTGCTGGCGCTCACCGAATTCCTGCGCCAGCAGAAGGTGGTCGGCGCCTGGCTGGAGTTCTTCGGCGAAGGGGCGTCGGCACTCACTTTGGGTGACCGTGCCACCATCTCCAACATGGCCCCGGAGTACGGCGCCACCGCCGCGATGTTCTACATCGACGCGCAAACCATCGCTTACCTCAAACTCACCGGCCGCGAAGACGAACAAGTCGCCTTGGTCGAGCAATACGCACGTCACACTGGCCTGTGGGCGGACGACCTGAAAGGCGCGCAGTACGAGCGCAGTCTGAGCTTCGACCTCTCCAGCGTCGTGCGCAACATGGCCGGCCCGAGCAACCCCCATGCCCGCCTGGCCACCCGCGACCTGGCGTCAAAAGGCATCGCTGGCCAATGGGATGACGTGCCGGGGCAAATGCCCGACGGCGCGGTGATCATCGCTGCCATCACCAGTTGCACCAACACCAGCAACCCGCGCAACGTGATTGCCGCCGGCCTGTTGGCACGCAACGCCAACAAGCTGGGGCTGACCCGCAAGCCGTGGGTCAAGTCGTCTTTGGCGCCGGGCTCGAAAACCGTGGCCATGTACCTGGAAGAAGCCGGCCTGGGCCATGAGCTGGAAAAACTCGGTTTTGGCGTGGTGGCCTTTGCCTGCACCACCTGCAACGGCATGTCGGGCGCGCTCGACCCGGTGATCCAGCAAGAGATCATCGACCGCGACCTGTACGCCACCGCGGTGTTGTCGGGTAACCGCAACTTTGACGGGCGCATTCACCCTTACGCCAAGCAAGCCTTCCTGGCGTCGCCGCCGCTGGTGGTGGCCTATGCGATTGCCGGTACCATCCGTTTCGACATCGAGAAGGACGTGCTCGGCCTGGATGCCGACGGCAAGGAAATCCGCCTGCAAGACATCTGGCCGAGCGATGAAGAGATCGATGCGGTGGTCAAGGCTTCGGTGAAACCCGAGCAATTCCGTGCGGTGTATATCCCGATGTTCGCCATTCACGAAGACACCGGGCCCAAGGTCACGCCGCTGTACGACTGGCGCCCACAAAGCACCTATATCCGCCGCCCGCCATATTGGGAAGGCGCGCTGGCCGGTGCACGGCCGCTCAAAGGCATGCGCCCGCTGGCGGTGCTGCCGGACAACATCACCACCGACCACCTGTCGCCGTCCAACGCGATCATGCTGGACAGCGCCGCCGGTGAATACCTGGCGAAAATGGGCTTGCCCGAGGTCGACTTCAACTCCTACGCGACACACAGGGGTGACCATTTGACGGCGCAGCGCGCCACCTTCGCCAACCCGAAACTGTTCAACGAAATGGTGCAGGAAAACGGCAAGGTCAAGCAGGGCTCTCTTGCGCGTATCGAGCCGGAAGGCAAGGTCACGCGGATGTGGGAAGCGATTGAAACCTACATGGAACGCAAACAGCCGTTGATCATCATCGCGGGCGCCGACTATGGCCAGGGCTCGTCCCGTGACTGGGCGGCCAAGGGCGTACGCCTGGCCGGTGTGGAAGCCATTGCCGCCGAAGGCTTCGAGCGTATCCACCGCACCAACCTGGTGGGCATGGGCGTGTTGCCCCTGCAGTTCCTGCCGGGCACCGACCGCCACACCCTGCAAATCGACGGCAGTGAAACCTATGACGTGGTCGGCGAGCGCACCCCGCGTGCGCAACTGACCCTGGTGATCAACCGCAAGAATGGCGAACGTGTCGAGGTGCCAGTGACCTGCCGCCTGGACACCGCCGAAGAAGTGTCGATCTACGAGGCCGGTGGCGTGTTGCAACGTTTCGCCCAGGACTTCCTGGAATCAAAGGCGACCGCCTGAAGAGGATAACCATGGCACACGTAGCGCAAATCAAGATCCCCGCCACCTACATGCGTGGCGGCACCAGCAAGGGCGTGTTCTTCAGCCTCCAGGACCTGCCCGCAGCGGCGCAGGTGCCGGGCCCTGCACGCGACGCCTTGTTGCTGCGGGTGATCGGCAGCCCCGACCCCTATGACAAGCAGATCGACGGCATGGGTGGGGCCACCTCGAGCACCAGCAAGACCGTGATCCTGGCCAAAAGCAGCCGCGCCGATCACGACGTGGATTACCTGTTTGGCCAGGTCTCCATCGACAAGCCATTTGTCGATTGGAGCGGCAACTGCGGCAACCTGTCGGCGGCGGTGGGTTCGTTCGCCATCAGTGCCGGCCTGGTCGATGCGGCCCGCGTACCCCATAACGGCGTGGCCGTGGTGCGGGTGTGGCAGGCCAATATCGGCAAGACCATCATCGCCCACGTGCCAATCACTGACGGCGCGGTGCAGGAAACCGGCGACTTTGAACTGGACGGCGTGACCTTCCCGGCCGCCGAAGTGCAGTTGGAATTCATGGACCCGGCGGCGGAAGAAGAGGGCGGTGGTGGTTCGATGTTCCCCACCGGCAACCTCGTCGACGACCTGGAGGTGCCCGGCGTCGGTACCTTCAAGGCCACGTTGATCAACGCCGGTATTCCGACGATTTTCATCAATGCCCAAGACCTGGGCTACACCGGTACCGAGCTGCAAGGCGCGATCAACAGCGACCCCAAGGCCCTGGCGATGTTCGAGACCGTGCGGGCGTATGGCGCGTTGCGCATGGGCCTGATCCAACACCTGGACGAAGCCGCCCAGCGCCAGCACACGCCCAAGGTGGCGTTCGTCGCCAAGCCAGCCGATTACGTGGCCTCCAGCGGCAAGGCGATCAAGGCCGGCGATGTGGACCTGCTGGTGCGCGCCTTGTCGATGGGCAAACTGCACCACGCGATGATGGGCACTGCGGCGGTGGCGATTGGCACCGCCGCGGCGATTTCCGGCACCTTGGTCAACCTGGCGGCGGGTGGCGTAGAGCGCAATGCCGTGCGCTTCGGGCACCCGTCCGGCACCTTGCGTGTGGGGGCCGAGGCCAGCCAGGTGGACGGTGAATGGGTGGTGAAAAAAGCCATTATGAGCCGCAGTGCGCGGGTGTTGATGGAAGGCTACGTGCGCATCCCCGGCGACGCCTTTTAGCTTGATCGTTCCCACGCTCCGCGTGGGAACGCCGCCTGGGACGCTCTGCGTCCTGCTGTGACGCAGAGCGTCACGGAATGCATTCCCACGCGGAGCGTGGGAACGATCAACATCAACCTTGACCTTGAGGAACAACCCCACCTTTTAGGAGAACTGCCATGAGCGCCAACGTCGACCAGAACAACCGCCCCGACTACGACCCGGTTTTGCAGGGCATCGCCGACTACGTCCTCAACTACCGCATTGACTCCCAGGACGCCCTGGATACCGCCCGCAACTGCCTGATGGACACCCTCGGCTGTGGCCTGCTGGCCCTGCGCTTCCCCGAGTGCACCAAGCACCTGGGGCCGATGGTCGAGGGTACCGTGGTGCCGTTCGGTGCACGGGTGCCGGGCACTTCGTTTCGCCTGGACCCGGTCAAGGCCGCCTGGGATATCGGTTGCATCGTGCGCTGGCTCGACTACAACGACACCTGGCTTGCCGCCGAATGGGGCCACCCTTCAGACAATCTTGGCGGCATCCTCGCCGTGGCCGATCACCTGTCGCAAAAGCGCCTGGCCAATGGCGACGCGCCGCTGACCGTGCGTGCAGTGCTGGAAGCGATGATCATGGCTCACGAAATCCAAGGCGTGATTGCCTTGGAAAACTCCTTCAACCGGGTAGGCCTCGACCATGTGTTGCTGGTGAAAGTCGCTACCACGGCGGTCACCGCCAAGCTGATGGGCGCCAACCGCGAGCAGTTGCTATCGGCGTTGTCCCACGCTTTTGTCGATGGTCAGGCGCTACGCACCTATCGTCATGCACCGAATGCCGGCTCGCGCAAATCCTGGGCGGCGGGCGATGCGTCGAGCCGCGGCGTGCGCCTGGCAGACATCGCCCTGCGTGGCGAAATGGGCATCCCCGGCGTGTTGAGTGCGCCGCAGTGGGGCTTCTATGACGTGCTGTTCAGCCACACCAACAAGGACCTGGCGCTCAAGCCCGAGGACAAGCGAGCTTTCAGCCTGCCCCAAGCCTACGGCACCTATGTGATGGAAAACGTGCTGTTCAAGATCAGCTTTCCGGCCGAGTTTCACGCGCAAACCGCCTGTGAAGCGGCAGTCGCCCTGCACCCGCAGGTCAAGCATCGCCTGCATGAAATCGACCGCATCGTGATCACTACCCACGAGTCGGCGATTCGCATTATTTCCAAGGTCGGCCCATTGGCCAACGCCGCTGATCGCGACCACTGCCTGCAATACATGACCGCCGTGCCGTTGGCGTTCGGCAATCTGGTGGCCGAGCAGTATGAAGATGATTTCCACGCCGCCCACCCGATCCTCGATGAGCTGCGCGACAAGATGGTCGTCATCGAAGACCCGCGCTACAGCCGCGAATACCTGGAGGCCGACAAGCGCTCGATTGCCAACGCGGTGCAGGTGTTTTTCACGGATGGCACCTGCACCGAGCAGGTGGTGGTGGAGTACCCGATTGGCCATCGCCGCCGTCGGGTGGACGGCATTCCACTGCTGGAAGACAAGTTCAAGGCCAACCTGGCCACGCGGTTCACCGCGCAACGCAGCGCCGAAATCTTTGCGTTGTGCAAGGATCAGGCACGGCTTGAGGCTACTCCAGTCAACCGTTTCATGGACCTGCTCACTATCTGAAAAACAGCACAGTCACTGTAGGAGCGAGCTTGCTCGCGAAAAACGTCAACGATGCCGCGTGCTTCCTGAGTAAGCGCGGCGCCTATGGGTTTTTCGCGAGCAAGCTCGCTCCTACAGAGGCAATGACGCAGGCTCAAGCGTGTCCAAACCGCAGTATCACCCGGCGGTTGTGCTTGCTCTTTTTCTCGATCTTCTCGCAGAACACCCGACCGATTTCCTCGGTATTGAGCACATGGGTACCGCCGCAGGGCTGGATATCGATGCCGGGGATTTCAATCACCCGTACCGAACCGGAGACCACCGGCGGCGCAACCGCCTGAGTGCGGGTGATCTGCAGCAGGGTCGCGTACTCGGTGGCAGGCATCGACAGCGTTTTCACCGCGTGGGCCTGCTCGATCAGGGCGTTGAGGTCACGGGTGAGGCCGTCTTTGTCCAGGGTCATCTCCGGCAGGTCGAAATCCAGTCGGCCTTTATCCGCACTGATGCTGCAACCGGTCACGGGCGCGTCGATGAGGGAGCACAGCAAGTGCAGGCAAGTGTGCATCTTCATGTGCTGGTAGCGCCGCTCCCAATCCAGCCCGGCGTCGACCTGGACGCCAGCGGCCAACTGTTCGGGGCAATGGTCTACCTGATGCCAGATGATCGAGCGCAACACCGGATCGCGCACGGTGCCTGTCACCTCGACCCGTGTGCCATCGGCCAGGGTGAAGTGGCCGGTATCGCCTGGTTGCCCGCCGCCGGTGGGGTAGAACAGGGTGTGCTCCAGGGCGATACCTTGTTCGCTGACGGCAATCACCCGGGCGCTGAAGGCGTTCTGGTAGGGCGCGCTGTCAAACAGCGCCAGGGTTTCCATGGTATGCACGGACATGTTCAACCTCCGACGATCAATGGGGTGGCTTGCAAGAGGTGGCGCACCAGTGCGCTCAAGCCAGGGGGAGAGAGCAGGGTGATTTCAAATTCCGGCCCGCACACCTTCAGGTTCAGCGGCAGGCGTGGCAGTTGCTCGTCGTTGTCGAGGCGACGCAGGCGAAACTGCAGGTGGTGCCGCTCTTTCACCGTGGGTTCGAGCATCAGTCCTTGCAGCGGATGAAAGTCGGCGTCCAGCACGGTGACCTTGTGGCCGGCACTCACTTCGCCCACCACGTGCAAGCGCTCATCCAGGGCAAAGGCGCCGAGGTAGTTGCTATGGTCCGATTCATCGTTTTTCTGCAGTTGGATCTGGTTGACCACCTTGACCTTGGTGCCTGCCGGCACGTCCTGGGTAATCACGCAGGAGGGGCTGATAAACACGTTATCGCCGATCGAAACATAGCCCAGCACCCGGGCGCCGGCGCCGACTTCGACGTTGTTGCCCAGGCGCGGGTGGCGTTTGCCGTCCGGGTTGTTGGCAATACCGCGCGCACCCAGGGTCACGCCGCAGAGGATATAGCAGTCGTTGCCGATCACGCAGGTCTCGCCGATGACCGTGCCGTAGCCATGGTCCAGCACAAAGCGCCGGCCGATGCGCGCTGCCGGGTGAATCTCGGCGCCGGAGAGAATCTTGCCCTGGTTACTCAGTTTGAGGGCCATGCGCGAAAAATCGCCGTGGTCAGCGGCCTGGAAATGCCACACCAGGTGCGCAAGGCGGTAGAACAGCACGGCCTTGAACGAGGCGTAGGATTCCAGGATCAACTCACCGCGCCCACGGGACGCGGGGTCGCGATAGGCATAGGCAATCAGGTCCTCGGCCACCGCCTGGGCGGCGGTCTGGATCAACGGTGCCAGGTGCGGCTCCAGCTGCTTCATCTGTCTGGGCGTCAGGGTGGTGATGAGGTGGGTGAGCAACTCATCGTGCAGCTGTTGCATGTCGATAAAGCCCCCCATGGAGACACCCCCGTACATTGAATGGTTGGAAACCCCGTTATTCGAAACTGGGCAGGTAGCTGTCGGCATTGTCGTAGACCATGGTCAACACCACCGTTTCAGGCGGCAGTTCGGGGGCGAGTTGGGCGATGGCAACCATGTTGGCGGCCGAAGACAGCCCGAGGCTGATGGCATCGGTGCGCATGATGCGTTTGATCATGTCCAGGCAATCGGCGTGCGACACCTTGAGCATGCCGTCGATCACGTCCAGGTTGAGGATGCTGGGGATCAGGCCAATCGACAGGCCCTGGATCCCGTGCGCTGCGTGTTGGTCTTTGAGCAGGTCGCACTCTTCCGGTTCTACACCCATCACCCGCAGCGCTGGCCAGGCGGCCTTGAGGGTTTCGCCGATACCGGTGATGTGTCCCCCGGTGCCAATGCCGCTGACGAAGTAGTCCACGCGCTGTTCACCGAAGGCGCGAAGGATTTCCGGGGCGGTGGTGTCGCGGTGGGTTTGGGGGTTGGCGCCATTGCGTTGCTGGTTGAGCATCACGTAGTTGGGGTTCTCCAACTGCAGCTCCATGCACTTTTCGCCGTGGGAGTTATTGCCCAGGCGACTGTCGGACAGCACTACCCTGGCGCCATACAGACGCAGCAGTTTCTGTTTTTCCGGGCTGTAGTTGTCAGGGATCACCAGCACTACTTTGTAGCCCAGCACATTGCCGGCCATCGCCAGGCCAATGCCGGTGTTGCCGCCACTGGGTTCGATGATGGTCTGCCCGGAATCACGGATCAGCACGCCGCGGCGCTCGGCATCCAGGATCATGCCCAGGGCGATGCGCGCCTTGTGGCTGCCGCCGGGGTTGAGGGACTCCAGCTTGGCGTAGACCTCGATGCCGAGGTCTTCGGAAAACTGGGCCAGACGCACGATCGGCGTTTGGCCGATGACGTCGAGAATGGAGTTATGCAGCATCAGCACGTCCCCACTTTCAGTACAACGGCATGTCAGGTTCGACGTCGCGAACCCAATGTTTCATGCCACCCTGGAGGACTTTGGTGTTGGCAAAGCCGGCCGCCAACAGGGTGCTGGCGGCTTGCTCGGCACGGGCGCCTGCGTAGCAGATCAGGTAGTGGGTGTTGTCGCGGCTCAGGCTGGCGAGTTGCCCATCCAGTTCTGCCAACGGGATATGCACCACGCCCGGTAATTTGCACACTTCCAGTTCGCTGGCGTCACGCACGTCGAGCAATACATCGGCGCTGCTGGGGTGTTCGAGCACTTGCTTGAGCACCTGGGGCTTGATGTAGCGTTCCGCGGCCAGGGAGGGCAGGCTCGGTACGGCATCGGCGCAGGTGGCCGGCGCGACGGTTTCGCTATGGCGCAGGTCCGAGCAGCAGGGGCAATCAGCGCGGCGCTTGAAGCGGATTTCGCTGAACTTCATCGCCAGCGCGTCGAAGCGCATCAAGCGGCCGGACAGGGGTTCGCCAATACCGATCAGCAATTTGATCGCCTCGGTGGCCTGGATCATACCGACCACGCCCGGCAACACGCCGATCACACCGCCCGCGCTGCAATTGGGTGCCAACTCTGCGGGTGGGGCCTTGGGGAACAGGCAGCGATAGCACGGCCCACCTTTATAGTTGAGCACGCTGATCTGCCCGTCGAAACGGTAGATAGCGCCGTACACCAAAGGTTTGCCCAACTGCACACAGGCGTCGTTGACCAGGTAGCGGGTGTCGAAATTGTCGGTTCCGTCGATCACCAGGTCATAGGCGCCCACCAGTGCCAGGGCGTTGTCGCTGTTGAGCGCGGTGTTGTACGCGTTGATCTGGATATGCGGATTGAGGTCCAGCAGGCGCTGCTTGGCGGACTCGACCTTGGGCATGCCCAGGGTGCTGTTGCCATGCACGATCTGGCGTTGCAGGTTGCTGCTTTCCACCACATCAAAGTCCACCAGCCCCAGGGTGCCGATGCCGGCCGCCGCCAGGTACAGGCTGATGGGCGAGCCCAGGCCGCCGGTACCGATGACCAGCACCTTGCCTTTCTTCAGGTTCAATTGGCCTTCGCGGCCGACGCCCGGCAGGGTGATGTGGCGCACATAGCGCTGCACTTCTTCGTTGCTCAGGGCATCGATGTCCATGCCACCTGAAGTGGCGAGCAACACTTCGATCCGGGATTTCGGCGGCAGGGGTTCATCGGCGTCGATCAACTCCTCCTCGGCGGTAAACAGGAAGTGTTCCTTGAGCTGGTCGTTCTTTTCATGGAACAGGTGCTGACGCAATTGGGGGTGATGGGTGCAGAGATTTTCAATGACTTCGCGCAATGTCGATCCGGCGCCCTCAAGGGTCGATTCCGGCAGCTTGGCCACGCGAACCAGAATGTCGGGGAAAGAGACAGCGTTCATGGACAACTCCGTGTGCAGGTCGTTGAAAGGTTGAAGGGAGAAATGCTTGCCATCCCAGGCAAACAGCTTGGAGCCCAGGGCCTGGCCCTGGCGGACATCCACCACCAAATAGCTGACGGGGAAGATCGGCTCGCCCAGGAACAGTGCCTTGTCCTGGTCTTCGTCACTGAAATAGGCGCCCACATCCGGGTGTGAGTGGTAAATCACTACCACCGGGTTGTCACTGCGAAACGCCTTGTTCATCAGCAGGGTGTCGGCCACCGAAAAGGTGTAGCCATTGGCCGCGCTGCGTGGGTACATCTCGGGGTTCTTGCGGTGCAGCTCATTCTGGATATTGCTGCCCAGGTACACGCTGCCGTCGGCGAAGACGAAACCACAGCACTCCTCGGGATAGCTGCGGCTGGCGTGGGCGTAGATCTGTTCCAGGGCGGTAGGGCGGAGGACGTCCATGTTTCTCTCGCGTTGGTTGAGGGTCACTTTTTCTTGGCCATGAGTTTTTCGATCGGCAATTTGGTGATCGCAAAGCCGGCCAGCAGGATCGCCGAGTACAGCATCAGGTCGCGGGAAATTTCCACGCCTTCGTACCAGGCTCCGATGATGACCGCGAACACCGGGAAGATGATGAAGACGAACGACAGGATGATCGGGCTCAGGCGCTTGAGCAGCATGAAATACACAATGAACCCGCCCACCGAGGCCACCAGCCCCAGGTAGAACAGCGCGCTCCAGGAGCGCAGGGTAATGGCGTCGAACGTCGGTGTTTCAAACCACAGGCCGGCCAGGAACAGCATCAGCCCGGCAATGCCGATGGGCAGGGTGTTGTAAGTGATGACGCTGATGGCGCTGCCTTTTTGTTTGGTAATGACATAGCACAAGGCGTGCATGATCGCGGCGCTCAGAATGGCCAGTACCCCGAAGAACTCGGCGTGGTCCAGATGCAGGCCCTGGCTCTTGATGATCATGTAAAGGCTGCCGAAACCAATGCCGATGCCGACCACCTGGGAGAAATAGATGCGCTCGCGCAGGAACAGCGCGGAGAAGATCAGGATGAACACTGGCATGCAGCTGAACAGCAGGGCCGTGAGGCCCGACGACACATGCATTTCGCCGTAATTGAGCAAATAGTAGGGAACGCTGAAGTAGGACAGGGTCACGAATACGAAGAACCAGCGGCTTTCCCGGGGAAACAGGATCGGCTCACGGCGCACCATGGCAAAACACAGGAACAGCGGAAACGCGATGAGAAAGCGCAGGCCGGCAGATGTCAGCGGCGGCACGCTCTCGACGGCGATCTTGATGCCCAGCCACGTAGTGCCCCAACTCAGGCACACGATAAGGAACATCACGCTGGTCACCAGCCCGGCGAGCCACTGTTTTTGCGTTTTTGTTTTTGCAGTGTTTTCGAGAACGGCGGACATTGGCATCGTTTATTGCTTCCCTGGGCCGAAATTGAACTCTATATTGAACTTGTAATGAGTTATGTTTATCGGCGATTGAACCCGTAAAAGCACACTATTAGGGCGAAAGATGGCTGTCAAAACAAATATTGACATGGTGTCAATTATGCGTGAGGGCCTGTCCAACGGGCAGGGCGTGAAGTACAAGCGCCTGTCTGATGTGATGGAACGGGGCATCCTCGAAGGCTTGATTGAACCGGGACGAAAACTGCCGCCCCATCGGGTGCTTTCCGACAATTTAGGCGTGACCATCGGCACCATCAGCCGGGCTTACGGTGAACTGGAACGCCTGGGCCTGGTGGTTGCACGGGTAGGTGACGGCACCTTCGTGCGCAAGCGTGGGATGGAGCGCCAGCGTGATGAGGGCTTTCGTAATTTCAGCGAGGAGCCGCGCCAGTACTTCGACATGAGCCGCAACATGCACATTCCCGGGCAAGAGACGGTGTTTCTCGCCCAGAGCTTCCAAACCCTGTCGACCAACGCCAAGTTCCTCCAGGACATCAGCGCCTACACCCCCGACGCCGGCCTGCCGCGTTACCGTGAAGCGGGCGCGCAATGGCTGGTACAGCGCGAGTTTCATCCGATTCCCGAGCAGGTCATCTGCGTCAACGGCGGCCAGCACGGCTTGCTGTGCGCCATGATGGCGTTGCTGCGTGCTGGCGATACAGTGGTGACCGAGCAACTGACTTACCCAGGGCTGATTACCGCCGCACGCATGTTGGGGGTGCGGCTGATCGGCCTGGAGATGGACGAGGAAGGTGTGCTGCCCACGGCGCTGGATGAGGTCTGTCGCAATCACCGTATTTCGGCGTTGTACTGCACGCCGACTATCCAGAATCCGACCACCGCTGTGTTGTCGGTGGCGCGCCGCGAAGCCTTGGCCAGGGTGTGTCGCGAACATAACCTGCTGATTCTGGAGGACGAAGCCCACGGTGTGCTGGTGGAGGACCGTCCGCCGCCCCTCAGTTATTTCGCGCCTGAGCGTACGATCTTGATCAGCAGCCTGAGCAAGGCGGTATCGGCCGGTTTGCGGGTGGGCTACGTGCATGCGCCGCCGGCGCTGGTCAGTCGCATTTCGGCGGCGTTGCGTTCGACCTGCTGGATGGCCACACCTGTGACCCTGGAACTGGCGACCCAGTGGATTGAAAACGGCACGGCGGAATATTTGTTGCGTCAGCAGATCAACGAGATCAGCCGTCGCAAGACGCTGGTCGAAGATTTATTGACCGGCCTGGCCTATCGCACCCACCTCAATAGCCCGCACTTCTGGATCGAAGTACCGGAGCCCTGGCGGGCCTCGGAAATCGAGGCAGAGCTCAAGCAGAATAATTACCTGATCGCCACCGCCGAGGCGTTTGCCGTGGGGCAGACGGCGGTGCCGCAGTTTATTCGGGCGAGTATCTGCAACACGTCGGGTGATGATCAGTTATTGCGCGAGGGGTTTGATGCGCTGGCGACGGCGTTGGGGCAGGGGGGCGGGCGGTTTCATCTGTGAGACCGCGTTATTGCTCGTTCCCACGCTCTGCGTGGGAATCCATCTTGCGACGCTCCGCGTCGCTATTGCGGGACGCGGAGCGTCCCAGGCGGTGTTCCCACGCAGAGCGTGGGAACGATCAGATCACTTGAAGCGCCGCTCCACACCCTTCTCCACCAGAATCTTCGCCGAAATCTCTTCCACCGAAAAATGCGTGGAATTGATGTGCGCGATATTCTCCCGGCGAAACAGATTTTCTACTTCACGCACTTCAAATTCGCACTGGGCATAGCTGGAGTAGCGGCTGTTGGGCTTGCGTTCGTTGCGGATGGCGGTCAGCCGGTCCGGGTCGATGGTCAGGCCGAACAGCTTGTGTGAATGCGCGCGCAAGGCGGCGGGCAGGGTCAGGTGCTCCATGTCGTCTTCGGTCAGCGGGTAGTTGGCCGCACGAATACCGAATTGCATGGCCATGTACAGGCAGGTGGGGGTCTTGCCGCAACGCGACACGCCCACCAGTATCAGGTCGGCCTTGTCGTAGTAGTGGGTGCGGGCACCGTCGTCGTTGTCGAGGGCGAAGTTCACCGCCTCGATACGCTCCATATAGTTGGAGTTATGCCCGATGGAATGGGACTTTCCGACGGAATAGGACGAATGTTCACTCAACTCCTGTTCCAGCGGCGCCAGGAAGGTAGAGAAAATGTCGATCATGAAACCATTCGACGTTGCGAGAATCTCACGAATGTCTTGATTGACGATGGTGTCGAAAATGATCGGGCGAAAACCGTCTTTTTCAGCCGCCAGATTGATTTGTTGTACCATGGCCCGCGCTTTATCCACGCTGTCTATATAAGGCCGGGTGAATTTGGCGAAGGTAATGTTTTCGAACTGCGCGAGCAGGCTCTGGCCCAATGTTTCGGCTGTGATGCCGGTGCCGTCGGAAATAAAGAAAGCAGATCGTTTCATTTGAGCCCTGGGCCTTAAGCTGATGGCGAATCTTGGATATGATAGGCGCGATTTTGCCGTCCCGCAGTGGGCCGCATTCTCACTTATTTTCCAGGTCCAGGCCACAAGCGCTGGCGTTAGCTCCTACTGAGCAACCCGCGTCCTGAGCTTTTCCAACACAGAAAGTGGAGAGATCACCTTGGTAGAGTACGTAGTTTCCCTCGATAAGCTCGGCGTCCATGATGTAGAGCATGTGGGGGGCAAGAACGCATCCCTCGGCGAGATGATCAGTAATCTTGCAGGCGCTGGTGTCTCGGTGCCCGGTGGTTTCGCCACCACGGCCCAGGCTTACCGCGACTTCCTCGAGCTGAGCGGCCTCAACGCCCAGATCCACGCCGCGCTGGACGCCCTGGACGTCGATGACGTCAACGCCCTGGCCAAGACCGGCGCCCAGATCCGCCAGTGGATCATGGAAGCCGAGTTCCCCGAGAAGCTCAACGAAGAAATTCGCACCGCCTTCGCCACTCTGTCGGCCGGTAACCCGGACATGGCTGTTGCCGTGCGTTCCTCTGCCACCGCCGAAGACTTGCCGGACGCCTCCTTTGCGGGCCAGCAGGAAACCTTCCTCAACATTCGCGGCGTCGAAAACGTGATCCGCGCGGCCAAGGAAGTGTTTGCCTCCCTCTTTAACGACCGTGCGATTTCCTATCGCGTACACCAGGGTTTCGACCACAAGCTGGTGGCCCTGTCTGCCGGTGTGCAGCGCATGGTGCGTTCGGAAACCGGCACTGCCGGTGTGATGTTCACCCTGGATACCGAATCCGGTTTCCGTGACGTGGTGTTTATCACCGGCGCCTACGGCCTGGGCGAAACCGTCGTACAAGGCGCGGTCAACCCCGACGAATTCTACGTACACAAGGGCACCCTCGAAGCGGGCCGCCCGGCCATCCTGCGCCGTAACCTGGGCAGCAAGGCCATCAAAATGATCTACGGCGATGAGGCCAAGGCCGGTCGCTCGGTCAAAACCGTTGAAGTCGACAAGGCCGAGCGCGCGCGTTTCTGCCTGACCGACGCTGAAGTCAGCGAGTTGGCCAAACAAGCGATGATCATCGAAAAGCACTACAAGTGCCCGATGGACATCGAGTGGGCCAAGGACGGTGACGACGGCAAGCTGTACATCGTGCAGGCTCGCCCGGAAACCGTGAAGAGCCGCACTTCGGCCAACGTCATGGAGCGCTACCTGCTCAAAGAAACCGGCACCGTGCTGGTAGAAGGCCGTGCCATTGGCCAGCGCATTGGCGCAGGCAAGGTGCGGATCATCAAGGACGTGTCCGAGATGGACAAGGTCCAGCCGGGTGACGTACTGGTTTCCGACATGACCGACCCGGATTGGGAACCGGTGATGAAGCGCGCCAGTGCCATTGTCACCAACCGTGGCGGGCGTACCTGCCACGCGGCGATCATTGCCCGTGAGCTGGGGATTCCGGCAGTCGTGGGTTGCGGCAACGCCACCCAACTGCTCAAGGATGGCCAGGGCGTGACCGTTTCCTGCGCCGAAGGCGATACCGGCTTTATCTTCGAAGGTGAGCTGGGCTTCGATATCAAGCAAAACTCCATCGATGCCATGCCCGACCTGCCGTTCAAGATCATGATGAACGTCGGCAACCCGGACCGCGCCTTTGATTTCGCGCAGTTGCCGAACGCCGGTGTGGGCCTGGCCCGCCTGGAATTCATCATCAACCGCATGATCGGCGTGCACCCCAAGGCACTGCTGAACTATGACGGGCTGCCGCTGGACATCAAGGAAAGCGTCGACAAGCGCATCGCCGGCTACAACGACCCGGTAGGTTTCTACGTCGAGAAACTGGTCGAAGGCATCAGCACCCTGGCTGCGGCGTTCTACCCGAAAAAGGTCATCGTGCGCCTGTCGGACTTCAAGTCCAATGAATACGCGAACCTGATCGGCGGCAAGCTCTACGAGCCGGAAGAAGAAAACCCGATGCTGGGTTTCCGCGGCGCCTCGCGTTACATCAGCGAAGCCTTCCGTGACTGCTTCGAGCTCGAATGCCGTGCGCTCAAGCGTGTGCGCAACGAGATGGGCCTGACCAACGTCGAGATCATGGTGCCGTTCGTGCGCACCCTGGGCGAAGCGAGCCAGGTCGTGGACCTGCTGGCAGAAAACGGTCTGACCCGCGGCGAGAACGGCCTGCGCGTGATCATGATGTGCGAATTGCCGTCGAACGCCATCCTGGCTGAAGAGTTCCTGGAGTTCTTCGACGGTTTCTCCATCGGCTCCAACGACCTGACCCAGTTGACCTTGGGCCTGGACCGCGATTCGGGGATCATCGCCCACCTGTTCGACGAGCGTAACCCAGCGGTCAAGAAGCTGCTGGCCAACGCCATCCAGGCTTGTAACAAGGCTGGCAAGTACATCGGTATCTGCGGCCAAGGCCCTTCGGACCACCCTGACCTGGCCAAATGGCTGATGGAGCAGGGGATCGAGAGCGTCTCGCTGAACCCCGATTCCGTGCTGGAAACCTGGTTCTTCCTGGCTGAAGGCCAAGCGTCCGCCTAAGGGCGTAAGGTCAAAAGTGCCGGTCACTCGTTGCGGGTGACCGGCATTCTTATCTGTACAGGGCGGGAATCCTTGCGGACGCCGCCCTTTTTTGTGCAAGAGCATTATGCAAAGCAGCAGCCATCTGTTTCCTGTCGCCCTGATCAGTGCTGAACGTCGCGGCGACCTGAGTGAAGACGTCTACCGGCTCAAACCCGGTAACAGCCCGGACGGCACCGTCGAGCTGGCGGTTACCCGTTTGGGCCTGGCCGATGTCCCGGAAAACCGGGGCACGCCGATTATTTTGTTGCATGGCAGTTTTTCCAACCGGCGTTTCTGGTATTCGCCCAAAGGTATCGGCCTGGGGGCTTACCTGGCGCGTCGCGGATTTGATGTGTGGATCCCGGAAATGCGCGGCCATGGTTTGTCCAAACGCAATCACGACTACGCCAGAAACCGTGTCGCCGATTACGCGCGCTACGATTTGCCGGCCGTGGGGGCGTTTGTGTGTGAGCAAAGCGGGCAGATTCCGCACTGGATCGGGCATTCCCTCGGTGCCACTACCCTGGCTGCGGCCTTGGGTGGGCGGCACTTGGATGCATCAGGGGTGGCCTCGGTGGCGTTGTTCGGCTGCCAGGTCAGTCGCACCCACTGGCCGTTGAAAATTCCACCGGTGGAGTGGAGTGGTCGCTTTATTCTCAAGCGCCTTGCCCATCTGTCCGGCCCACGCTTCAAGCGTGGGCCCGAGGACGAGCCGGCCGGCGTCATGATCGAAGCGATGCGTTGGAACGGCCTGTTCGGCCGGTTTGGCGATGCCGAGCATGATTGGTGGAAAGGCTTGGCGCAGGTCGATGTGCCGCTGTTGGCGGTGAGCGCAGCGGGCGACCGGCAAGACCCGGACTGGGCCTGCCGCAAGCTCTTCGAGCAAGTGGGCAGCGAGCATCGCCAGTACCTGTGCCTGGGACGTCAGCAAGGTTTCAGCGAGGATTTCGGCCATGTGCAGATGCTGGTCAGCAAAGCGGCCCAGGCCCAAGTGTGGCCTTTGGTCGAGCGTTGGTTGAACGACCCGCTGACACCCTTGTTGGGTACGCAGCCCGAGGTGTCCGCAGCGGTTTGACGAAACGCTCTACCAAGGGCGTTTCACTCTTGAATGGTTGCGGCTAAGATATGACGCGCCACGCGCTTCTGGTCATATTCAGTCGCGTAACGTGTATTGCGTTGCGCTGATCGTGGTTTGATCATGGCCGCCGCCCACCCGCAGGCGCTTAAAGAATGCCTGTCGCGGGGCGTTTTCTTGATGTACACCGTGGATGTTCGACCTCTTCTTTGATGACAGGAGTTTCTCGATGAACCATTACGTGACCCCCGACCTGTGTGACGCCTACCCGGAGCTGGTGCAGGTAGTGGAGCCGATGTTCAGCAACTTCGGTGGCCGAGACTCCTTTGGTGGCGAGATAGTCACCCTCAAATGCTTCGAGGATAACTCGCTGGTCAAGGCGCAGGCTGACCTGCCGGGCGCTGGTAAAGTGCTGGTGGTAGACGGTGGTGGTTCGCTGCGCTGCGCGTTGCTGGGTGACATGATTGCCGAGAAAGCCGCGAAAAATGGTTGGGAAGGGCTGGTGATTTACGGGTGCATCCGTGACGTAGACGTCATCGCCCAGACCGACCTGGGTGTGCAGGCCCTGGCCTCTCATCCGAAAAAAACCGACAAGCGCGGCCTTGGCGACCTGAACGTGCCGGTAACATTCGCAGGCGTGACGTTCCGCCCCGGTGAGTACATTTATGCCGATAACAACGGGGTGATCGTGTCACCCAGCCCGCTGAAAATGCCTGAATAAACTGCCGCAACCGATCGGGGTGAGGATGTTCGAAGAAGAAAACGCGCAATGGGGGCTGGTGCATGCCCTGGTGCTGGACGGTAAAGGCGGTGCGCGTTCGATTGCCCGGACTGAGCTCGACGATTTGCAGTTGCAGCCCCAGGAAAGCCTGTGGCTGCACTGGGATCGCAGCCATCCTCAAACCCAGACCTGGCTGCGTAAATCCAGCGGCCTGAGCGAGTTTGCCTGTGACTTGCTGCTGGAGGAAAACACCCGCCCACGCCTGTTGCCGCTGCCGGACGCCGAATTGCTGTTGTTTCTGCGCGGGATCAATCTCAACCCAGGCGCGGAGCCGGAAGACATGGTGTCGGTGCGCATCTTCGCCGCCGCCAACCGAGTGATTTCCCTGCGTTTGCGCCCCTTGCGCGCTACCGATGAGTTGCTGGTGCAACTGGCAGACGGCAAAGGCCCCAGGACGGCGTCTGAACTCATCCTTTATATGGCTCAGTACCTGACCAACAAAGTGCAGGATCTGGTCGCTGGCTTGTCTGAAATCGTCGATTCCGAGGAAGAAAAACTCGATGCCGACGAACGGTATACCCCGGAGCACGGCAGCGTTCTGCAGATCCGTCGAAGAGCCGCCGGACTCAAGCGCTTCCTGGCCCCACAGCGGGATATTTTCGCCCAGCTGACACGAATCAAATTGGCGTGGTTCTGCGACGACGATGCCGACTATTGGAACGAACTGCACAACAGCCTGACCCGTTACCTGGAAGAGCTGGAATTGGCCAGAGAGCGCGTGGGGCTTGTGCTGGAGGCTGAAGACCGGCGCTTGAGCCTGCGCATGAACCGCACCATGTACCGCTTCGGGATCATCACCGGGATCTTCTTGCCGATGAGTTTTCTTACCGGTTTGCTCGGTATCAATGTGGGCGGCATTCCGTTCTCTGCCAGCCCTTATGGATTCATGATTGCGTGCCTGTTGATGGTGTCTGTGGCACTGGGGCAATGGTGGCTGTTTCGACGATTGCGCTGGGTTTGACCTGAATATGACCTGAACGTAAGAAAGGGCCGATGTGACCCGATGAATTTTACCCTCGTCTTTTAAATCACTTGCGAGAGGTCTCTATGCACGATCCGTTCGAACAATCTTTGCGTGACATGCTCAATGCTTCGCCATCCAACCGTGATGACGATGCCTGCCTGGGCCGCGTACTGAAAACCGCCAACCGTCAGGTAGGGGCGGGTGACCTGTTCGGTCTGCTCGGGCGTTGGTTGCCGGCGTTGATGATGGCCCTGAACAATGGTTCGGCCCATGTGTCACCGGTTTCCCGTCGTAAACCTCTTGCTAGCACTGCTGATAAGGCTGATTGAATATGGAACTTGATCTCTGGACCCAGAGCCTGGTCACCGCGATGACCGCATTGTGGACCAAGGTGGCGAATTTCATTCCCAACCTGTTTGGTGCCCTGGTCCTGGTATTGCTGGGTTTTGTCGTGGCCAAGCTGCTCGATACCCTGCTGTCCAAATTGCTCGCCAAACTGGGGCTCGATCGCCTGATGGCGGGAACTGGCCTGACCAAATTGCTCGGCCGCGCGGGGTTGCAAGTACCGATTTCGACCCTGATCGGCAAGATCGTCTATTGGTTTGTTCTACTTATTTTTCTGGTTTCTGCAGCGCAGTCCCTTGGACTTGAGCGAGTTTCAGCTACGCTCGACATGCTGGCACTGTATTTGCCGAAAGTTTTCGGCGGCGCGCTGGTGCTGCTGGTGGGGGTTTTACTCGCGCAACTGGCCAACGGGCTGGTGCGCGGGGCCGCCGAAGGCGTGGGGTTGGACTACGCGGCAGGCCTGGGGCGAATCGCACAGGGGCTGGTGATCATCATCAGTATTTCCGTCGCGATCAGCCAGTTGGAGGTCAAGACTGACCTGCTCAACCACGTTATTGTGATTGTTTTGATTACCGTTGGTCTGGCAGTTGCGCTGGCCATGGGGTTGGGAAGCCGGGAAATTGCCGGTCAGATTCTTGCGGGAATCTATGTGCGTGAGCTGTATCAAGTTGGGCAACAGGTGCGTGTGGGCGAGGTCGAAGGGCAAATCGAGGAGATCGGCACAGTCAAGACGACCGTGCTGACCGATGACGGGGAACTGGTGTCACTGTCGAACCGGATTCTCCTGGAGCAGCAGGTCAGTAGCCGCTAATCCGGCAAATCCTGCTAATGTACGCCGCCGCAAACCCGGGTGACCGGGTTGCAGCGGACATTGACCTGACTGTCGGCACGACTTGTTTTGAATAAAGCCCAAACGCTGTCCACGCGCTATGACCCCCGTGAGCTCTCTGATGAGGAGTTGGTCGCGCGCTCGCACACGGAGCTGTTTCACGTAACACGCGCGTACGAAGAATTGATGCGCAGGTATCAACGCACTCTGTTCAACGTTTGTTCAAGGTATTTGGGGAACGATAGAGACGCGGATGATGTCTGTCAGGAAGTGATGCTCAAGGTGCTATACGGCCTGAAGAACTTCGAGGGCAAATCGAAGTTCAAGACCTGGCTGTACAGCATCACGTACAACGAGTGCATCACGCAGTATCGGAAGGAACGGCGAAAGCGTCGCTTGATGGACGCTTTGAGTCTGGACCCCCTTGAGGAGGCGTCTGAAGAGAAGGCGCCGGCACCCGAGGAAAAGGGCGGACTTGATCGCTGGTTGGTGCATGTGAACCCGATTGACCGCGAAATTCTGGTGCTTCGATTTGTCGCAGAGCTGGAATTTCAGGAAATCGCTGACATCATGCATATGGGTTTGAGTGCTACAAAAATGCGGTACAAGCGTGCTCTTGATAAATTACGTGAGAAATTTGCGGGCGAGACTGAAACTTAGTGCGTAGCAAATATCTCTTACGTGTAGGCAAGTTCTGTTAGACTTGTCGCCGAGTTGTCCCCCGGTTTGTGGGACTGCTTTACAATCACCAGATGGGGATTTAACGGATGAAACTGAAAAACACCTTGGGCTTGGCCATTGGTTCTCTTATTGCCGCTACTTCTTTCGGCGTTCTGGCACAAGGCCAAGGCGCAGTTGAAGGCGAGCTGTTCTACAAGAAGCAGTACAACGATAGCGTTAAGCACATCGAAGACGGCTTCAACCCAGGCGCTCGCATTGGTTACTTCCTGACCGACGATCTGTCGTTGAATCTGTCGTACGACAAGACCAACCACACCCGTTCGAACGACGGCACTGGCAACCAGAAGATCAAAGGTGACACTGGCAGCCTCGTTGCTCAGTACCACTTCGGTCAGGCTGGCGTTGATAGCCTGCGTCCATACGTTGAAGGCGGTTTCGGCCACCAGAGCCGTACCAACGTTCAGGCTGACGGCCACAGCGGTCGCGACCAGACCACTTTCGCTACCATCGGTACCGGCGTGAAGTACTACTTCACCAACAACCTGTACGCTCGTGCTGGTGTTGAAGCTGACTACGGTCTGGACAACGGCAAGTGGGACTACTCCGCACTGGTTGGCCTGGGCGTGAACTTCGGCGGTAACGCTGGCGCAGCTGCTCCAGCTCCTACCCCAGCACCAGCTCCAGAGCCAGTTCCAGAGCCAGAAGCTCCGGTTGCTCAGGTTGTTCGTGTTGAGCTGGACGTTAAGTTCGACTTCGACAAGGCCGTTGTTAAGCCTAACAGCTACGGCGACGTTAAAAACCTGGCCGACTTCATGGCTCAGTACCCAGCTACCAACGTAGAAGTTGCTGGTCACACTGACTCCGTAGGTCCAGACGCTTACAACCAGAAGCTGTCCCAGCGTCGTGCTGACGCTGTTAAGCAAGTCCTGGTTAAAGACGGCGTTGCTCCTAGCCGTGTAACTGCTGTTGGTTACGGCGAATCCCGCCCAGTTGCTGACAACGCAACTGAAGCTGGTCGCGCTGTTAACCGTCGCGTAGAAGCGTCGGTTGAAGCTACCGCTCAGTAATTACTGAGTAGTAAAGAAAAGCCCGGCTCAGGCCGGGCTTTTTTTCGCCTGCGATTTGCCTCAGGCGCTTGCCGCAGCGGCGATGCTAGCCATCTGTGCGGCGCCGGCAACCTGGCCAATCACCAGGATGGCCGGGCTCTTCAGTGCAAAGGCTTTTGCAGCTTCATGCATGGCCGCCAGGGAGCTGCGGCATTCGCGTTGCTGGGGCAATGAAGCGTTTTCGATCATTGCCACCGGCATATCCGCAGCCATGCCGCCGTTGAGCAGCTGTTCGCGGATTTCTTCCAGCTTCGCCACGCCCATATATACCACCAGCGTGGTTCCACCCTCCGCCAGCGCACGCCAGTTCAAGCTACTGTCATCCTGGGTATGCGCGGTGACCAAGGTCACTCCACGGCTCACCCCGCGCAAGGTCAAAGGGATGTCACACTGGGTCGCCCCGGCCAGCCCTGAGGTGATGCCATTGACCAATTCCACATCGACTCCACGCTCGCGCAGCCAGGTTGCCTCCTCGCCACCGCGGCCAAAAATACACGGGTCACCGCCTTTAAGACGTACTACGCATTTGCCCTGGCGTGCATAACGCAACATCAGGCGGTGAATGAAATCCTGCGGTGTAGAGCGACATCCCCCGCGCTTGCCAACGGTAATCACCCGAGCGCTGGCGCAGTGTTCCAGTACTGCCGGGTTGACCAGATCATCAATCAGCACGACGTCCGCTGCCTGCAGAGCCCGGACCGCTTTCAGGGTCAGCAACTCCGGGTCACCCGGTCCTGCGCCTACCAGCCACACTTTTGCGCTCATGTTGTTCCCCTTACACACTGATGGCGATTGGCTGCGGGTTGCTGGCCAAAAGACGTTTGATTTCCGGCACGCAGGAGCCGCATTGGGTGCCGCAGCCCAGGGCCTGTTTGAGGCCATCCAGGTCCAGGCCGCTGCCGATACCGGCGCACACGGCGTTTTCGCTGACGTTCTTGCAGTTGCACACAATCTTGTTGCTGGCCGTTGCACCGCCCGGCGGCGCGCTCAAGGGCGCCAGCAACCAGCGCCGCAGTTGCTCGTCGGCCCGGCCTTCCAGCCACAGGCTTTGCAGCCAGTGACGGGCCAGGGTTTCGCCGGCCAGGCGCAGGGCGGTGATGCGACCTTTCTCGATTTTTACGCGCTTGCCGATTGAGCGGCGCGGGTCGTCATAGGCCATTACCGGGCCGTCGTCGAGGCCCAGCAGTTGGTCGATACGGGTCAAGAGTTGCAGGTCGGGCGCCTCGGTATGCGCGGCGCGCACCAGCAGCGCGGGGCGTTCACGGCCAGCCAGGCTCAGGCTGACGTAGGCAAAGGTTTCACACAGTGGGCGCAAGGCTTCGAAGTGCTGCTGTACATCGCCTTCGATCAGCGCAAACAGCTGCCACGGCAGTTGCACTGCTTCCAGGCGCACACCGCTGTGCTTGAGCTCCGGCTGCTTGGACAAAGGGTCGAACGCCGGTTGAGTGAGGGTATTGACGCCGCCCTTGAGAAAGCGGTCGCCCCAGTGCATGGGCAGAAACGCTTGGCCGGGACGCACACTGTCATCGCTGCCGACGGCGACGATCACGCTGCCGCGACGGCTTTTCAGGCTGACCAGGTCACCCTCTTTGAAGCGGTGGCGGCGTAGCTCATCCGGATGCAGGCTCAACAATGCTTCACTGACGTGCCCGAACAGCTGCGCTGCCGTGCCGGTGCGGCTCATCCCGTGCCATTGATCACGCAGGCGACCGGTGATCAGGGTCAGGGGGAATCGCGCATCGCGCTGTTCCTTGGCGGCGCGGTAAGGCTCGGCGACAAATCGCGCCCGGCCCGTGTCAGTAGGGAAAATGCCGTCGGTGTACAGGCGCGACGTACCCGCTTGCGCACCCTCGGGAAAGGGCCACTGCTGCGGGCCGAGCCGGTCGAGCAGGGAGTGGCTGATGCCGGACATATCCAGGTCACGGCCTTGGGTCAGTGGCTTGAATTCATCAAACAGCTGCGCCGCTTGCTCAAAGGCGAACAGGCTCGGCAACCCCGGACGCAGACGACGCTCCAGGCGCTGTGCGAAATCCACCGTGATCGCCCAATCCGCGCGTGCTTCACCCGGTGGGTTGATGGCGCGGCGCACGTGGGAAATACGCCGCTCGGAGTTGGTCACCGTGCCGTCTTTTTCACCCCAACTGGCGGCGGGCAGTAGCAGGTCGGCATAGGCGGCGGTTTCGGTGGTACGAAACGCTTCCTGTAACACCACGAACGGGCACGCGGCCAAGGCGGCACGCACCGCGTTCTGGTCGGGCAGCGATTGGGCTGGGTTGGTACAGGCGATCCACAACGCCTTGATCTTGCCAGCCTGCACCTGTTCAAACAGTTCGATGGCGGTAAGGCCCGTAGTCGCGGGCAGTTGTTCCACGCCCCAATAGGCCGCTACTTCAGCGCGGTGTTCAGGGTTGGCCGCTTCGCGGTGGCCCGGCAGCAAGTTGGACAGGCTGCCGGTTTCGCGCCCGCCCATGGCGTTCGGTTGGCCGGTCAGGGAAAACGGCCCGCAGCCCGGCCGGCCAATGGTCCCCGTGGCTAGATGCAGGTTGATCAACGCGCTGTTTTTGGCGCTGCCAGCGGTGGATTGGTTAAGCCCCATGCACCACAGCGACAAAAAGCTGCTGGAGGTGCCGACCCACTGTGCGCACAGGCGCAGCTGTTCGACGCTGATGCCGCACAGCTGCGTGACCATCTGCGGCGTGTAGTCATGCACCAGGCGCTTGAGTTCGGCCAGGCCTTCGGTATGGGCCTGGATAAACGCACGGTCGACCCAGTCTTCCCACAGCAGTAAATGCAAAATGCCGTGGAACAACGCCACATCCGTTCCCGGCAAGATGGCCAAGTGCAGGTCGGCCAAGTCGCAGGTGTCGGTACGCCGAGGGTCAATCACCAGCACTTTCATCTGCGGGCGTTGCGCCTTGGCTTGCTCCAGGCGTCGGAACAATACCGGGTGGGCGTAGGCCATATTGCTGCCGACGATCATCACGCAGTCGCTGTTTTCCAGGTCTTCATAGCTGCACGGCGGCGCATCGGCGCCCAGGCTGCGCTTGTAGCCGACCACCGCCGAAGACATGCACAGCCGAGAATTGCTGTCGATATTATTGGTGCCCACCAATGCGCGGGCCAACTTGTTGAAGCTGTAATAGTCCTCGGTCAACAGTTGCCCGGAAATATAGAACGCCACACTGTCGGGCCCGTGTTCGGCAATGGTATCGGCGAACACGTTGGCCGCGTGGTCCAGGGCAGTGTCCCAGTCGGTGCGGGTGCGCGCCAGTTCTTTGCCCAAGCGCAATTGCGGGTAAAGAGCGCGGGCGCTCAAGTCGCCGGTCAGGTGCAGGCTCGCGCCTTTGCTGCACAACTTGCCGAAGTTGGCCGGATGGCTGGGGTCGCCTTGCACCCCCACGATCTGTTCGCCGTCATGCTCGATCAGCACGCCGCAGCCCACCCCGCAATAACAACAGGTGGACGCGGTGGTCTGGCGGTTCATCAACCCGCGTCCCGCAGAGCCAGCATCACCCGGCCGTTTTCGACCCGGGCTTGATGATGGTGGGCGCAGCCGATATCCGGGGCCTGGGCTTGGCCAGTCGCCAGGTCGATCTGCCAGTTGTGCAGCGGGCAGGCCACCCGCTTGCCGTAGATCAAGCCTTGGGACAGCGGCCCGCCTTTGTGTGGGCAGCGGTCGTCGAGGGCAAAGACTTCATCGTCACTGGTGCGAAAAATCGCAATGTCACCTTTCGGCCCGCTGATGATGCGCGAGCCCAGGGCGTTGATTTCATCGAGCGCGCAGATATCCAGCCAGTTCATAGCGAGACCTCCAGTTGTTTGACGGGGATCACGTCGAATTCCTTTTTCAGCAGCGGCTGTTCCAGGCGTTCTTTCCACGGGTCCTGCTCGAATGACAACGAGAACTGCAAACGCTCATTGAGGGCCTGGCGGCGGGCCGGGTCTTCCAGCACAGCCTTCTTGATATGCTCCATGCCCACCCGCTGCAGGTAGTGCACGGTGCGCTCCAGGTAGAAGGCTTCTTCGCGGTATAGCTGCAGGAATGCGCCGTTGTATTCGCGCACTTCCTCTGCGGTCTTCACCTTGACGAAGAACTCCGCGACTTCGGTCTTGATCCCGCCGTTGCCACCGATGTACATCTCCCAGCCCGAGTCGACACCGATAATGCCTACGTCCTTGATGCCCGCTTCCGAGCAGTTGCGTGGGCACCCGGAGACCGCCAACTTGACCTTGTGGGGCGACCACATATTGAACAGGTCATGCTCCAGCTCGATGCCCAGTTGCGTCGAGTTCTGCGTGCCAAACCGGCAGAACTCGCTGCCCACACAGGTTTTGACGGTGCGGATGGATTTGCCATAGGCATGCCCGGACGGCATATCCAGGTCCTTCCATACCCCTGGCAAGTCCTGCTTCTTGATACCGAGCAAGTCAATGCGCTGGCCGCCGGTGACCTTGACCATCGGCACGTTGTACTTGTCGGCCACATCGGCGATGCGGCGCAGCTCCGAAGGATTGGTCACGCCGCCCCACATCCGGGGGACCACAGAGTAGGTGCCGTCTTTTTGAATATTGGCGTGGGCCCGTTCGTTGATCAGCCGCGATTGCGGGTCGTCCTTGGCTTCGCCGGGCCAGGTGGAGATCAGGTAGTAGTTGAGGGCCGGGCGGCAGGTGGCGCAGCCATTGGGGGTGCGCCAGTTCAGGTAGCGCATGGTGCTGTCGATGGTCAGCAGGTGCTGCTCTCGGATGGCCTGGCGGATCTGCCCGTGGTTGAGGTCGCTGCAGCCACAGATGGCTTTTTCACTTTTGGGTTTGACGTCGGCGGCGCCGCCCACGGTGTTGATCAGGATCTGCTCGACCAGCCCGGCACAGGAGCCGCAGGAACTGGCGGCCTTGGTGTGTTTTTTCACCTCATCGACACTGAACAGCCCTTGTTCCTGGATCGCCTTGACGATGGTGCCCTTGCACACGCCGTTGCAGCCGCAGACTTCGGCGCTGTCGGCCATGCTCATGGCTTTGTCCTGGCCTTGGTGGCCGACATCGCCGAGTGCATTTTCACCGAACATCAGATGATCGCGGATTTCACCGATGGCGTGGTTCTCACGAATCTGGCGGAAATACCAACCGCCATCGGCGGTATCGCCGTACAGGCAGGCGCCGACCAGGATGTCGTCCTTGATCACCAGCTTCTTGTACACGCCGCCAATCGGGTCGGAGAGCGTGATGGTTTCGGTGCCTTCGCCGCCCATGAAGTCGCCGGCGGAGAACAGGTCGATGCCGGTGACTTTCAGCTTGGTCGAGGTCACCGAGCCCTTGTAAGTGGCAAAGCCCAATTGGGCCAGGTGGTTGGCGCAGACCTTGGCCTGTTCGAACAAGGGTGCCACCAGACCATAGGCGATGCCGCGATGGCTGGCGCATTCACCGATCGCATAGATACGCGGGTCGTAGGTTTGCATTGTGTCGTTGACCAGGATCCCACGGTTGCATGGGATGCCGGACTTTTCCGCGAGTTCGGTATTGGGGCGGATGCCGGCAGCCATCACCACCAGGTCGGCCGGGATGATGTCGCCATTCTTGAACTGCACCGAGCCGACGCGGCCATTGCCGGCATCGTGCAGGGCCTGGGTTTGCTCGCACAGGCGGAACACCAGGCCGCGACTTTCCAGTTCGGTTTGCAGTAGCTGGCCGCTGGTCTTGTCCAGTTGCCGCTCCAGCAGCCATTCACCGATGTGCACCACCGTCACGTGCATGCCGCGCAGCATCAGGCCGTTGGCCGCTTCCAGGCCGAGCAGGCCGCCGCCGATCACCACCGCATGCTTGTGGGTCTTGGCGGTGTCGATCATCGCCTGGGTGTCGGCAATGTCGCGGTAACCAATCACGCCCTGCAAGCTGTTGCCGGGAATTGGCAGGATAAACGGCGTGGACCCGGTAGCGATCAGCAGGCGGTCATATTCGGCCTCGGTGCCGTCTTCGGCGATGACTTTGCGCTTGACTCGGTCGATCTGCACCACTTTGCGGTTGAGCAGCAGTTTGACGTTATTGTCCAGGTACCAATCCAGGTCGTTGAGCACGATCTCTTCGAAGGTTTGTTCACCGGCCAGTACCGGCGACAGCAGGATGCGGTTGTAGTTGGTGTGAGGCTCGGCGCCGAACACGGTGATGTCGTACAGCTCGTTGCTCAGCTTGAGCAGTTCTTCAAGGGTGCGAACCCCGGCCATGCCGTTGCCGATCATCACCAGTTTGAGTTTTTTCATGTCGTTCTCCGCAATGGCTCGACAAATCGTGCGCAAACAAAAAAGGCATCCCCGCTAGTCAGCTAGCGAGGACGCCTTTGTCCTGGTCCCGTTCTATCGGGAAGCTCGGCCCTTCGTCGTTGAAGGAGCGGCTATATGTGGGGTGTTGAGAACGTTAATGCAGCAGCTGTGCCAAGTCCCTATAGCCCAGGTTTAGTGGGCGTTTACACGGAGAGTTGGCGGATTCTGCCCGCTAGTGGTGCATCAGCCAGTACAGCAGCACCAGATTGAGTAGCAGCGAAGCCATCGCCAGGGTCTGCCAGACTTTCAAGGGTTCGCGTTCGAGCAAAGGGCGTGGGCGTACGCTCAATTCGCGGCGATCGGCCTGTTCCAGCACCAACAGCCATTCTTCGGCGGTTTCATAACGTTGGGCCGAGACAGCGGTCACCGCTCGTTCCAGGCTGTGTGGCAACCATTCCGGCAAGTCGGGGCGATAACGGCTGGCGCTGACGGGTTGGGAAAACCTGGGCCGTTGGAAGGCCTCGATTTCACCGTAGGGGTAATGCCCAGTCAGCAGGTAATACAAGGTCACGCCGACGCTATATAAGTCCTGTTGTGCCGTAGGCTGCTCGCCAGCGAACGCCTCGGGCGCGATGAAACTCGGGGTGCCGGGCAGCAGGTGCGCACGGTCCTCGGAGAGCCCGGGGCAATAGGCCAGGCCGAAGTCCAGCACTCGCAGTTCGCCATCTTCTCCCAGCAGCAGGTTTTCTGGCTTGATGTCGCGGTGCAGGATCTGCCGGCGATGCAACAGGCCCACGGCGCGCAGCAAGCGTTCGGCAATCGACTGCCATTGTGCCAACGGCAGCGGGCCCTGTTGTTGGAACAGTTGGGCCAGGGTTTGCCCGGCGTATTCGCGCATCACGTAGTACAAATGCTGACGGCCACTGGCGGCATGCACTTCGGGAAAGGCCCGGCCGGCGACCCGGCGCAGAAACCATTCCTCCGATAACAAGGCCTGGGCGGCGTCGGTATCGTCGCAACGCAACGGCAAGGTCTTGAGCAGCCAGGGTTGCCCCTGGGCGTCGTGCACGCGGTACAGCAGCGACTGCCGACTCTGCGCCAGCACGCTTTGCACCTGCCAGCCTTCAAAGGTTTGCCCGACTTTCAGCGGTGGCGGCAGTGGCCATTGCTGCAACTGCACCAAGGCGTCGCCGAGGGTGGCCGCGCCGAGTTGATCGATGCGCACCAGCAAGGCGCTGGCGTTGTCTTGACTACCCGCCAGGTGGGCGGCGTTGACCAGGGTGTTGACGGCCAGCTCGAGGTCGCTTTGTTCGCGCAGGATCGCGCCGATGCTGTGATCGCCCAGCGTGGCCCACACCCCATCGCTGAGTAGCAGGAAACACTCGCCCTCGCGCAATGGACCATCGAGGAAGTCCAGCACCAAGTGCTGATCCAGGCCGAGGGCGCGCTTGAGTACATGCTGCATGCCCGGCTGTTCCCACACATGGTCTTCACTGATGCGTTGCAACTCTCCGTCAAGCCAACGATACACCCGGCAATCACCGACATGGGCCAGGGTGAAACGCTGGCCGCGAAACACCAGGGCGCTTAGGGTGGTGAGCAACGGTTGGCCGCCGCCGTTGGCTTGCAACCAGCGATTCTGCGCCAGTAACAAGCGCTCCAGCGCCTGGGCCACGCCCCAGGTCTGTGGCGTAGCGTAGTAGTCCAGGGCCAGGGCCTGCAGGGTCGAGCGTGCGGCCAGGCCACCGTCGGCGCACTGGCTGACGCCGTCGGCCAGTGCGCACAGGTAGCCTTTGCTCGCGGCCAGTTCCGCCATGGGCGTGACCACCCGCAGCGCGTCCTGGTTCTCGCTGCGCGGGCCGATGGCACTGGCCTGGGCGACGCTCAGTTGCAGGCTCATCAGACGCGGGCGGCGGTCACGGCGGCCGAACCCCAGGTGGTTCTCCAGCGCCGTTTCACCCCATGCAGGCCGAACCAGGCCAACACACCGAGGCTGGCGAACAACCACAGGGCCAGTTGATAGCTGCCAGTACTCTGCTTGATCGCGCCCATGCCCGCCGCAAGGGCGAAGCCACCGATGCCACCGGCCATGCCGATCAGGCCGGTCATGACGCCGATCTCACTGCGAAAACGCTGGGGCACCAGTTGGAATACCGCCCCATTGCCAGCGCCCAGGCCGAGCATGGTGCAGACGAAAAGCGCCAGTGCCGCGTAGGAACTGGGCAGGTTGAACCCCACTGCCGCAATGCAGATCACCGCCACGCTGTACATGCCGAGCAGGGTCTTGATCCCGCCGAACCGGTCTGCCAGGGCGCCACCCAATGGGCGCATCAGGCTGCCGCCGAACACACAGGCGGCGGTGTAATAGCCGGCGGTCACCGGGCTCAGGCCGTACTGGTCGTTGAAGTAGCCGGGCAGGGCGCTGGCCAGGCCGATAAACCCGCCGAAGGTCACGCTGTAGAAAAACATGAACCACCAGCTGTCGCGGTCGCCCAGGGCCTTGAAGTAGTCGGCCATGGATTTGGCTTTCGGCCGTTCAGGCGCATTGCGCGCAAGCCAGGCGAATACGATCAGGGTCAGCACCAGTGGGATCAGCGCAAAGCCGAATACATTGCTCCAACCAAAGGCGGCCGCCAGCACGGGCGCCAGCAACGCCGCAAACACGGTGCCGGAGTTACCGGCGCCGGCGATGCCCATCGCCTTGCCCTGGTGCTCCGCGGGGTACCACTGTGACGCCAAAGGCAGGGCGACCGCGAAGGACGCACCGGCCATGCCCAGGAACATGCCCAGCAGCAGCGCTTGTTCGTAGCTGTGGATCCCCAGTTTCCAGGCGCAGAACAGCGCCACGATCACAATCACCTGGCCAATCAGCCCGGCGGTCTTGGGCGACAGCTTGTCGGCCAGCATCCCCATCAAGAAGCGCAGTACCGCGCCCGCCAGGATTGGGGTGGCCACCACCAGGCCGCGCTGTTGGGTGGTCAGGTGCAAATCAGCGGCAATCTGCACCGCCAGGGGGCCCAGCAGGTACCAGACCATGAAGCTCAGGTCGAAATACAGGAACGCGGCAAACAGGGTCGGGGTGTGCCCGGATTTCCAGAAGCTTGATTTCATCACGCACCTCAACGGTTGGGGGTCTAGAAACGAAAAAACGCCGCCACCGGGTTCGCAAGGGCAAACCGGGTGGGCGACGTCTTTGTCGTGAAGGGGCAACCGCCGTTGGCTACCTGTGATAATTCTTTAGCAAGAGCTGAGCCAGATCAGCCGAGCAACTCGCTCATGGCAATAATCTGCTCCGCCACCTGGATCAGTTTCTGTTGACGGCTCATGGCCTGGCGGCGCATCAGGGTGTAGGCCTCTTCCTCGTTGCAGCTCTTCATCTTCATCAGCAGGCCCTTGGCCAACTCGATGCGCTTGCGTTCGGCCAGTTGCTGGTCGCGGGCATGAAGCTGGGCGCGCAGGGCCTGGTCACTCTCGAAGCGCGCCATTGCCACATCGAGGATCGGTTGCAGGCGCTGGGCCTGGATACCTTCGACGATATAGGCACTGACGCCGGACTTGATGGCCTGGCGCATTACATTCGGGTCGTGCTCGTCGGTGAACATCACGATGGGCCGTGGCTGATCGCGGCTGACCAGCACCACTTGCTCCATCACATCGCGCCCGGGTGACTCGGTATCGATCAGGATCACATCAGGACGCACTGTTTCGACGCGTGCGGGCAGGTCGATGGTCAAGCCGGACTCATCGATCACCTCGAAGCCGGCCTCGGTCAATGCGGCCTTGAGGCGCCCGACCTTGCGCGGGGTGTCGTTGATCAACAGGATTCGCAGCATCGTCGGGCTCCTGTCAGCGCAGCGCTTGGCGATTGGCATCATCGGCCAGGGCATGCAGGTGGAAGCTGCGGGCGTAGCCAGCGGGGTCGCTGCCGTCCCAGGTCTTGCCATCGAGCAACTGGCTGCGACGCATGTCCGAGTCGCCTGCGGTAATGCCCAGCGCCTCGGCAGCCTGGCGATACAGTGCCAATTGCTGAACTTGCCGGGCAACGCCCAGGTAGTCAGGGTCTTCCCGCAGCAAGCCCCAGCGCCGGAACTGGGTCATGAACCACATGCCATCGCTGAGGTAAGGCAGGTTCACCTCGCCGTCGGCGAAAAAGCGCAGTGCATGGGGATCCAGCCAGTGGTTGCCCAGGCCATCGTCATAGTGCCCCAGCAGGCGCGGTTCGATGCAGCCCACAGGTGCGTCGAGGTATTCACTGGCACTGAGCAACTGGGCGGTAGAGCGGCGGTTTTCACGGCTCTGCTCGATAAACCGACTGGCCTCGAGGATCGCCATGACCAGTACGCGTGCGGTATTGGGGTACGCGTCAGCGAAGGCTTGGGTGCAGCCCAGGACTTTTTCCGGGTGGTCCGGCCAGATTGCCTGGCTAGTCGCCAGGGTAAAGCCCTGGTTTTGTTGCACTGCGCTGGCGCACCAGGGTTCACCCACGCAAAGTCCGTCGATGCGTCCGGCTTGCAGGTGCGCCACCATTTGCGGCGGCGGCACCACCACACTGTTCACATCCTGCAATGGATGAATGCCTTGGCTCGCCAGCCAGTAGTACAACCACATGGCATGGGTGCCGGTGGGAAACGTCTGAGCGAAGGTCAGTTTTGTCCGGCTTTGGTGCACATGGCCTTTCAACGCCTCAGGAGTGATCACGCCTTGCTGTTGCAGGCCGTGGGACAGGTTGATGCCCTGGCCATTCTGGTTCAGCCCCATCAGCACTGCCATGGGGCTGGCGGCGACGCCGCCGATGCCCAGGTGTACGGCATAAATCAGCCCGTAGAGACTGTGGGCGGCGTCGAGTTCACCGCTGACCAGCTTATCGCGCAGGTTGGCCCAGGACGCCTGGCGCTTGAGGTTGAGTGTGAGGCCGTAAGGTTGGGCGAAGCCCTGGGTGGCGGCGACCACCAACGAGGCGCAATCGGTCAGGGCCATGAACCCAAGGTCCAGGCTGCTCTTTTCCGGGGCATCGCTGCCGTGTACCCAAGCCAGCGGATCGTTCATCAATACCTGCCTTTTCTGAAAAAAAAAGCGCCGTTTCCCAGGCTGGCGTTACAGGCCATTGCAGGGAAACGACGCCTCTGTCCGTAGGCCCGTACCGCCGTTGGTGCGAGCCTGATACAGAGTGCATAGCAAGGCACATGCCATGGGTGGGCCGGTGCAACTGGCCGTCAACTTTCCATCATGATTGAACCTCGTGCGCCTCGCAGTATGGCCGCTTCCTCAGGCCAGACCGCCAGGCATTCCCACGGTGCACGCTGATTTCCTCGCAACCCTCAATTGCCGCTGGCTGTACAGCGTGCTGCTGTGCGCCGCGCTGTTGCTGGGCAGTCGCACGGCCTGTGGCGAGGTGTACCAGGCACAGGATGAGGGGCTGCCGGCTTTCTTTGCTGCGTTGTCTGTGTCATTGGGCCTGCCCGTGGTGACCAGCCGTGCCGTGGCTAGTAGGCAGGTGAGCGGAGCGTTCGATTTTGCGGCGCCGCAACAGGTCATTGAAACGCTCGCCGCGCGCGAAGGCTTGATCTGGCACAGCGATGGCCAAGTGTTGCACGTCTACGCTGCCGACGAAGCGAGAAGCTCGGCGGTGGCGCTGCAACATATTAGTGTCGACAGGCTGCGTGGCATCATGCGACGTGCAGGGCTGGATGAGCCGCGTTATCCGCTGCGCGCAAACGGGGCGCGCATGTTCTACGTGTCCGGGCCTCCCAGCTATGTCGATCATATATTGCGGCTGACGCAACTGATGGATCGGCCCCCTCGCAAGGCGCCAGAGCGCCCGCCTGCATTTGGCGTGGTGCAAGTGGCCAATTTCCCGGTGGAAGATCACCCTCACGGCGTGGGTACCAACAGGGGCCGGGTACCAGGCATGCTCTCGATGATCCAGGCCCGGCTATCCCAGGCGCAGAGGGACCAGTTGGCCGACGGCCGCCTTGCGTTGCTAGCCTATCCGGATACCAACAGTGTGTTGATCAAGGGCTCGCCTGCCCAAGTGAAAGTTATCGAGAAACTGCTCGCCGAGCTGGATGTGGCCCAGGTGCTGAATGAAACCTTGCCGGGGCAGGCGCATGCCGGTGGTGGCGACCCGCAGGCCTGGCCACCTCAGTTGACCGCCGCGCAATATGAGCGTGTGCAACGTGCGTTCCTACGGACGGAGCGCGAGTTTTCCCCCTGAAAAGGCATTTGTCCATGCACCTGGAAATACTGCTGCAGGAGCAATTGATCAGCCGCAAGCGTTTGGCCGCGTTCGCGCCGGGAAAAGTGCTGCCCTTGGACCCAGGCGTCACACGATGTGTGGAGGTGCGGGTCAATGGACAATTGATGGCGTTAGGTGAGTTGGTGCAGTTGGAGGACCGGCTAGGGGTCGAGTTGCAGGAGACCTTTCAGGAATGGCTGTCGCGATAAGGGGGCAAGCGATTTGTCTGACCGGCAGCGGCCCAAAAAAAACCATTGAATGGGTTTTTTCCTAACGCGAGTCTGCGGGGCGGTTTTTATAGTCGTGCCAATGGCAGGTGAGCCGGTTCACACAGTAAGGATTTGAATGTCAGTAGTCGATACAGAGGTGCGTATGGCCGTCGTGACGCAAGAAGCGGCGGCATCCCTGGTCTTCGCTCGCTGGACCTTGCACGGCGATGGTCGGTTGATAGGCGCGGATGCGGATATACAGCTGCCTCCCAAGGAGGGGCAGGTGCTGAGGTTGCTGCTGGCCTCCGGTGGCGCACTGATGACCAAGGACCGCTTGCTGGAACTGGCCTGGCCTCGGGGCGAGGTAGCCGATGAGTCACTTACGCGTTGTATTTATTCCCTGCGCAAGCACTTGAGGGCCGACAAAGGCTTTATCAAGACTATTTATGGCAAGGGCTATCGCTTTACATGCCCGGTACGGGTGGGTGATCAACCGAGGGCTGTCCTGCACCTGTGCGCCGTCTGTGGTCAGGCCAGTAATGTTAAAGGTTAGGGTCGGGGGCAGAGGCCTGTTGTTCAGTGTGCTGATGGGCTGTAACCCGGCATGGGCCTATTGCTGGGAAGAGGCGGCCAGCCGCTACGATCTCGAGCCAGAGTTACTGCAGGCTATCGCCTCAGTCGAGTCGGGTTACCGTGCGCAAGCAATGAACTACAGCAACCGAAACGGCACACGGGATATTGGCTTGATGCAGATAAACAGCATTCACCTGCCTCGTTTGCTCAAGCAGGGTATTACCGAAGAGCGGTTGTTGAACGAACCTTGCCTGTCGGTGGAAGTAGGCGCCTCGATTCTTGCCGATTTTATACAGCGTTTTGGCTACAACTGGACGGCAGTGGGCGCTTACAACGTTGGGCCCGGCCCCGGCCCTCAGCGTGAGGCATTACGCCTGCGCTACGCCGAGAGGATCTGGGTGCGCTATGAGGCCTTGATGGCGCAGCGTCAATGAGATCGAGTGTCATGCCTCGCATGCAACCCACCGCCGCGGCTATAATCACCGCCACCTTTTACCGCCATCCGAGTCTAGCCCGCCCATGTATAACCTGGCCCGCCAGCTGTTGTTCAAACTTTCCCCGGAAACCTCCCACGATCTGTCCCTGGACCTGATCGGCGCTGGTGGCCGCCTGGGGCTCAATGGCCTGGTATGCAAGGCACCGGCGAAAATGCCGGTGTCGGTGATGGGGCTCGACTTCCCCAACCCGGTCGGGCTGGCAGCCGGCCTGGACAAGAACGGCGCCGCCATCGACGGGTTTGCGCAGTTGGGTTTCGGCTTTGTCGAAATCGGCACCGTGACCCCACGGCCGCAACCGGGCAACCCCAAGCCCCGCATTTTCCGCCTGCCGGAAGCGGAGGCGATTATTAATCGCATGGGCTTCAATAACCTCGGCGTCGACCATCTGCTGTCGCGGGTTCAGGCGGCGAAATACACCGGCATCCTGGGTATCAACATCGGCAAGAACTTTGACACCCCTGTGGAACGTGCGGTGGATGACTACCTGATATGCCTGGACAAGGTCTACGCCCACGCCAGCTATGTCACCGTCAACGTCAGCTCGCCCAACACTCCGGGCCTGCGCAGCCTGCAATTTGGCGATTCCCTCAAGCAACTGCTCGAAGCCTTGCGCCAGCGCCAGGAAGACCTGGCCGTGCGTCACGGCAAGCGTGTGCCCCTGGCCATCAAGATCGCGCCGGACATGAGCGATGAAGAAACCGTACTGGTGGCCCAGGCCCTGGTGGATTCAGGGATGGACGCGGTGATTGCAACCAATACCACCCTCAGCCGCGTGGGCGTCGAAGGCCTGGCCCATGGTGACGAGGCGGGCGGCCTGTCGGGCGCGCCAGTGCGTGACAAGAGCACCCATATCGTCAAGGTGCTGGCGGCCGAGTTGGCCGGGCGTTTGCCGATCATCGCGGTGGGCGGTATTACCGAAGGCAAGCACGCGGCCGAGAAGATCGCGGCTGGCGCCAGCCTGGTGCAGTTGTACTCCGGCTTTATCTATAAAGGGCCGGCGTTGATTCGCCAGTCGGTGGATGCCATCGCTGCCTTGCGCTGACAATCTGCGGGGCAATAAAAAGGGCTCCATAAAGGAGCCCCTGGGCCGAAGCCCGCCGCCCGGATGGGGCGCGCGTGGTTAAGTCGTTACTCGTTCAGAGATGTGTGTCGGAATAAAGTGCCCCTGATTAGCCGACGGCGTGAAGTTCGTTGAGTCTGTGGATGCCCGCAGTGCCAGTCATACCGTCCCAGTTGTCGCCGCGTCCTTCTCGCCAGCCGTTGATCCAGGCTTGGCGTACCGACGGTAGAGTAAATGGGCAAAGCTCACGGGATTTTCCATGAACGCCATATTGATATCCGCGTAAAAATGCTCTTTCCAACGGATCACGCTTAAGTCTTCTCATAGGGTGTTTCCCTCACTTGTTGACTGTCTAGATATCCTTCGGCCTTGTCCAAGGCCGGGCAGAGTTTTTCTGCCGTTGGTGGGCTCGCTGCCGGCGTGGCGAGCCGATGTGTCGGCACCGTTACGGCGCCAACCTGTGTTGAGTTCTAACCAATAGGTCACATGTATTCAATGATCGTTTTGTCATAAGCACGTAACGATAACGATGCTATAGCCATAAGCTGGGATGGTTATTCGCCCCTTTTATAGGGCAAAGCCAGCTATGATGTGCCCTGCACAGAGGAAAGGTTTAATCCCTTGGTGAGAATGACCGCCTGTTGCAGTCGGTTATTATTCGACGAAGGGTCGGAATATTTCTTTTTATTGCACAACATTCTTCTTCTGCCTCGCCAATAAAGGCTCAAGGGCCCGTCAGACGGGGTGGAACGGCACATTCGTGCCACGCGAGCACTCTTCGAGAAAAGTGCTTGATTGAAAACCGAACCGGCGATGCGTCGCCTGTTCACTTATTGCTGAAAAGCCTGGAATGCCCCATGTCGGACCGTTTTGAACTCTTCCTCACCTGCCCCAAGGGCCTCGAAGGCCTGCTGATCGAGGAAGCCGTCGGGCTTGGCCTTGAGGAAGCCCGCGAGCACACCTCGGCCGTGCGCGGCATGGCCGACATGGAAACCGCCTACCGCCTGTGCCTCTGGTCGCGCCTGGCCAACCGTGTGTTGCTGGTGCTCAAGCGCTTCCCGATGAAGGACGCCGAGGATCTTTACCACGGCGTGCTGGACATCGAATGGGCTGACCACATGGTCCCCGACGGTACCCTTGCGGTGGAGTTCAGCGGGCACGGCTCGGGCATCGACAACACCCACTTCGGCGCGCTGAAGGTCAAGGATGCGATCGTCGACAAACTGCGCACCCCGACCGGCGAACGTCCGTCCATCGACAAGATCAACCCTGACCTGCGCATTCACCTGCGCCTGGACCGTGGCGAAGCCATCCTGTCCCTGGATCTTTCCGGCCACAGCCTGCACCAGCGCGGCTACCGTCTGCAGCAGGGCGCGGCACCGCTGAAGGAAAACCTGGCGGCGGCAATCCTGATCCGCGCCGGCTGGCCGCGTATTGCAGCCGAAGGCGGCGCGCTGACAGACCCGATGTGCGGTGTGGGTACCTTTCTGGTCGAGGGCGCAATGATCGCCGCCGACATGGCCCCCAACCTCAATCGTGAACTGTGGGGGTTCACCACCTGGCTGGGCCACGTCCCGGCGCTGTGGAAAAAACTGCACGCAGAAGCCACTGAGCGCGCCGCTATCGGCATGAACAAGCCGCCGTTGTGGGTGCGTGGCTATGAAGCCGACCCACGCTTGATCCAGCCTGCTCGCAATAACATCGAGCGCGCCGGGCTGAGCCATTGGATCAAGGTGTACCAGGGCGAAGTCGGTACTTTCGAGCCGCGCCCGGACCAGAACCAGAAAGGCCTGGTCATCTGCAACCCACCTTACGGCGAGCGCCTGGGTGATGAAGCCAGCCTGTTGTACCTCTACCAGAACCTCGGCGAGCGCCTGCGCCAGGCCTGCATGGGCTGGGAAGCGGCGGTGTTTACCGGCGCGCCGGACCTGGGCAAGCGCATGGGTATCCGTAGCCACAAACAGTATTCGTTCTGGAACGGCGCATTGCCGTGCAAGTTGCTGCTGATCAAGGTCAACCCGGATCAGTTCGTCACGGGCGAGCGCCGCACTCCTGAACAGCGTCAGGCCGAACGTGAGCAAGCGGCCTACGACCAGGCCCCGAGCGAGCCGGCAGAGCGTCAGTACAACAAGAACGGCAACCCGATCAAGCCCGCCCCGGCCCCCGTGGTGGAACAGGCGCGCTTGAGCGAAGGCGGGCAGATGTTCGCCAACCGTCTGCAGAAGAACCTCAAGCTGTTGGGCAAATGGGCCAAGCGCGAAGGCGTGGATTGCTACCGTGTGTATGACGCTGACATGCCTGAATACTCCATGGCCATCGACCTGTACCACGATTGGGTGCACGTACAGGAATACGCCGCGCCTAAATCCATCGACCCGGAAAAAGCCTCTGCCCGCATGTTCGATGCCCTGGCGGCAATTCCCCAGGCACTGAACGTCGACAAGAGCCGTGTGGTGGTCAAGCGTCGTGAGCGTCAGAGCGGCACCAAGCAATACGAGCGTCAGAGTGCCCAAGGTAAATTCACCGAGGTCAGTGAAGGCGGCGTTAAGTTGCTGGTCAACCTCACCGATTACCTGGACACCGGCCTGTTCCTCGACCATCGCCCGATGCGCATGCGCATCCAGAAGGAAGCGGCGGGCAAGCGCTTCCTCAATCTGTATTGCTACACCGCCACAGCCAGTGTGCATGCTGCCAAGGGCGGCGCGCGCAGCACCACCAGCGTCGACCTGTCCAAGACCTACCTGGACTGGGCGCGTCGCAATTTCTCCCTCAACGGCTTCTCCGACAAGAACCGCCTGGAACAGGGTGACGTGATGGCGTGGCTGGAAGCGAGCCGCGATGAATTCGACATGATTTTCATCGACCCGCCGACCTTCTCCAACTCCAAGCGCATGGAAGGCATCTTCGACGTGCAGCGTGACCATGTGCAGTTGCTCGACCTGGCCATGGCGCGCCTGGCGCCGGGTGGCGTGCTGTACTTCTCCAACAACTTCCGCAAGTTCCAGCTGGAAGACAACCTCAGCGAACGCTATGCGGTCGAGGAGATCAGCGACAAGACCATCGACCCGGATTTTGCGCGCAATGCCAAGATCCACCGCGCCTGGAAAATCACCGCACGCTGATTTTTCCCTGTAGGAGCGAGCTTCTGTGGCGAGGGAGCTTGCTCCCGCTGGGCTGCGCAGCGGCCCCCCGGAAACTTGCGGGCGCTTCGCACCCGAGCGGGAGCAAACTCCCTCGCCACAATAAGCCAGTTGACGGTTTTGCGCTGGTCAAACCCATGACCGATGGCTATAACTTAAGCCCTAGCCAAAGTGACACCCCCGCACACTGGCGCTGTGAGTGTTGCCTATGCCGATGCAAGTCGTTCGCCCGAAAATCCTTGGTTTTATCAGTGAGCAGGCATCGGCTTGGCTGGTGGCATTGGTGGTGTTAGTGGTTGGTAGCGCGCTGACGGTGGTCGTCGCGTGGGCGGCGTCCGACCTGTATCAGCAACAGGTGCGCCAGCGGTTCCAGTTGCTGGTCAACGAGCGCTACAGCCGCATCCAGGAACGTTTTGAAGACCAGGAACAACGCCTGGGTAGCCTGCAGCGTTTCTTCGTCAATTCCGGCGAGGTGTCCCGCACCGAGTTCGACGGTTTCGCCAAACCGCTGTTGTTGCATGCCCGTGCTTATGCCTGGGCACCACGGATATTTCGCACGCAGCGCAGCCTGTTTGAACAGGACATTTCTCGCCAGCGTGGCATTCCCTTCAGTATCCGCGAACTGAATACCTCCGGTGAATTGGCGCCAGCGGCCGAGCGCGATGAATACGTACCGGTGCTGTACAGCCAGACGCAAAGTTTGCTGGGCTCGCCGCTGGGCTTTGATTTGCTGGCGCAGCCCCTGCGCCGTGCAGCGCTGGAGCGTGCACAACAAAGCGGCCAGTTGGCGGTGTCACAGCCCATGCAATTGGTGGGGGTGGAGCCCGCTTATGCGGCAGGCGTGTTATTGGTGGCGCCCGTGAGCAAAGTCGCGGGGGCCGAGCCTTATGGTTTTGTGATGGCGGTGATCAGCATGCGCCAGCTGGTGGCCGAGGGGTTGCCCAGGCCCAACCGTGACAACCTGGTGATGCAGATCGTAGACACCTCCGACACCCAGCAACGGGTGTTATATGCGTCCAGTAACGCGTTGGGCAGCAGTGGCTTGACGGCTGCACGCCGCCTCTCCCTGGGCGATCATGTCTACGCTCTTAGCCTGAGCGCCAGCGAAGTGTTCGACAGGGCCAACCATTCTTCGATGCACGCCATTCTGGCGATGGGTGTGTTGCTCAGCGCCTTGCTCAGTGCGCTGCTTTACATGTTGGTCAGCCAGCGCCAGCGCGCACTGAAATTGGTGGAGCAACGCACCGTTCAATTGCGTGCCCGTGAGCAGGAGTTGCGTGGCGCCCATGGGCAACTGCGCAGCGTGTTGAATGCGGCGACTCAAGTGGCGATCATTGCCACTGACCTGCGCGGTGTGATCAACACCTTCAATGCCGGTGCCGAACAGATGTTGGGCTTCAAGGCCGAGGAGGTGCTTGGGCATATGACCTTGGACCGTCTGCATGTGGCCGTGGAACTTGACGCCCGCGCCGAGCCGTTGAGCAGGGCGCTGGGCAAGCGCATTCCAGCGAGTCAGGCGATGCTGGTGGAGAGCCCAGACAGTCAACATGAAGGACGTGAGTGGACGCTGGTGCGCAAGGATGGCAGCCAGTTGACGGTCAACATGTTGCCGACCGTGCTCTTGGATGACCATGGCCTATGGGTCGGGCACTTGGCGATTTACCTGGATGTCACCGAGCAAAAGCGCGCCTATGAGGCCCTTGCCGTCCGCGACCGCCTGCTGAAAAAACTCAGCGCCCATGTGCCTGGTGGCATCTTCCAGTTCACCCTGGAGCCCCAGGACAACGGGCGTTTCATCTATGCCAGCGAAGGCATGCGCGATATCTATGAAATCGAGCTGGGCATGCTGCAGAAGGATGCGCGCACGGTCCTGGAGCGCATTCACCCTTTGGATCTGGAGCGAGTGCGTGCGTCGATACGCCTTTCTGCGTTGCAAATGAGCCATTGGCGAGAAGAGTACCGCGTGCAATTACCCCAGCGAGGCCTGCGCTGGATTCGCGGCGAAGCGACGCCGGAAGAGTTGCCGGGAGGCGGTACGCTTTGGCACGGTTATGTATCGGATATTTCTGACCTCAAACGGGTCGAGGAAGAACTGCGCGCGTTGTCCATCACCGACTCCCTGACAGGGATCTATAACCGGCGCTATTTCCAGGATCGTCTCAAGGGCGAAATGCTTCGGCTCAACCGTATATCTGGCGCGCTGTCGTTGATCATGCTCGATATCGACCACTTCAAGCGCATCAACGATCAGCACGGCCATGCCGTGGGCGACAGCGTGTTGCAGGAGTTGTGCAAGCGTATCGTCCAACGCTTGCGCCGCACCGATGTGTTTTGCCGGATCGGCGGGGAAGAGTTCGTGGTGCTGTGCCCCAACACCGATGGCGCTCAGGCCTACAGCCTGGCGATACAGTTGTGGCAGTCGTTGCGCGATGCGGCGATGGAACCGGTGGGAGTGGTCACCGCCAGCTTCGGCGTGGCCAGTTGGCGGGTTGACGAAGGCATCGATGGGTTGCTGCTGCGCGCTGATTCGGCGGTGTATGTGGCCAAGCAGGCGGGCAGGGATCGGGTCGAGGAAGCCCTGATGCTTGAATGATCGTTCCCACGCTCCGCGTGGGAATCCATCCTAAGACGCTCCGCGTCACGCCTTGAGCGCGGACGCAGAGCGTCCAAAAAAGCATTCCCACGCAGAGCGTGGGAACGATCAGAGGGGTGCTTAGAGGACCGGCGCGGCCGCAACGGCCTTCGGCTGGCGATACAGGTCCAGCAGCACCTGATCCAACACCGATGACGCCCCCCAAGGCCTGGAGTCGTTGAGAATAGCCACCACCGCCCAGGTATTGCCATTGTTGTCGCGGCTGTAACCGGCAATGGCGCGTACGGTGTTCAAGGTGCCGGTCTTTACGTGGGCTTCGCCGCGCAGGGCGGTGGTTTTCAGGCGTTTACGCATGGTGCCGTCGGTGCCGGCGATCGGCATCGAGCTGATGTACTCTGCTGCATAAGGACTTTTCCACGCCGCTTGCAGCATGGCCGCCATTTCGCGGGCGCTGACCCGTTCGGCGCGGGACAGGCCGGAGCCGTTTTCCATCACCAGGTGCGGCGCGGTGATGCCTTTCTTGGCCAGCCACTGGCGCACGACGCGTTGCGCGGCCTTGGCATCGTCGCCATCGGCATCGTTGCGAAACTGCGCACCCAGGCTCAGGAATAACTGCTGGGCCATGGTGTTGTTACTGTATTTGTTGATGTCACGGATGATCTCCGCCAGGTCCGGTGAGAAGGCGCGCGCCAGCACCTTGGCATCCTTGGGCACCGGTGCCTGGATATCACGGCCCTGGATGGTACCGCCCAACTCTTTCCAGATCGCCCGCACGGCGCCTGCGGTGTAGGTGGCGTGGTCGAGCAGCGACAGGTAAGTCTGCGAGCTGCAGCCATCACCCAGTTGGCCGCTGACGGTCACGGTCACGCTGCCGTCGGCGGCGGTCACCGGGCTGTAGCGCACGTCACCGGTGCACTGCTTGGCGTTGGTGACTTTCACCTGGTTGTCGATGCGAATGCTGGCAATCGGCGGCTCGACCGATACGATCACCCGCCCCGAATCATTGCGGGTCACGAAGCGCAGGGCCTTTAGGTTGACCAGCAAGGCGTCGGGCTTGACCAGAAACGGCTTGTTCTCATCGTTGCCGTCGTCGTTGAACTCGGGTAATTGCGGCTGGTTGAAGAAGTTACGGTCCAGGACCAGATCGCCGGTGACTTGCTGAACGCCATTGGCGCGCAGGTCGCGCATCAGCAGCCAGAGCTTTTCCATGTTCAGCTTGGGGTCGCCGCCGCCCTTGAAGTACAGGTTGCCACGCAATACGCCGCCGCTGAGAGTGCCATCGGTGTAGAACTCGGTCTTCCACTGATGGTTGGGGCCGAGCATTTCCAGGGCCGCATAAGTGGTGACCAGCTTCATGGTGGAAGCCGGGTTCACCGAGACGTCGGCGTTGAAAACCGTAGGGGTACCAGGGCCGTTCAGGGGCAGCATCACCAGGGACAGCGCGGTATTTTGCAGCTTGGCTTTCTGCAAGGCCTGCGCAACGCTGGGTGGCAGGGTGTTATTGACGGGAGCAGCGGAAACGGAAAGGGCCAGGGGCAAGACAACACTGGCAAGTAACACTGAACGCAAAGATTTGATCATAAGAAATAAAACCCTACTGCTGAGGAGGGTGAAAAAGGCGAGGGGTATGGAAGAAAATCCCTCATTGGTCACGAAAGTGTCGGCATTATGCCCCAAGCTGGCGCTGCTTGTAGCTGAACGATAGCTGCTAATCGCGGTTTTTTTGCGCGCATTTGCCCGTCGGTCCCAGAGAGTCGGGCAATTGCTGCCTTAAACTGCTAAAGTGCCGCCCGTTAATACTTATGAGGATTGTTCCAATGGCGACTAACCGTTCCCAGCGTCTGCGCAAAAAACTGTGCGTTGATGAATTTCAAGAGCTGGGTTTCGAACTGAACCTGGACTTCAACGAAGGCCTGAGTGAAGAAGCTATCGACGCTTTCCTCGAAGCATTCATCAAAGAAGCCATGGAAGCCAATGGCCTGGGCTATGTCGGCGGCGATGACTACGGTCTGGTTTGCCTGCAAAAGCGTGGCTCGGTCTCCGAAGAGCAGCGTGCTGCGGTCGAAGCCTGGCTGAAAACCCGTTCCGAGCTGACCAAGGCTGAAGTCAGCCCGTTGCTGGACGTGTGGTATCCGGAAAAGCCGATCAACGCGGCTAAGTGATACTGAAAAAAACGGCGACCTGAGGGTCGCCGTTTTTTTATGCCTTGCGCCAATTCAGAATCAGCAGCGTCAACACCCCCGCCACAATCCCCCAGAACGCCGAACCGATGGAAAACAACGTCAAGCCAGACGCCGTGACCATAAAGGTAATCAGCGCCGCTTCCCGTTCCTTCGGCTCATTCATGGCGATGCTCAAGCCATTGATGATCGAGCCAAACAACGCCAACGCCGCAATCGACAGCACCAGTTCCTTGGGCAGGGCTGCGAACAGTGCTGCCAGCGTGGCGCCGAATACCCCGGCAATCCCATAGAACACCCCACACCACACCGCAGCGGTGTAGCGCTTGTTGCGGTCTTCATGGGCGTGCGGCCCGGTGCAGATCGCGGCGCTGATCGCCGCCAGGTTGATGCCGTGGGAGCCGAACGGTGCTAGCACCAGTGACGCCAGGCCGGTGATGGTGATCAACGGCGAAGCCGGCACGGTGTAGCCGTCGGCCCGCAGCACGGCTACGCCGGGCATGTTCTGCGAGGTCATGGCCACCACGAACAGCGGGATGCCGATGCTGATGGTCGCCGCCAGCGAGAAATGCGGCGTGGTCCAAACAGGCGTCGCCACCTCCAGATGAAAGCCGCTGAAATCCAGCAGCCCCATCAGTCCTGACAAGGCGGTGCCGATGAGCAAGGCGGCCAGCACGGCATAGCGCGGTGACACACGCTTGATGATCAGGTAGGTGAAGAACATCCCCAGCACCAGCCCGGTACGATGCTGGGCGGCGACAAAAATTTCGCTGCCGATCTTGAACAGGATTCCCGCCAACAGCGCCGCCGCCAATGACGCCGGAATCCGCTTGACCAGCTTCTCAAAGCTGCCGGTCAACCCGCAGAGCGTCACCAGTACCGCACAGGTGATGTAGGCACCGATGGCCTCGCCATAGCTCACGCCGCCCAGGCTGGTGATCAGCAGCGCCGCGCCAGGGGTGGACCAGGCGATGGTGATCGGTGTGCGATAGCGCAGGGACAGGCCGATGCTGCACACCGCCATGCCGATGGAAATCGCCCAGATCCACGAAGAAATCTGCGCCGTGGTCAAGCCGGCGGCCTGGCCGGCCTGGAACATCAGCACCAGGGAGCTGGTGTAGCCGGTCATCATGGCGATAAAGCCGGCGACGACGGCCGACGCAGAAGTGTCGGCCAGTGGGCGCAAGGGCGCTTGGGTGGCGTCGGTCATGGAGAGGTGTTCCTTATTGCCGGGAATTTGCCGCTGGCGGCTCTGATTCAAGCCTAAACTCAAACGTAACGAGTCATTGCAATACAGCCGAGCCCGCAAACAGCCGTACAGTGTGTTGGCGCAGTGGGTTGTGTACAATGTGCGCTGTTTTTAGGTGATACTTGCCAGCGACACGCTGTTGCCGTATTACCGTTAATTCGCCGTTCTCAAACCCGAGTGCCCATGAACGAACAGTTGCAACCTCTCAAGAAACAACCGCGAGCCGGCAAGGCCGGTCGCAGCGGAACCCAGGACGATATCGTCTATGCGCATATCTTCGAGGCGATCCTTGAACAACGCCTGGCGCCCGGAACCAAATTGAGTGAAGAGGCACTGGGCGAGATCTTCGGCGTGAGCCGCACCATCATTCGCCGCGCGCTGTCGCGCCTGGCCCATGAAAGCGTGGTACTGCTGCGGCCCAATCGCGGTGCGGTGGTTGCCAGCCCAAGCGTTGAAGAAGCACGCCAGGTGTTCATGGCCCGGCGCCTGGTGGAGCGGGCGATCACAGAATTGGCGGTGCAGCACGCCACGGCCGAGCAGTTGGCCGAGTTGCGCCAGATGGTCAACGACGAGCGAGACAGCTTCTCGCGCGGTGACCGTGGCGCCGGTATCCGTCTCTCTGGCGAGTTCCACTTGAAGCTGGCCGAAGCCGCGAAGAACGCGCCGCTGATCAGCTTCCAGCGCAGCCTGGTGTCCCAGACGTCATTGATCATCGCCCAGTACGAAAGCGGCAACCGCTCGCACTGTTCCTACGATGAGCACACCCAGTTGATCGACGCGATCGAAGCCCGGGATGCGACGTTGGCGGTGAACTTGATGATGCATCACATGGATCACATCGACAGCAAGCTCAACCTCGATGAAGAGAGTGCGTCGGATGATTTGCATGCGGTGTTTTCGCATCTTTTACAGACTAAAAAACCTGGGCGCTCGTCTGTAAAGTTGTAAACCCAATCAAATGTGGGAGCGAGCTTGAGCCGGGCTTGCCCGCGATGCAGGCGCCGCGGTGTATCAGTTACACCGCGGTGATGCTATCGCAGGCAAGCCAGCTCCCACATTGGTTGTATGTAGCTTGAATCAGCGCTGGTGCACCAGCTGCCCGGCTGCATAGGTCTGCAGCACCGTCCGGTCATCCCCCAACGTCATCAGCACAAACAACGTCTCGGCAATGTTATTGGCCTGTTTCAGGCGATAGCTCAGCAGCGGCGTGGCGTTGTAATCCAATACCAGGAAGTCTGCATCGGTACCCGGCTGCAACGTGCCGATCTTGTCTTCCAGGCGCAACGCCCGTGCGCCGCCCAGGGTTGCCAGGTACAGCGACTTGAACGGGCTCAAGCGCGCACCTTGCAGCTGCATGACCTTGTACGCTTCGTTCAGGGTTTGCAGCAGCGAGAAGCTGGTGCCGCCGCCCACGTCGGTGCCCAGGCCCACGTTCAAGTTGTGTTTCTCGGCCATCGGCAGGTTGAACAACCCACTACCGAGGAAGAAGTTCGAAGTCGGGCAGAACGCCACCGCCGAACCAGTCTCTGCCAGCCGTGCGCATTCGTCGTCGCACAGGTGTACGCCGTGGGCAAACACCGAGCGCTCGCCGAGCAGCTTGTAATGGTCGTAGACATCCAGGTAGCCGTTGCGCTCCGGGAACAGCTCATTGACCCACTCGATTTCCTGCTTGTTCTCGCTGATGTGGGTCTGCATGTACAAATCCGGGTACTCGCCCAGCAGCTGACCGGCCAGCGTCAGTTGCTCCGGCGTGCTCGTAGGGGCGAAGCGTGGCGTCACCGCGTAATGCAGGCGCCCCTTGCCGTGCCAGCGCTCGATCAGCGCCTTGCTTTCCTGGTAGCCGGATTCGGCGGTGTCGGTCAGGTAGTCCGGCGCGTTGCGGTCCATCATCACCTTGCCGGCGATCATGCGCAGGTCGAGTTTCTCGGCCGCTTCAAAGAATGCATTCACCGATTGCGGGTGCACGCTGCCGAACACCAGCGCTGTGGTGGTGCCGTTGCGCAGCAGTTCCTTGATGAAGATATCGGCGACTTCTTCGGCGTGAGCCTTGTCGGCAAACTGGCTTTCACAGGGGAAGGTGTAGGTGTTGAGCCAGTCCAGCAACTGCTCGCCATAGGCGCCGACCATACCGGTCTGCGGCAGGTGGATATGGGTGTCGATCAAGCCAGGGGTGATCAGCGCGTCTTTGTAATGGGTGATGTCGATATCAGCGGGCAGGCTCGGCAGCAGGTCGCTGGCGTGGCCAAGGGCGCTGATCTGGCCGTTGTCGATCACCAACAGGCCGTCCTCGAAATATTCATAGGAGGCTTCGATCCCCACGATGGCAGGGTCGGCGATGCTGTGCAGGATGGCGGCACGGTAGGCTTTGCGAGTCAAAGGCATGATCGTCTCAATTCAGATAGCGTGGCTGCGGCGCGAAGCCGGCAGCAGTTTGGCAATAGGTTCGGCGCCGGCAAGATGCTGGCCGAAATTGGCGTTATAGGTGGCGATGATTTCGCCGGCGATGGAGATGGCGATCTCCACCGGAAGCTTGCCCTTGACCTCGGGGAGGCCCATGGGGCAACGCATGCGTTGCAACTGCGCGGCGTCAAAGCCGCGATCACGCAGGCGGTGTTCGAATTTGACCCGCTTGGTTTTCGAGCCGATCAGGCCGAAGTAGGCGAAGTCGTTGCGCTTGAGCAGGGCGGCGGTCAGTTCCAGGTCCAGCGCGTGGTTGTGGGTCATGACGATGCAGTAGCTGCCTGCAGGCAGGTCGGCAATTTCGTCGACCGGCTCTTCGCTGACAATTTTACGCACGCCTTCGGGGATGTGCTGCGGGAATTCCTGCTCGCGGGAATCGATCCAGCGCACCCGGCAGGGCAGACTCGCCAGCAATGGTACCAACGCACGGCCGACGTGGCCGGCGCCAAACACGGCGATGTGCGCTTGCGCCTGGCCCATGGGTTCGAACAGCAGCACGGTCACGCCGCCGCAGCACTGGCCCAGGCTGGCGCCGAGGCTGAAGCGCTCCAGATGGGTGTTCTGCTGGCCGCGCACCAACATGTCGCGGGCGATCTGCATCGCCTTGTATTCCAAGTGCCCGCCGCCGATGGTATCGAAGGTGTGCGCGGCGCTGATGACCATTTTGGAACCGGCGTTGCGCGGGGTTGAGCCGAGTTCTTCGATGATGGTGACGAGCACGCAGGGCTCGCCCTGGTTTTGCAGAGTGGCGAGGGCGCTGATCCAGTTGTCCATGTCTACCTCCAGTCAGATCGTTCCCACGCTCCGCGTGGGAATGCATACCGTGACGCTCAGCGTCACTAGAGCGGACGCACAGCGTCCAGGGCGGCATTCCCACGCGGAGCGTGGGAACGATCAACAGCCTTTAGCTCCCGCAACTGCCGCATCTGTTCACACCCCCACAACACCCGCTCGGGCGTGGCCGGCGCATCGATCCTGGGCTGCTGGCGATAGTCAGCCAAACTCGCCACGGCATCCTTGATTGCACACCACGAGGCAATCCCGAGCATGAACGGCGGCTCGCCCACGGCCTTGGAATGGAACACCGTGTCCTCCGGGTTCTTGCGGTTCTCTACCAGCTTCACCCGCAAGTCCAGCGGCATGTCGGCCACTGCCGGGATCTTGTAGCTGGCCGGGCCGTTGGTCATCAGCTTGCCCTTGTTGTTCCACACCAGCTCTTCCATGGTCAGCCAGCCCATGCCCTGGATGAAGCCGCCTTCCACCTGGCCGATGTCGATGGCCGGGTTCAGCGAGGCGCCGACGTCATGCAGGATGTCGGTGCGCAGCATTTTGTATTCGCCGGTCAGGGTGTCGACGATCACTTCGCAGCAAGCCGCCCCGAACGCGTAGTAGTAGAACGGTCGCCCGCGTGACTGGCTGCGGTCGTAGAAAATTTTCGGGGTTTTGTAGAAACCTGTGCTGGAGAGCGATACCTGGGCGAAATACGCCTGCTGAATCAACGCCTCGAAGCTCAGGATCTGCTCGCGCACGCGCACATGGCCGTTGCGAAACTCCACGTCCGCCTCGCTTACGTCGTACTTGCGCGCCGCAAATTCCACCAGGCGCTGCTTGATGGTCTCGGCCGCATTCTGCGCGGCCTTGCCGTTCAGGTCGGCGCCGCTGGAGGCAGCGGTGGGCGAGGTGTTGGGTACCTTGTCGGTGTTGGTGGCGGTGATCTGGACGCGGTCGATGTCTACCTGGAACACTTCGGCCACGACTTGCGCGACCTTGGTATTCAAGCCCTGGCCCATCTCGGTGCCGCCGTGGTTCAGGTGGATGCTGCCATCGGTGTAGATATGGATCAGCGCGCCAGCCTGGTTGAGGAAGCTGGCGGTGAATGAAATACCGAATTTCACCGGGGTCAGCGCCAAGCCCTTTTTCAGGATCGGGCTGTGGGCGTTGTACAGGCGGATTGCTTCGCGGCGCTCGGCATATTGGCTGCTGGCTTCCAGTTCGGCGGTCATTTCTTCGAGCATGTTGTGCTCGACGGTCTGGTAGTAGTGGGTGACGTTGCGCTCGGTCTTGCCGTAGTAGTTGGCCTTGCGCACCGCCAACGGGTCTTGGCCCAGATGGCGCGCAATGGCGTCCATCACTTCCTCGATGGCGACCATGCCTTGGGGGCCGCCGAAGCCGCGATAGGCCGTGTTGGAGGCAGTGTTGGTCTTGCAGCGATGGCCATTGACCGTGGCGTCGCCCAGGTAATACGAGTTGTCGGCGTGGAACATGGCGCGGTCGACAATCGAGTTGGACAGGTCCGGCGAACAACCGCAGTTACCCGCCAGCTCCAGGTTGATGCCGTGCAGCCGGCCGTTGTCGTCAAACCCCACGTCGTATTCGATATAGAAGGGGTGGCGCTTGCCGGTCATCAGCATGTCTTCGACCCGTGGCAGGCGCATCTTGGTCGGCTGGCCGGTGAGGCGCGCCACCACGGCGCACAGGCACGCCGGGCTGGCGGCCTGGGTTTCCTTGCCGCCAAAGCCACCGCCCATGCGGCGCATGTCCACCACAATCTTGTTCATCGACACATCCAGCACTTCGGCCACCAGCTTCTGCACTTCGGTGGGGTTTTGCGTGGAGCAGTAGACGATCATGCCGCCGTCTTCGGTGGGCATCACCGAAGAGATCTGGGTTTCCAGATAAAAGTGTTCCTGGCCGCCGATATGCAAAGTGCCCTGGATGCGGTGCTTGGCACTTGCCAGCGCAGCGGCCGAATCGCCGCGCTGGTGAGTATGGCTGTCGAGCACGAAGTGCTTGTTGCGAAACGCCTCGACCACATCCAGAACTGGCTCCAGGTCTTCATATTCGATCACCGCCGCCATTGCCGCCTTGCGTGCGGTTTCCAGGTCGCGGGCGGCCACGGCCAGCACCACCTGGCCGACGAACTGCACGGTGTCGATGGCCAGCAGCGGGTCGCCGGGCATCAACGGGCCAATGTCTTTCAGGCCCGGTACGTCTTCATGGGTGATTGCAATGCGTACGCCGTCGAAGGCGTAGCAGGGCGCGGTGTCAATGCTGATGATCCGGGCATGGGCGCGGTCGGACATGCGCGCATACAGGTGCAACTGGTTGGGAAATTCCAGGCGGTCGTCGATGTACTGCGCTTCACCGCTGACGTGCTTGGCGGCGCTGTCATGCTTGACGCTGCGACCTACCCCGGTGGTGAGGTCCTGGGCAAAGAGTGCGGCAAGTTCAGCCTCGGTTTTTACCACGGCGTGATGGTTAGACATAAGCGGTCACCCGAGTCTCGATGTGCGGCGTTTGCAGTTCGATGAAGTATTTGCGCAGCAGGTTTTGCGCGCTGAGCAGGCGGTATTCCTTGCTGGCGCGGAAGTCCGAGAGTGGGGTGAAGTCCTGTGCCAGGGCGGCGCAGGCTTTTTCGACCGTGGCCAAGTTCCAGATGGCGCCCACCAACGCCGCCTCGCAATTTTTTGCGCGTTTTGGTGTGGCGGCCATGCCTCCGAAGGCAACGCGAGCCGCGCTGATCACACCGTTGTCGATGTTCAGGTTGAACGCTGCGCACACCGCGGAAATATCGTCGTCCAGGCGCTTGGACACCTTGTAGGCCCTAAACAGCGTGTGGCCCTTGGGCACGATGATGGTCTCGATGAACTCGCTGTCCTGGCGGGCGGTGACGCGGTAGTCGATGAAGTAGTCTTCCAGCGCCAGGGTGCGGCGGGTGTTGCCTTTGCAAAGCACGATCTGTGCGCCCAGGGCAATCAGCAGCGGCGGCGAATCACCAATGGGCGAAGCGTTGCCGATATTGCCGCCCAGGGTGCCCTGGTTGCGGATTTGCAGGGAGGCGAAGCGCTGCAGCAGTTCGCCGAAGTCCGGGTATTCGTGGTGCAGCGCGGCGTAGCAGTCGGAGAGGGCGGTGGCCGCGCCGATTTCCAGGCGGTCGTCGAACTGCTCGATGCGCTTCATGGCTTCAATGTTGCCGACGTAGATCATCACCGGCAGGGTGTGGTGGAACTGGGTGACCTCCAGCGCCAGGTCAGTGCCGCCGGCCAGCAGGCGGGCTTGCGGATAGGCGTCATAGAGGTCGGCCAGATCGGCGACGGTCAGTGGCACCAGGCAACGCTTGTCACCGCTGTTGAGTTCACCGGTCTGGGTCGGCGCGATGGCCTTGAGGCGAGCGATGGTTTCAGTCTGGCGGCTGTCGAATTGATCCTGGGGCTTGTTGCAGCAGGCCTGTTCGGCGGCGGCGAGGATCGGGCGATAACCGGTGCAACGACACAGGTTGCCGGCAAGGGCTTCATGGGCTTTCTGGCTGTCGGGGGCATCGCTGTTCTTTTGCAGGGCAAACAGCGACATCACGAAACCTGGGGTACAAAAGCCGCACTGCGAACCGTGGCACTCGACCATGGCCTGTTGCACGCTGTGCAGTTGGCCCTGGTGCTTGAGGTCTTCGACGCTGATCAATTGTTTGCCGTGCAGCGACGAGACAAACGTCAGGCAGGAATTGAGGCTGCGATAACGAATCTGCTCGGCGCCTTGCTCGTCGGAGTGCAACTCGCCGACCACCACGGTGCACGCGCCACAGTCGCCGCTGGCGCAGCCTTCCTTGGTACCGGGCTTGCCCACATGCTCGCGCAGATAGTTGAGCACGGTCAGGTTGGGGTCCAGGGCGTGCTCGCTACGGAGTTCCTGGTTAAGTAAAAACTGGATCACGGAAGGCCTCGCAGACTCATTATTGTTGTTAACCGCTTTGCGCCGAATCTAGTCATGTCTGACTTTTCGGTCAATGGGTTTCTGACCTAAGGGTCAAGAAAATGCGGTCGCAACACTTACAATTATGGTCCAGTCTTCTGGAACCGGCGTTTTTGGCGGCTTACAGGCTTTCAACGTTGCTTATTTCGTGCCAAATTCGCCACGGTGGGCGTAGCGCCATCAGCGGGCCAATGCGCTACACTGCCGCGCTTGTACCGATAGCAGATTTTGAAGGGAAAACATGACGTTCAAGGCGCCGGACAGTCTCGCCGAGCAAATTGCTCACCACCTCGCCGAACGTATCATTCGCGGCGATCTCGAGCCTGGGGAGCGGATCCAGGAACAGAAGGTCACGCTGGCGCTCAACGTCAGCCGTGGTTCCGTGCGCGAAGCCTTGCTGATCCTTGAGCGCCGCCATCTGATTGCGATCCTGCCGCGCCGTGGCGCCCACGTCACCGAACTCACCGCGCACAAGGTGCAGAGCCTGTGTACGTTGATGGGCGAGATGTACATCCTGCTCGGCAATGCGGTTGCCGAAGGCTGGCAGACCCAGGCCGACATGGCTCCGTTCCTGCAGATCCAGCAACGCCTGCAGCTGAGCCTGGAGCGCGAGGACATCCGCGCCTTCGTCGAAGAAAGCTTCAATGTGATGCGCGCCGCGTACCCCTTCGCCAACAACCCGTATTTGCAGGAAACCGTCGAAAACCTGCAACCGGCGATGAACCGCGCCTATTACCTGGCGCTGGATCAGCGCAAGGCGTCCATGAGCGAGTTCCTGGCGCTGTTCGAGCAATTGCTCGCCGCAGTACTGGCCCGTGACCTGGTGCAGATTCGCCTGGTGCTCACAGCCTATTGCCAGCGCAGCAGTTCGCTGGTCATCGCAGCCTTGGCGGACGCCTAAGCGTGCGGCTCAAGTGCATCAAGTTGGCGGGGTTCAAATCCTTTGTCGACCCGACCACCGTCAACTTCCCCAGCAACATGGCGGCGGTGGTGGGGCCCAATGGCTGCGGCAAGTCGAACATCATCGACGCCGTGCGCTGGGTGATGGGCGAGAGCTCGGCGAAAAACCTGCGCGGCGAGTCGATGACCGACGTCATCTTCAACGGCTCCACCAGCCGCAAGCCGGTGAGCCAGGCCAGTATCGAACTGGTATTCGATAATTCCGACGGCACCCTGATCGGCGAATACGCAGTCTACGCGGAAATTTCCATCCGTCGTAAAGTCACCCGCGACAGCCAGAACAGTTACTTCCTCAACGGCACCAAGTGTCGCCGTCGCGATATCACCGATATCTTCCTTGGCACTGGCCTGGGCCCGCGCAGCTACTCGATCATCGAGCAGGGCATGATCTCCAAGCTGATCGAAGCCAAGCCCGAAGACCTGCGCAACTTTATCGAAGAAGCGGCTGGCATCTCCAAATACAAGGAGCGCCGCCGCGAGACTGAAAACCGTATCCGCCGCACCCACGAAAACCTCGCCCGGCTGACCGACCTGCGCGAAGAGCTGGAGCGCCAGCTCGAACGCCTGCACCGCCAGGCCCAGGCCGCCGAGAAGTATCAGGAATACAAGGGTGAAGAGCGCCAGCTCAAGGCGCAATTGTCGGCCCTGCGCTGGCAAGCATTGAATGACCAGGTGGGCCAGCGCGAAGCGATTATTGGCACCCAGGAAGTCAGTTTTGAAGCGCTGGTGGCCGAGCAGCGTAATGCCGACGCCAGCATTGAGCGCTTGCGTGACGGCCACCATGAGTTGTCCGAGCGCTTCAATCTGGTGCAAGGCCGCTTCTATTCGGTGGGCGGTGACATTGCCCGGGTCGAGCAGAGTATCCAGCACGGCCAGCAGCGTTTGCGCCAGTTGCAGGATGACTTGAAGGAAGCTGAACGCGCGCGCCTGGAAACCGAATCGCACCTGGGCCATGACCGTACCTTGCTGCTGACCCTGGGCGAAGAGCTGGACATGCTCACCCCCGAGCAGGAAATCACCAGCGCCGCCGCCGAAGAAGCCGCCGCCGCCCTGGAAGAATCCGAAGCCACCATGCACGGCTGGCAGGAACAGTGGGACGCCTTCAACCTGCGATCCGCCGAGCCACGCCGCCAGGCCGAGGTGCAGCAGTCGCGCATCCAGCAGTTGGAAACCAGCATGGAACGCCTGGCCGAGCGCCAGCGTCGGTTGCAGGAGGAGCGCGTATTGCTCGCTGCCGATCCGGAAGACGCGGCGATCATGGCGCTGAGCGAACAACTGGCCGAAAGCGAAATGACCCTGGAAGAGCTGGAGGCCAGCGAAGAACAGCAAGTGGAGCGCCTGGAGCAACTGCGTCAGCAATTGCACACCGCGACCCAGGCGCAGCAGCAAGCCCAGGGCGACTTGCAGCGGCTCAATGGTCGGTTGGCTTCGTTGGAAGCCTTGCAGCAAGCCGCGCTCGACCCAGGCACCGGCACCGCCGAATGGCTGCGCGACCAGCATTTGGCCGAGCGCCCGCGCCTGGCCGAAGGCTTGAAAGTCGAAGCCGGCTGGGAACTGGCGGTGGAAACCGTGTTGGGTGCCGATCTGCAAGCGGTGCTGGTAGATGATTTCGGCGGCTTCGACCTGGCCGGGTTTGCCCAGGGCGATTTGCGCCTGCTCAGCCCGGCGCCCGAGGGTGCACGGGTGCCGGGCAGCTTGCTGGACAAGGTCGAGGCGGCGATGGATCTGTCGCCATGGCTGGGCCAGGTCAGGCCCGTGGAGACCCTTGAGCAAGCCTTGGCCCAACGCGGCCAATTGGCGACCGGCGAAAGCTTGATCAGCCGCGATGGTTATTGGGTCGGCCGCCACTTCCTGCGCGTGCGCCGCGCCAGTGAGGCGGAAAGTGGCGTATTGGCCCGTGGCCAGGAAATCGTCAACCTGAGCGCCGAGCGTGAAGAACGCGAAGCCACACTGGAAAGCCTGGAAACCGAACTGCAAACCCTGCGCGCTACCCAGCGCCAGCAGGAAACCGGCCGCGAACACCTGCGTCGGCTGTTGCAGGACGAAGCGCGCCAGCAAGGCGAGTTGAAAGCCCAACTTTCCGCGAGCAGAGCCAAGGTCGAGCAATTGACCCTGCGCCGCACCCGTCTTGACGAAGAAGTGGCCGAGATGGGCGAACAGCGCGCCCTGGAACATGAACAGATCGGTGAAGCGCGCCTGCACTTGCAGGAAGCCCTCGACAGCATGGCCCTGGACACCGAACAGCGCGAGTTGCTGCTGGCCCAGCGCGACAGCCTGCGCGAGCGCCTTGACCGCGTGCGCCAGGAAGCCCGGCAGCACAAGGACCACGCCCATCAGTTGGCCGTACGCCTGGGCTCGTTGCGCGCCCAGCATGATTCCACGCGCCAGGCCCTTGAGCGCCTGGAGATGCAGTCCGAACGCCTGACCGAAAAGCGCGAGCAACTGAGCCTCAACCTGGAGGAGGGCGAGGCGCCGCTGGAAGAGCTGCGCCTCAAGCTTGAGGAATTGCTCGACAAGCGCATGACCGTCGATGTCGAACTCAAGACCGCCCAGATCGCCCTGGAAGACGCCGACCGTGAACTGCGCGACGCCGAAAAGCGTCGCACCATGGCCGAGCAGCAATCGCAGTTGATCCGCGGCCAGCTCGAACAACAGCGTATGGAATGGCAAGCCCTCACCGTGCGCCGCAAGACCTTGCAAGACCAATTGCTGGAAGACGGCTATGACCTGCACGGCGTGCTCAACACCCTGACCGCCCAGGCCAACGAGAAAGACGCCGAAGAAGAACTTGAACGGATTGCCGCACGTATTCAACGCCTGGGCGCGATCAACCTCGCCGCTATCGATGAGTACCAGCAGCAGTCCGAGCGTAAACGTTATTTGGATGCCCAGGACGCCGATCTGGTTGAAGCCCTGGACACCCTGGAAAACGTGATCCGCAAGATCGACAAGGAAACCCGCAACCGCTTCAAAGATACCTTTGATCAGATTAATGGCGGTTTACAGGCGTTATTCCCAAAAGTTTTCGGTGGTGGCAGCGCCTACTTGGAACTGACGGGCGAAGATCTACTCGATACAGGGGTAACGATCATGGCGCGGCCTCCGGGCAAGAAGAACAGCACCATCCATTTATTGTCTGGCGGCGAAAAAGCCCTGACCGCATTGGCCCTGGTATTTGCCATCTTCAAGTTGAACCCGGCGCCGTTCTGCATGCTCGACGAAGTTGACGCGCCGCTGGATGACGCTAACGTTGGACGCTACGCTCGGTTGGTCAAAGAGATGTCCCAGACCGTGCAGTTCATCTATATCACCCACAACAAGATCGCCATGGAAATGGCCGACCAGTTGATGGGGGTGACGATGCATGAGCCTGGATGTTCGCGATTGGTAGCGGTGGATGTGGAAGAGGCGATGGCGATGGTGGAATCCTGAGCCACGCCGGGAGAGAGAATTTACAGCACGCTGTAGGGCGATTTACCGGTCTGGGGAAAGTGGCAAATGGACATATTTGTTCAAGGCATTTTGACAGACGGTGTAAAGTTATCTTTGGTCGTGCTAGTTTAATGTCAATTTTTCGTGTGCGTGGGCAAAACGTCAGTCAGAACATAGAGTTGGCGCCACGTTTTAAAGCGGTTTGCACGGTGCTAAACCCCTTATTTTTCAGCATTTTTTATTAGAGGCACGGGATTACATGGAAATCGGTCTGCGCGAGTGGCTGATCGTCATCGGCATTATTGTCATTGCCGGTATTCTTTTTGATGGCTGGCGCCGCATGCGCGGTGGCAAGGGCAAGCTCAAGTTCCGGCTGGACCGAAACCTGTCCAACTTGCCTGATGACGACGGCGCCGCCGAGCTGCTGGGGCCGCCCCGTGTGCTGGATACCCATAAAGAGCCGCAACTGGACGAGCACGACCTGCCGTCGATGAGCGCCCCGCTGCGTGAAGCCCGCGAGCCGTCGTCCAAGCGTGGCAAGCGCGGTAGCGCGGCGGTTGCCGAGCCGCACCAGGGCGACCTGAACCTCGACGTCGATGATGGCCCGAGCTTCAGCAGCCGCGATGACGATTTCCCGGACGAGACGTCCGCCAAGAGTGCGGCGCGCCAATCGGTCAACGATCAGCCGGCTGCCGAAGAAGTCCTGGTCATCAGCGTGATCTGCCGCGATGCCGGCGGTTTCAAGGGCCCGGCACTCTTGCAGAACATCCTCGAAAGCGGCCTGCGTTTTGGCGAGATGGATATCTTCCATCGTCACGAAAGCATGGCCGGTAACGGCGAAGTGCTGTTCTCCATGGCCAACGCGGTCAAGCCGGGCACGTTCGATCTGGACGATATCGACCTGTTCAGCACCCCGGCGGTGAGTTTCTTCCTTGGCCTGCCAGGCCCGCGTCACCCGAAACAAGCGTTCGACGTGATGGTGGCCGCTGCCCGCAAGCTGTCCCAGGAGCTCAACGGCGAGCTCAAGGACGACCAGCGCAGCGTGCTCACCGCCCAGACCATCGAACACTACCGTCAGCGCATCGTCGAGTTCGAGCGTCGCGCCCTGACACAGAAACGCTGAGGATCGATCTTAAGCGTTGTCTGTAGAATCCGTGCACTAACATATTGAGCAGCTTCGGCTGCTCTTTTGCTTTATGAGAGAACACCCATGACCGCCGCCCAAACCCGCATCCTCGAACTGCGCGCTGAGCTGGATCAGCACAACTATCGCTACCACGTCCTCGACGAGCCGAGCATTCCGGACGCCGAATACGACCGCCTGTTCCACGAGCTCAAGGCCCTGGAGGCCGAGCACCCGGAACTGGTGACGCGTGACTCACCGACGCAGCGGGTCGGCAGTGCGGCATTGTCGGCGTTCACCCAGGTCAAGCACGAGATCCCGATGCTCAGCCTGGGCAACGCCTTCGATGAAACCACCATGCTGGAGTTTGATCGCCGGGTCACCGAGGGCCTTGATCTGCCGGTGGGCGATCTGTTTGGCGCTGGCGCGGCGGTGGAATACAGCTGCGAGCCGAAGCTGGATGGCCTGGCGGTCAGCCTGCTGTACCAGGATGGCGAGCTGGTGCGCGGTGCCACCCGGGGCGACGGCACCACCGGCGAGGACATCAGCGTCAATGTGCGCACCGTGCGCAATATCCCCCTGAAACTGCACGGCACGGGCTGGCCAGCCACCCTGGAAGTGCGCGGTGAAGTGTTCATGTCCAAGGCCGGTTTCGAGCGGTTGAACGCCTCGCAACTGGAAGTGGGCGGCAAGACCTTCGCCAACCCGCGCAACGCCGCGGCGGGCAGCCTGCGCCAACTGGATTCGAAGATCACCGCCAGTCGCCCGCTGGAATTCTGCTGCTATGGCATCGGCCAGGTGACCGCGGATATCAGCGACACCCATATCGGCAACCTCAAGCAGTTGCAGAAGTGGGGTATGCCGATCAGCCACGAATTGAAGCTGGCCAAGGGTATCCAGGAATGTCTGGACTACTACCGCGACATCGGCGAGCGCCGCAATGCGCTGGGCTATGAAATCGACGGCGTGGTGTTCAAGGTCAACAGCATTGCCTACCAGCGTGAACTAGGCTTCCGTGCCCGCGAGCCGCGCTGGGCGATCGCGCACAAATTCCCGGCCATGGAAGAACTCACTGAGCTGCTCGACGTGGAGTTCCAGGTCGGTCGTACCGGTGCGGTCACGCCGGTGGCGCGCCTCAAGCCGGTCAAGGTGGCCGGCGTGACCGTGTCCAATGCCACCCTGCATAACATGGACGAAGTGGCACGCTTGGGGCTGATGATTGGCGACACCGTGATCATCCGCCGCGCCGGTGATGTGATTCCGCAGGTGGTCTCGGTGGTCACCGAGCGCCGCCCGGAAAACGCCCGCGCCGTGCAGATCCCGCAGAATTGCCCGGTGTGCGGTTCCCATGTGGAGCGCACGCAACTGGTCAAGCGTAGCAAGGGCAAGGAAACCGTCAGCGAAGGCGCGGTGTACCGTTGCGTCGGGCGCCTGGCCTGCGGTGCGCAACTCAAGCAGGCAATCATTCATTTCGTCTCGCGCCGGGCCATGGACATCGACGGCCTGGGCGACAAGACCATCGAGCAACTGGTGGATGAACAGCTCATTGGTTCGCCGGCCGATCTCTACAAACTCAAATATGAACAGATCATCGACCTGGAAGGCTTTGCCGATATCTCCAGCAAGAAGCTGATCAGCGCCATCGAAAACAGCAAGACCCCGACCCTGGCACGCTTTATCTACGCCTTGGGCATTCCCGATGTGGGCGAGGAGACGGCCAAGGTCCTGGCGCGCTCGCTGGCGTCCCTGGAGCGCGTTCAAAAGGCGTTGCCAGAGGTGCTGACGTACTTGCCGGATGTTGGGCTGGAAGTGGCCCATGAGATCCATAGCTTCTTTGAAGACGGGCACAACCAGCAGGTGATTGGCGCGCTGTTGTCGCCAGACGAATGCGGCCTGCAATTGCAGGAGCAGGGCGAACTCAGCGCGGAATTCGCCGCCAGCACCACCTTGGGCGGTTTGCTCGACAAGCTGCACGTGCCGTCGGTGGGGCCAGGTGCTGCGCAGAAACTCGCGGACAAGTTCGGTTCGCTGGAAGGCGTCATCAAGGCTGACTGGCTCGATATGCGCCAGGCGCTGCCCGAGAAGCAAGCCAAGGCTGTGCGGGACTTTTTCGATAATGCCGACAACGCCAGCCATGCCTTGGCCATCGAGCAGCAGCTCAAGGACTTTGGTATGCATTGGCAGAGCGAGAAAAAGGTCGTTGAAGGCTTGCCCGAAGCCGGGCACACCTGGGTACTCACGGGCTCCCTGGAGCTGATGAGCCGCGATGTGGCCAAGGACAAGCTCGAAAGCCTGGGGGCCAAGGTGGCCGGTTCCGTTTCGGCGAAAACCCACTGTGTGGTGGCGGGACCGGGCGCTGGCTCGAAACTGGCCAAGGCCAATGAGCTGGGCCTGAAAGTACTGGACGAAGAGGCCTTCGTCGCCTTCCTGGCCAAGCACAACATCACCGTCTGATTGATCGTCCCCACGCTCCGCGTGGGAACGCATCCTGTGACACTCCGCGTCACGGCCTTCGCGCAGACGCAGAGCGTCCAAGGCGGCATTCCCACGCGGAGCGTGGGAACGATCTCTCAACACTGTAGGAGCGAGCTTGCTCGCGAAGAACCGGAGGACGCCGCTGTGAACCAGGCAGCCCGCGTTATCGTTGATGATCTTCGCGAGCAAGCTCGCTCCTACAGGGAGCAGTTGAACGATCCCGAGCGAGAAATGATCTAGTCTCTGTCACCCAGGGAGAGATCGCCATGTTCCGCTACTTCGAGCAACTCAGCACGCGCATCGCCGCTCCGTTCATGGCCGAAACCTCGCGCAACAGCAAGGTGTGGCAATGCCGGTGTGGCCAGTCGCTGTTTTTTCGCAACAGCCAGTGCCTGGCCTGCCAGGCGGCATTGGGTTACCAGCCGCAGCAAAGCCGCCTGTCGTCCTTGCAACCTGGGCCGGCGGTCGGTACTTGGCTGGCGGACGATAATCTCGATGCCGGCGCATTCCGGCGCTGTGCAAACCTCGATTCACCCGCCGCCTGCAACTGGCTGATTCCTGCCCACAGCACCGCGCCGTTGTGCGTGGCCTGTAGCCTGAACCGCACCATTCCTGATCTCTCGGTTCCGGAAAACCCCGAACGCTGGCGCAAGGTTGAAACCGCCAAGCGCCGCTTGGTGGCGCAACTGATCAGTCTAGGCCTGCAAGTGGTGCCCAAAAGCGTTGACGAAGAGGCTGGCCTGGCCTTCGACTTCATCGGTATCGACCTGGAAGGCAACGCGCCCACCACCGGCCACGCCAATGGGCTGATCACCCTGGACATCAAGGAAGCCGACGACGCCCACCGCGAAAAAGTCCGTGTACAGATGCGCGAGCCATACCGGACCTTGCTTGGCCATTTTCGCCATGAAGTCGGCCATTACTACTGGGATCGCCTGATCGCCAACAGTCACTGGCTCACACCTTTTCGCAACCTGTTCGGCGACGAACGCGCCAGTTATGCCGAGGCCCTCGACCGGCACTACCAGAACGGCCCGCGCCCGGACTGGCAACTCACCTGCGTGAGCGCCTACGCCACCATGCACCCCTGGGAAGACTGGGCCGAAACCTGGGCTCACTACCTGCACATGATGGACGCCGTGGACACGGCCCTGGGCTTTGGTATGAGCGCCCGCGAGATGGACCTGGATTACCAGCCATTCCCCCTGACCACGCTCTACGACCCTCAACACCCTGGCGGCCCGGCATTCCTCTGCTTCGTCAATGCCTGGATCGAACTGGCCGGCATGCTCAACGAACTGTCCCGCGCCATGGGCCAGCCGGATTTCTACCCCTTCGTGCTGCCGCCCGCGGTGATTGCCAAGCTGCACTTTATTCACCTGGTCATCCAGGAAGAGGGCGGCAGGGCCGATGGGGTTATGGCAAGTGCTTGAGCCTTCTCATTTTTTAATCCGGAACCAACGGTTGTAACTTCCGATGAGATGGGTACAATGGCGCGGCTTGCCGAGAGGCAGCGTCGTTATGGTGACCCCATCGGTCCCCCCGCAACGATTACCCGTGAACCTGGTCAGAGCCGGAAGGCAGCAGCCACAGCGGGAACATTGTGTGCCGGGGTGTGGCTGGTGGGGTTGCCTCCATAACGCTCCCTCCTGCAGTCCCTTCTAAAACTCAAGTTATTTTCAGCCAGTCATCTGTGATGCTTCTTGCACAGTGCATGACGGTCATTTCGCGTCTAGTGGCATACTCCCAAGCGTCTCTTTCCCTGGCTACGAGGCTCTATGCACTCGGAACATTTCGACTTATCCAGCCCCGTATTCTTGCCGATCACCGAGCACACCTGTGCGGGTTTGTTGGGCGGCGAGGGTATCGATGCGCTTGTAGCCCTGAGTGAGCCCGAATTGGCGGCGGTGTTGGTGATCCAGAACCTGGCGCAGGTGCCCGAAAGCGAGCTGAGCGCCAATGGTGCTGAAAAAGTGTTGGCCAAACTGGTTGACTGGGCAGTCGATGCCAGCCATTCGGCCAGTGTGTCCCTGCTCTCTGAAGCGCAGCGGCTGTTCGATCAGAGGAAGCTGTATTTCGGCCTCAATGTGGTCAAAAGCCTGAAGCTGCGCTTTCTGCTGGAGGAGGAAGTACAGGCTCGGGACTATCTGTTGCCCAGTGGCAAATGGGACGTCGAGTATAAAGTCCGCCACCTCAAGGCCAATGATCCGTTCAGCCAGCAGGTAATCACGCCCAGGCATCGCGAGCGCTGGTTGAGCGCCGAGCAAGACAAGCTGCTCAGAACCTTCCGCGCCAACCTGAACGAAGACCTGCATGTTCAAGGCTATGCAGGCATTGGCAAGAGTCACCTGCTGGTGGCCTTGCTGGAGCACCTGCGCCCGGAAAAGACCTTACTGTTGGCACGCACCCCGGCAAAACTCGAAACCCTGCGTGCGCGCATGGTGGGAGCGCGGGAGCGTAAGGCCGGGCATACCTTCCAGGACTTCGCCCATGCTCTATTGCATGGCCCGAGGCCAAAGCCGCTGAATACGCCGGTGAGGGTGCCGACCAAGCAGGCGCTCGCTCAAGAACTGAATATCTTTGGTTTCCGCCGCCTGGAAGGGCAAGCGGTGGTGGAGGTGTGCCTCAAGGTGCTTGAGGCCTACTGCCGCTCCTGGGAGTACAGCTTGTCGGCCCAGCATTTGCCGCATTTCAAGCAACCGCTCGCCGGCGTCGATGCCAGGGCGCTGCTCGAATATGCCAGCCGGTTATGGGGCTACCTAGAGGCTAACCCGGCCTGGGGCCGGCATACCGGGTTTGAAGCCTTGTTGATGATCAAGCGCGCCAGCCTTGCAGGCTGCGTGGTGCCCGAGCGCTATACCCACGTGCTCATCGATGAGAGCCAGGACATCCCGGCGCCGCTGTTGCAAATCATCGAGCGCGGGCGCCAGGTGCTGATCACTTTGGGGGATGAGTATCAGCAGGCCAGTGGCGGCGTGGTCAAGCGTGCCCGTGAGGTTCGCCATACCGACGTGTGCTACTCCGTGCGTTCCGGGCGCAATGTCGAGCGCCTGGTCAACCCGTTGATCAGCTTGCACTCGGAAAAAAGCAAATCGCTTTTCGAGGGCGCCCGCGATGCCGATGTCGGCATTGAGTTTTATCCGCAGGGTTTCGTGCCCCCGCAAGGTTGCGTGGTGTTGACCGCTTCCCATTGGGACACCATGCAGTGGGCGATCCAGTTGAGCCACGCCCGCTGTGCGTTCGGCCTCGCGAGCAAAGAGGCCCAGCAGTCGCTCAAGCATTTCATGGACACGGTCATCGCGTTGTTCAAACCCGATTTCTATAGCAATGAGTTCAATGACCTCGGCCCCCATGCGTTTTTCAGCGACATGGCCGATTGGCAGCAGGTGCGCGAAGCCTGCCAGTTCGATGAGGCGTTTCTGTGGGTCGAGGCCGAGCTGGAAAAAGGCTTTAACGTGGCGGATGTCACGCGTTTGAACAGGTTGATTGGCCATCCGGACGAGCGCGTCCTGTTGATGCTGGCGCAGGATGCGGGCGGCATGGAGTTCGACCGGGTACTGCTCACCCCGGAATTGTTGACCAATGTGAAGTTCCAGGACGCTTACGCGTTCGATCAACGACTCTGTGCGGTGTATATCGCGATTTCACGGGCCAGGGTGCAGTTGTACCTGCCCTACGATGTGGTCGAGTGGCTCGACTACCACAAGTATCAAAAGACCCGTGAATCCCACGGTTACTGACGGATTTAATCCGGCTGTTTCACAACTTTCATAAAGCCCTCTGGACAATCCACAGACCGCCTTGTTAGCTTGCGCCGGCCACTTGTTTCAGAATATGACAAGGGCATGGATTTGATATTGAAGTGCTATCACTTCTTTCACTCACAAGGATGTCTGTCATGAAAAGCCTGCAAGGGTTGCCTCGTCTTATCAGCGCGTCGGTAGGGACGCCCGGCAAAGCCCGCAACTTGCCCGCCGATGTTCAGTGCATCCAGTATTTATTCAATTTGATCATTCCCAAGATGGGGTTTGCCTTGCTGGAAAACGGCAAGTGCGACGGCCAGTTGGTGCAATGCATCAGCCAGTATCAGTTTCGCCATCTCAAGTACGCCCATCCCGATGGCGTGATCGACCCCACCGGGCGGACGTTCAACAGTCTGATCGAAGAGGCGCTGAAGGTACCGGTGCGGGCTTTTCCCAATACGCGCATTCCGACGTTTCTCAACATTTTCGGCAATAACAACGTCGATGCGGTACAGGCCACGGTCAATGTGTACCTGGACCGCGTGCGTGCGGTGATCGAGGCCGAGCGGCGTAACCGGCAGTTGATGATGCAGTCCACCTGCGATGGCGGGACGACATTGAGCGACACGGATTTCCAGAACGCCGCCAAGCAATTGGGCAACGGCATTTCGGTGAATGTGGTCAAGGCGTTCGCCACGGTGGAGTCGGGCGGGAAGGTGGGGTTCGGGCCCGCCAAGTTGCCGATCATCGCTTTTGAAGGGCACCACTTTCGCAAGTACACCAAGCACATCTACGACCAGTCGCAGCCGTTGCTGTCGTATATCTACAAGAAAAAAGCCGGCCCGCAATGGCAGACGAACAATAAGGATCAGGTCAAGGCCTGGGAGACCATGGCCACTGCCTTTGCGCTGGACCAGGAAGCCGCCTTGATGTCGGCCTCCTGGGGCATGTTTCAAATCATGGGGTTCAATTTTGCTGCGTGCGGATTCAAGACGGTGTTTGAGTTCGTGGCGTCATTAAAGATCAATGCCGGTAACCAACTCAAAGCCTATCTCAGCCTTTGCAGCCACAACTCGGCATTATTGAGTGCCATGAAAAACAAGGATTTTACCGCCATGGCCCGAAACTATAACGGCGATGATTACGGCAACTATGACGTCCTGATGAAACAAGCCTACGAAGCCTTTGAAGGGAAGAAATAAGATGATTCGTTATCTGGCGATGGGAGTGTTGTCGTGGTGCGCCGTGGCGCCTGCGTTGGCCGGCTCGGCGGCGTTGCATTCAGGCAAATATGAAGGGCTGATGCTGGCGGTGACGCCGGGGCATCAGGTGGAGGGTTTCTACCAGGAGTCGATGGGCGAGGGTGTGGCCCGTGGTTGCACGTTCTACTTGCAAGGCAAACCCGAAGCGCTCACCACCTGGCTGGACGCTGCCTACCCAGGCAGTGTGGCAGCGGCGTCCGACGGGGTGACCCTGACCGTGGCGCAGGGCCGTCAACACCCCGGCTGCATCAATGTGCTGATGCCGGAAATCGCCACCGGCCTGGAGCTGAGCCAGACGGCCAGCAAACAATGGATAGGCTTGGTGACGGTGTCTGCCGACAAGGCTTACTTGCTGAAAACGCCGGGCGCCAAAGCGGCAAAGCGGCCCTACATCGTCAAGCATGACGTGGTGGGCGTACTGGCGTTCAAGGACGGTTGGGCGCAGGTGGAGTTCATCAACGCTGACGACCGTTCGTTCACGGGCTGGATCAGCCAGGGCCAGTACGCACGGTTGGCTGCGCCGAAGCCCTGAATTGTAGGAGCGAGCTTGCTCGCGAAAAACGTCAACGATAACGCGTGCCTCCTGAATAAACGCGGCGCTTGTGAGTTTTTCGCGAGCAAGCTCGCTCCTACTTGGTATCAGGGCGATTTTCGTCGCACATTTAGGACTGTGTCAGCCAAAGGTCTCGCGCAGTAGCCCGGCAAACGCATCTCGCGCCAGGTGCCGCTGGGTGTCCGTGTGCCAGAACAACAGGTTGTCCACGGGCGCCAGTGCTTCAAAGCGATACGATGCCAGCTGATTGGCCTGTTCATAGCGCGCCAGGATCCCCTCGGGCGCCAACGCCACGCCAATCCCCGCGCTCACGCATCCGATGATCGTGCCCCAACTGGCGTAGCTGGCGATTGCTGGCTTGATGTCATGGGGCTTGAGCCAGTTTTCCAGGGCGGCGCGATAAGGGCAGCCCGGCGGCCACACCAGCAGGGTTCGGCCGGCCAGGTCCTCGGCACTGTTGATAGGTGCGCTGCACGCGCTGGCGATCAGCACCAGGCGCTCGCTGTAGACCACGCTCTGTTCCAGCTTCGTGCGTTTGCCGCCGGCAGCCACCAGCGCCACATCCAGGCGGTGGTGCTGCAGGTCGTCCAGCAGTTGCGCCCAGGCACCGGTGACCAGTTCCAGGCTGACATCGGGATAACGCCGGTGGTATTCCGCCAGTAGCGGCGGCAAGCGCCCGCTGGCGCTGGATTCCACCGCACCGATGCGCAAGGTGCCACGGGGAATGGCGCTGGCATCCACGGCGCGTTTGGATTCATCCACCAAGGCCAGGATACGTTCGCAGTAATCCAGGAAGATCTCTCCCGCGGCGCTGATCGCCAGCCCTCGGCCAGCACGGATAAACAGCGGTGTGCCCAACTCGCTTTCCAGCTGCTTGATGCGCGTGGTGATATTGGACGGCACGCAGTGCAATTGCAGCGCAGCCTGGGCCACGCTGCCGGTTTGCGCCACGGCTCGCACCATTTTCAGTTGGGCCAGTTCCATTGCTCAGTTCCAATGATTTCAGAAGTCAGAAACGCTTAATTGTCCTATGCCTTGCCTGGGCCAAGACTGGCAGCATTCCTTTTGCGTGGATGCTGTCGATGAATACTCCGTCACCTCTGAAGCTTACGCTAGTCATTGCCAGCGTCATCCTCTGTTGGGCGTATTCCCCCATCGGCGTGCACATGGGGCTGCACAGTTACAGCCCCGGCCAATTGGCGCTGCTGCGGTTTTTGATCGCGTCGGTATTCATGGGCGGCGTGGCCTCGGTGGTGGGAATTGGACGGCCACCATTGCGCGACCTGCCGTGGTTGTTGGTGCTGGGCTTTTTCGGGGTGTTCCTGCACCACACCAGTCTCAATTACGGGCAGCAATGGGTGACGGCGGCTGCGTCGAGTGTGTTGGCACAGTCGGCGCCGTTGTTCAGTGTGTTGATTGCGTTTTTGTGCTTGAAGGAGCAGGTCAGCGCCTGGCGCTGGGGCTGCGTGCTGTTGGGGTTGGCCGGCGTAGTGGTGGTGATCTGGGGCGACCGGGGCATAGGCGATATCAACCCACGGGGTTTGCTGATCTTGTTGGCGGCCTGCTCATGGAGTGTGTACTTCGCCATTCAGCGACATTACGCCCATCGCTACAGCCCGTTGACGATGGCGTGCTACATGGTGTGGTCCGGCACCCTGATGCTGTGCGTGAACCTGCCGGGCCTGCCCGTCGCCATCGTGCAGGCACCGATGGTGGAGAATCTTGCCGTGCTGGTGCTGGGCATTTTTCCCAGTGCCTTGGCCTATCTGGCCTGGGGTTACGTGTTGAAGCACGTCGAGGTCAGTCGTGCGTCGGTGGCGATGTACCTGATTCCACCGGTTGCCATGCTGATGGCCGCCACGCTGCTTGGCGAACACGTCACCCTGCAGGTGATGCTGGGCGCGGTGATCGTGCTGGCAAGTGTCGCCGCTATCAGTCTGGAAGGGAATTGGCGCCCCAAGGTGCCAGCAAAACGCCCGCAGGTGCCCTCCGGGAGGCCAATCGAACAAGCTTCGTCAGATTAGAAGAGCGTGCCGGATGCAATTTCCCCCTTGCTCCGCTAGCATTACCGGCTTCTGCTTCCCAGTTGCGACGGTTTTCGATGAGTTATCAGGTTCTTGCACGTAAATGGCGCCCGCGCTCGTTCCGCGAAATGGTCGGCCAGACCCATGTGCTCAAGGCTCTGATCAATGCCTTGGACAGCCAACGGCTGCACCATGCCTACCTGTTCACCGGTACGCGTGGGGTGGGCAAGACCACGATTGCGCGCATCATCGCCAAGTGCCTGAATTGTGAGACCGGTATTACCTCGACGCCGTGTGGCACCTGTTCGGTGTGCCGTGAGATCGACGAGGGGCGTTTCGTCGACCTGATCGAGATCGATGCCGCGAGCCGAACCAAGGTCGAAGACACCCGCGAGCTGCTGGACAACGTGCAGTACGCGCCGAGCCGTGGCCGCTTCAAGGTCTACCTGATCGACGAAGTGCACATGCTGTCCAGCCACTCCTTCAACGCCTTGTTGAAAACCCTGGAAGAGCCGCCGCCCTACGTCAAGTTCATCCTGGCCACCACCGACCCGCAGAAACTTCCGGCAACGATTTTGTCGCGGTGCCTGCAGTTCTCCCTGAAAAACATGACCCCCGAGCGTGTGGTCGAGCATTTGACCCATGTGCTGGGCGTCGAGAACGTACCGTTCGAAGACGACGCGCTGTGGTTGCTGGGCCGCGCCGCTGATGGTTCGATGCGCGATGCCATGAGCCTCACCGACCAGGCCATCGCGTTTGGTGAAGGCAAGGTCATGGCCGCCGACGTGCGCGCCATGCTCGGTACCCTGGACCACGGCCAGGTGTTCGACGTGCTCCACGCGCTGATCGAAGGAGACGCCAAGGCGTTGCTCGAAGCGGTGCGCCACCTGTCGGAGCAAGGCCCGGACTGGAATGGCGTGCTTTCGGAAATCCTCAACGTATTGCATCGCGTCGCCATCGCCCAGGCCCTGCCGGAAGGCGTGGACAACGGCCATGGCGACCGAGATCGCGTATTGGCCCTGGCCCAGGCCTTGCCGGCCGAAGACGTACAGTTCTACTACCAGATGGGCCTCATCGGTCGCCGCGACCTGCCCCTGGCACCCGACCCTCGGGGTGGCTTTGAAATGGTGCTGCTGCGCATGCTGGCATTCCGGCCGGCAGATTCGGCAGACGCACCGAGACAGCCGCTAAAGCCAGTGGGGATCAGCCAGGCCACAGTTGATTCCGCCAAACCAGTGGCTGGCGCGGCCGTTGTCGCGCCAGTAGTTACTGCGCCTGCGGTTGCTGTGCCTGAGCCGGTTGCGCCGGCACCTGAGCCCGAACCTGCGCCGGTTGCCGTCGCACCGGTGGTCGAGCCCGAGCCGGTCATCGAGCCCGAGCCCGTGGTCGACTTGCCTTGGAATGACCCGGTCGAAGCGCAAGTAGAGCCCGAGCAACAGCCCGCCGTGGAGCCCGTGCTGGAAACCACCGGCGAGCAACCCGAGCTGACGCCGATGCCTGCGCCGACTCCGGACAGCGTGGTGCCGGATGCCCCTGAGTGGGTATCGGCCCCCGTTCCTGAACCGACGGTCGCCCAGGTCGACGCGGCCACTCCCGGCATTGACCTGGACGACGAACCGCCGCTGGATGAAGACTACATCGAGCCGGACATGGATTCGGCCTACAGCTACCTGGATGATTTGGCCAGTGAGCACACCGCGGAACCTGCGCCCGAGCCCGAGGCAGAACCTGCCGCGGCCCCGGCTACCGGCCTGGCCCTGCAATGGCTGGAATTGTTTCCGAAATTGCCGATCTCCGGCATGACCGGCAGTATCGCCGCCAACTGCACCCTGATTTCCATCGAAGGCGACCACTGGCTGCTGCACCTGGACCCGGCCCATAGCGCCTTGTTCAACGCCACCCAGCAGCGCCGGCTCAACGATGCGCTCAACCAGTACCATGGGCGCACGCTGACCATCGCCATCGAGCTGATCAAGCCCGAGCAGGAAACCCCGGCCCAGGCAGCGACCCGTCGGCGCCTTAACCGCCAGCGCGAGGCCGAGGACTCGATCCACGCAGATCCGCTTATCCAACAAATGATGCAACAGTTCGGTGCGGTCGTCCGCCACGATACTATTGAACCTGTCGAAGCCCCGGTGCCCCAAGCGTCATGACACCGGGCTACTCATTGATCCACGTACTTTTGAGGTGATTCCCATGATGAAAGGTGGCATGGCCGGCCTGATGAAGCAGGCGCAGCAGATGCAGGAAAAAATGGCCAAGATGCAGGAAGAGCTGGCCAACGCCGAAGTCACCGGTAAAGCCGGTGGCGATATGGTCAGCGTGGTGATGACCGGTCGTCACGACATCAAGCGTGTCAGCATCGATCCAAGCGTATTGCCAGGCGTGGGTGAAGATGACCTGGAAATGCTCGAAGCGCTGTTCGCCGCAGCCGTCAACGACGCTGTGCGCAAGATCGAAGCCAACAGCCAGGACAAAATGTCCGGCGTGACCGCTGGCATGCAACTGCCACCGGGCATGAAACTGCCGTTCTGATACACGCTTTAGCTAGACTCAAATGCCAGGCATCGCGCCTGGCATTTTTTTTGGCCGGTCGAAACATCGAACCCCAGGCCTTCACCGATGGTCTGCACCCTATACCGTTGAAACCACTCACCGATAAAGGAGCCCCGCTGATGCCTCAAGAAATGACGCTCAACCAACGCATCGTTCTGGTCTCACGCCCTCAAGGCGCACCCACGCCGGAAAACTTTCGCCTGGAACGTGTGAGCCTGCCGGACCTGGCAGACGGTCAGGTGTTGCTCAAGACCCTGTACCTGTCCCTGGACCCTTACATGCGTGGACGCATGAGTGACGCGCCGTCCTACGCCGCGCCCGTGGAAATCGGCGAGGTGATGACCGGTGGGGCTGTCAGCCGTGTCGAGCAATCGCGCAACCCGAAATTCGAAGTGGGCGACCTGGTGGTCGGCGCCACCGGCTGGCAAAGCCACTGCATTTGCGAAGGCCATAACCTGATCCCGCTGCCCAAGGGGTTGCCGAGTCCGTCGATGGCCTTGGGCGTACTGGGTATGCCGGGCATGACGGCCTACATGGGCTTGATGGATATCGGCCAGCCCAAGGCCGGGGAAACCCTGGTGGTGGCGGCTGCGTCTGGCGCGGTGGGGTCGGTGGTGGGCCAAGTGGCCAAGCTCAAGGGCTTGCGCGTGGTGGGCATTGCCGGTGGCGCAGACAAGTGCCGCTACGTGGTGGATGAGTTGGGCTTTGACGCCTGTATCGACCACAAGAGCGAAGATTTTGCCCATGAGCTGGCCCTGGCCTGTTTCAAAGGCGTGGACATTTATTTCGAAAACGTCGGCGGTAAAGTCTTCGATGCCGTGCTGCCTTTGCTCAACCCCAAAGCGCGCGTGCCGCTGTGCGGGTTGATTGCCGGCTATAACGCCCATGAAGCGCCCAGCGGCCCTGACCGTTTGCCGGCCCTGCAACGCACCTTGCTGACCAAGCGGGTGCGCATCCAGGGCTTTATCGTGTTCGATGACTACGGCGACCGCCAGCCGGAGTTCCTCAGTGCCATGGCGCCTTGGGTGCGCGAGGGCAAGATCAAGTTCCGCGAGGACGTGGTCGACGGCCTGGAGCAGGCGCCCGAAGCCTTTATCGGCCTGCTCGAAGGGCGCAACTTCGGCAAGTTGGTGGTGCGCGTCGCGCAGGATTGAGTATTTGACGCTAATCCGGGGCGCGGGTATAAACCGCGTCTCGTTGTTTTGTCGGACCCTTCGCCCATGAGCTTCAGCCCCCTGATTCGCCAACTGATCGACGCCTTGCGCACCTTGCCCGGCGTTGGCCAGAAAACTGCCCAGCGCATGGCGCTGCAACTGCTGGAGCGTGACCGCAGCGGCGGCACCCGCCTGGCCCAGGCCCTGAGCCAGGCCATGGAGGGCGTGGGCCACTGCCGCCAGTGCCGAACCCTCACCGAAGAAGAACTCTGCCCGCAATGCGCCGACCCACGTCGCGACGACACGTTGCTGTGCGTGGTGGAAGGGCCGATGGATGTGTACGCCGTGGAGCAAACCGGTTACCGCGGGCGTTACTTTGTGCTCAAGGGCCACCTGTCGCCGCTCGACGGTTTGGGGCCGGAAGCCATCGGTATTCCACAACTGGTGGCGCGAATCGAAGAGCAGGGCACCTTTACCGAAGTGATCCTGGCAACCAACCCGACGGTGGAAGGTGAAGCCACCGCGCACTACATCGCCCAGTTGCTGACCAATAAAGGTTTGATTACTTCACGGATCGCCCATGGCGTACCGTTGGGGGGCGAGCTGGAATTGGTGGACGGCGGCACCCTGGCGCACTCGTTCGCAGGCCGCAAACCCATCGCCCTCTAAAAGCCACTGCAATCTGGAGCTTCCTAACCCTGTAGGAGCGAGCTTGCTCGCGAAAAACTAATAGGCGCCGCGTTCACTCAGGAAGCACGCGTTATCGTTGACGTTTTTCGCGAGCAAGCTCGCTCCTACAGGATTAGCGCAGACACAGTCCCTGTGTATGACTTGATAACCAAGCAAGCGCTTGGTAAGTTCGCTCCATCTCGCCATGGAGCTTGCCGATGTCTGCCTATCAGGAATACTTCGATCCCAGCCACCAATTGGTCCGCGACAGCGTGCGCCGCTTCGTCGAGCGCGAGATGCTGCCGGGCATCGAGCACTGGGAGGAAGCTGAGAGCTTTCCCCGTGAGCTTTACCTCAAGGCCGGTGCGGCGGGCATTCTGGGCATCGGCTACCCCGAGGCGCTGGGTGGCAGCCACGAAGGCGATCTGTTCGCCAAGGTCGCCGCCAGCGAAGAGCTGATGCGCTGCGGCTCCGGCGGCGTGGTGGCAGGGCTCGGCTCCCTGGATATCGGCCTGCCGCCCATCGTCAAATGGGCCCGGCCCGACGTGCGTGAGCGCATAGCGCCTCTGGTGCTCGCCGGCGAGAAGATCATCGCCCTGGCGGTCACCGAGCCCAGCGGCGGCTCGGATGTAGCCAACCTGCAAACCCGCGCCGTACGTGAAGGCGAGCATTACCGCGTGAGCGGTGCCAAGACCTTTATCACCAGCGGCATTCGCGCTGATTTCTACACCGTGGCCGTGCGCACGGGTGGGCCGGGCTTTGGTGGCATCAGCCTGCTGCTGATTGAAAAAGACACGCCCGGTTTTACCGTCGGCCAGCCACTGAAGAAGATGGGCTGGTGGGCGTCGGACACCGCCGAGTTATTCTTCGATGACTGCCGCGTGCCTGTGGGCAATCTCGTCGGTGTCGAGAACATGGGCTTTGCCTGCATCATGGGCAACTTCCAGAGCGAGCGCCTGGCCTTGGCCCTCATGGCCAACATGACCGCGCAACTGGCCTTGGAGGAAAGCCTCCAGTGGGCCGCCCAGCGCGAAGCATTCGGCAAACCCATCGGCAAATTCCAGGTGCTCAAGCATCGCCTGGCGGAAATGGCTACCGCCGTGGAGGTTTCCCGCGAGTTCACCTATCGCCAGGCCGCGAAGATGGCCGCCGGCAAGAGCGTAATCAAAGAGATTTCCATGGCCAAGAATCTGGCCACCGATACCGCTGATCGGGTGACGTATGACGCGGTGCAGATATTGGGCGGGCAGGGATATATGCGTGGCAGTCTGGTGGAGCGGCTGTATCGCGATAACCGGATTTTGTCGATTGGTGGCGGGACGCGCGAAGTGATGAATGAAATCATCAGTAAGCAGATGGGGTTGTAAGCCGGGGTGTTCTTTCGGCCTCATCGCGGGCAAGCCCGGCTCCCACAGGAGAATGCATTCCACGGTGGGAGCCGGGCTTGCCCGCGAAAGCGTCAGTACTGACGACGCTTATCTCTCGGTCAGCCCGAACTGCGTCAGGCAATACGTCGGAATCCCCATGTCTGCCAACCGCTGCGAGCCACCCAGCTCCGGCAAATCAATAATCGCCGCGGCTTCAAAGATCTTTGCCCCCATGCGCCGCACCAGGTTCGCTGCAGCAATCAGGGTGCCGCCGGTGGCGATCAGGTCATCGAACATCAGCACCGAATCGCCTTCGCACAGGCTGTCGGCGTGCACTTCCAGGAAGGCTTCGCCGTACTCGGTCTGGTAACCCTCGGCCAGCACGTCCGCCGGCAGCTTGCCTTGCTTGCGGAACAGGATGAGCGGCTTGTTGAGTTGGTAGGCGATGATCGAGCCGATCAGGAAGCCACGGGCATCCATTGCACCGATATGGGTGAAATCGGCTTCGACATAGCGTTGGGCAAAGCTGTCGGCCACCAGGCGCAGGGCGCGGGGCGATTGAAACAGCGGCGTGATGTCACGAAAGATCACACCCGGCTTGGGGAAGTCGATAACGGGGCGAATCAGGGATTTGATGTCGAACGAATCAAAAGTCATCGTCGAGGAGTCCAGAGCGGAAAACGGACTCGAAGTATACCTGCGGCCTCGCCGATTGGCGCGGCCGCAGCCTGGATCAGACCTCCAGCGAACCGCCAGCCAATGCACACAGCTGGATCGGGTCGAGGATATGCACTTCTTTACCCTCGGCGGCAATCAACTGGTTCTGCTGGAAACGGGTAAACACGCGGGACACGGTCTCCACTGCCAGGCCCAGGTAATTACCGATCTCATTGCGCGACATGCTCAGGCGGAACTGGTTGGCCGAGAACCCACGGGCGCGAAAGCGCGCCGACAGGTTGACCAGGAACGTGGCGATACGCTCGTCGGCGGTTTTCTTCGACAGCAGCAGCATCATTTGCTGGTCGTCACGAATCTCGCGGCTCATCACGCGCATCAACTGGCGGCGCAATTGCGGCAGTTGCAGGGCCAGTTCATCCAGGCGCTCGAAAGGAATTTCGCACACCGACGTGGTTTCCAGGGCCTGGGCCGACACCGGATGAATCTCGGTGTCCATCCCCGACAGCCCGACCAACTCGCTTGGCAGGTGGAAACCGGTGATTTGCTCTTCGCCGCCGTCGCTGAGGCTGAAGGTCTTCAACGCGCCCGAGCGTACTGCATAGACGGAATCAAACTTGTCGCCCTGGCGAAACAGAAACTCGCCTTTTTTCAGTGGGCGGCCGCGTTTGACGATGTCGTCCAGCGCATCCATGTCTTCCAGATTCAACGAAAGTGGCAGGCAGAGGGGGGCCAGGCTGCAATCCTTGCAATGGGCCTGGCTGTGAGCGCGCAGTTTGACTGGCTCGGACATTTCTTAAATCCTTGTGGGAAAACACACATAAGACGTAAGGGTAACGCACTGGGGGGCAGCGAGGCCAGCGTGTACAGAAAACCTGCACAGGTATAAAGATTTGTTGCTTGAGGTCGATACAAAGAGCACATCTCTTAGACGGAGCTCGGATCATGTCTGTTATAGCGGCCTACAACCCGGCTATTCGCATCCCTGTTGTGCCTGACGCGAAGCCGGTTACTGCGCTCAAGGACGAAGGTCCCACCCTTGAAAAATCTTCTGAAACCAAGGTCGTGGAAGGTGTGACAGTGACTATTTCCGCTGCGGCATTCAAAGCGGCAGGCGTGGAGCAGCGCAGCAATGCGGACATCGATGACAGTGGCCTGGAAGACAACGTCAAACAGGTACTGAAAATGATCCGCCAACTGAAGCAACAGATCGCCGAAAAACAGGCCGAACTGGCGGCGGTGGCCGCGGACAGTAATCTTTCCCCTGAAGAGGCGCGTGCCAAGGCGAGCGCGCTGCAGACCGAGATCGGTTCGCTGCAGGCTGGCCTGATGTCGGCTCAGACGTCGCTGGCCAAGGCGATGAAAGGCATGAGTGCCGAGGATTCGATGAAAGCTGCCTCCCTGGCGATGTAATCAAATCACCCGCGAAAACCGTTGCCTGTTCTGGTGCTCCAGGTAGGCATCGAACACCATGCACACCGAGCGCACCAACAAGCGCCCGGCCGGCAGCACGCGAATGCCCTGGGCGTCCAGTTCGATCAAGCCATCATCGGCCATTGTCTGCAATTGCGGCCATAACTCGGCAAAATAGTCGCGAAAATCGATGTTGTACGCCTGTTCGATTCCCTCGAATGCCAGGCTGAAATTGCAGATCAACTGCTGGATCACGTCCCGTCGCAACCGGTCGTCCGTAGTGCAGACCAGGCCGCGGCTCGTCGCCAGTTGCGCGCCCGCCAAGGCATTCTGGTACTGGTTCAGGTCACTGCTGTTCTGGCAATACAGGTCGCCGATCTGGCTGATCGCCGACACCCCCAGCCCAATCAGGTCGCAGTGCCCGTGGGTGGTGTAACCCTGGAAGTTGCGCTGCAGCTTGCCTTCTTCCTGGGCCACCGCCAGTTCGTCGTCCGGCAGCGCAAAGTGGTCCATGCCTATGTAGCGGTAACCGGCCTGGGTCAGTTGTTCGATGGTGGTTTGCAGCATCAGCAGTTTTTCTGCCGGCGAGGGCAGGTCGTCGGTGTTGATCCGCCGCTGGGGCATGAAGCGTTCCGGCAGGTGCGCGTAGTTGAATACCGACAGGCGGTCAGGCTGCAAGCGGATAACTTCCTCCACGGTGCGCGCAAAGTTCAACGGCGACTGCTTGGGAAGGCCGTAGATCAGGTCGATATTGATCGAGCGAAATTGCAAGGTGCGCGCTGCATCGATCACGGCGCGGGTTTCCTCCAGGCTTTGCAGGCGGTTGACCGCCCGTTGCACCTCGGGGTCGAGGTCTTGCAGGCCGATGCTCACGCGGTTGAAGCCCAGTTCGCGTAGCAGGCCCATGGTGGCCCAGTCGGCTTCGCGCGGGTCGATTTCGATGCCGTAGTCGCCCGAGTCATCATCCAGCAAATTGAAATGCTGGCGCAGGCGTGTCATCACCTGGCGCAGTTCATCGTGGCTGAGAAACGTTGGCGTACCGCCGCCGAAATGCAGTTGCTCAACGGGTTGCTGCGGGTCGAGGTGGCAGGCCACCAATTGGATCTCCTGCTCCAGGCGCTGCAGGTAGGCCTGGGCGCGCCCCCGGTCCTTGGTGATCACCTTGTTGCAGGCGCAGTAGTAGCAAATGTTGGCGCAGAAGGGTACATGCACGTACAGCGACAGTGGCCGCACTGCCTTGCGGCTGTCACGCAGGGCGTGGAGCAGGTCGAAGGTGCCGACCTGGCTGTCAAATTGTACGGCGGTGGGGTAGGACGTGTAGCGCGGCCCCGCCAAGTCGTAGCGGTGAATCAGATCTGTGTCCCAACGAATGGCGTCGAGCATGCGGGCGGTCCCCCGGATTGGCTAGTGGGCCGAGTCTAGGGGCAGGGCGGTACAGCCATCTTGATTTGCATCAACGGGGAGCGGCGCTATGCCACAGGGCCTGTTAATGCCCCATTAGCCAGTGCTGATGGGGGCCGGGCAAGGTCCAGAGGCCGAAGATCATCACCAGCACCCCGCCGGCCACCCGCACGCTGCGCTTGCGCAACAACGCCGTCACCCGTTCGGCGGCCAGCCCGGTGGCCAGCAGCACCGGCCAGGTGCCCAGCCCGAACGCCAGCATCAGCAAGGCGCTGTCCAGTGCATTGCCCTGGCTCGCCGCCCATAGCAGGGTGCTGTAGACGAGCCCGCACGGCAACCAGCCCCACAGCGCACCCAGCAACAACGCGCGGGGCAGGCTGGCCACCGGCAGCAAACGGTTGGCCACTGGCTGCAGATGCCGCCACAGGCCGCGCCCCAGGCTTTCGATACGGGTGAGGCCGCTCCACCAGCCGGCCAGGTACAGGCCCATGCACACCAACAGCAGGCCGGCGAGCACACGCATGAACATCGCCGCCGGGCTGTTGGCCACCGCCCAGCCGGCCAGGCCGATCAATAAACCGGCGGTGGCATAGCTGAGGATGCGCCCCAGGTTGTATGCCAGCAGCAGGCGAAAACGGCGGCTGCGTTGTTCCTTGGGAATCGCCAGGGTCAGCGCGCCCATCAACCCACCGCACATGCCCAGGCAGTGGCCACCACCGAGCAGGCCGAGGATCAGCGCCGAGACCAGCAAGGGCATCAGCTCAAGCATGAGGGGGCTCTTTGGGCGGTTGCTCGGGGTTGTTGGCTTCATCGATGGCGGCCAGGTGGTTCGGGTCCTGGTCATCGAACAGCACGCTATGGGCCGGGCCATCGAGGTCTTCGTACTGGCCGCTGTCCACGGCCCAGAAGAAGATGTAGATGGCCACGCCCACTAACAGCAGTGCTGCCGGAATCATCACATAGAGAGCTGGCATCTGTACTCCATGCCCACGCGGCTCAGGCCGGCAGCGGGCGGGTTGCTGGGGCGGTACCCGGGGCTTGCGCGCTCGGCAGGCGAGTCAGGCGCAACGCGTTGAGTACCACGGTCAACGAACTGAGGGACATGCCGATGGCCGCCCAGATCGGAGTGATCCAACCCAGGGCGGCGAACGGCAGCATAAGGCCATTGTACAACCCGGCCCACAACAGGTTCTCGATGATCACTCGGCGGGTGCGCCGCGCGAGGCTGAAGGCCTGCACCAGCGCATCCAGGCGGTTGGACAACAGCACCGCATCGGCGCTGGTTTTTGCCAGGTCGGTGGCCGAGCCCATCGCCACACTGATATCGGCAGCAGCCAACACCGGCACATCATTGACCCCATCGCCCAGCATCAGCACTTTGCGACCTTCCTTGTGCAGGTTTTGCAGTACCTGCAGCTTGTCGTCAGGGCGCAGGCTGCCGTGGGCCTCGTCGATACCCAGCTCAGAGGCGACACTGGCTACCATCGGCGAACTGTCGCCGGAGAGCAACAGCGTGCGCCAGCCCCGCGCCTTGCATGCGGCCAGCAAGGCGGGGGCGTCGCTGCGCAGACGGTCGTCGAGTACGAACCAGGCCAGCGCCCCGCTGCGGTCGCCCAGCAGCAGCCATTGCCCGGCTTCGTCCGGCGAGGCGGGAATCGCGCAGCCACTGAGTTCACAGACAAAACCCGGCTGGCCGATGCGCAACAGACATTCTCCCACACGACCCTCCAGGCCCAGGCCTTGCGTGCTCAGCACTTCATCGGCGGCCAGCGGCGCACGGCCGAAGGCACGGGCAATCGGGTGTTCGGAGCGGTTCTCCAGGGCGGCGGCAAGGCCCAGGCATTGGTCGCTGTCCAGCGCGCCGAGGGGCCGGATGGCGCGCAACGCCAGGCGCCCTTCGGTGAGGGTGCCGGTCTTGTCGAAAATCACCGTGTCGATCTGGTTCAGGCCCTCCAGCACATGGCCGCGGGTCAGCAGTAACCCGAGACTGTGCAAGGTACCGGTGGCGGCGGTAAGGGCGGTGGGCGTGGCCAGTGACAGGGCGCACGGACAGGTCGCCACCAGCATCGCCAGCACAATCCAGAACGCCCGGATGGGGTCCAGCTCCCACCACAGCAGGCCGATCAGTGCGGCGGCGATCAGCGAGCACAACAAGAACCACTGCGCAGCGCGGTCGGCGATCTGCGCCAGGCGCGGCTTCTCGGCCTGGGCGCGCTCCAGCAGGCGCACGATGGCGGACAGGCGCGTGTCATGCCCCAGGGCGCGTACTTGGACGGTCAGCGCGCCTTCGACATTCAGCGTGCCGGCCGTGACGCTGTCACCCGTGCGCCGAGGTTGCGGCAGGTACTCGCCGGTCAGCAGGGATTCATCAATGCTGGATTGGCCGTCGAGAATCACCCCATCCGCCGGCAGTACTGCGCCGGGATGCACCAGCACACGATCACCCAGTGCCAACTCGCTGAGCAGGATGCGTTCGCTCTGGCCATCATCCTTGAGGCGCAGGCAGGAGGCGGGCAACAGGTTGACCAGTTGGGCGGTGGCTGCGGCAGTACGCTCCCGGGCGCGGCGCTCAAGGTAGCGTCCGGCCAGCAGGAACAGGGCAAACATGCCCACGGCATCGAAATACAACTCGCCTACGCCAGTGATCGCCGTCCAGATGCCGGCCAGGTACGCGCCGCCAATCGCCAGGGACACCGACACGTCCATGGTCAGGTGGCGCGTGCGCAGGTCACGCAGGGCGCCTTTGAAGAAGGGCGCGCAGCTGTAGAACACGATGGGCGTGGTCAGAAACATCGCGACCCAGCGCAGGATGACGTGCAGTTCCGGGCTCAGGTCGATATTGAATTCCGGCCAGGTGGCCATGGTTGCCATCATGGCCTGGAACCACAGCAAGCCGGCGACCCCCAGTTGTCGCAGGGCCAGGCGATTCTCGCTGGCCAATTGTTCGGCGGCGCGGTCGGCCTGGTAAGGGTGGGCGGCGTAACCGATATGGCGCAGCTCGCTGAGCAGTTGGCTCAACGGCAATTGCCCATCGGCCCAGCGCACGTGCAGGCGGTGGTTGGACAGGTTCAATCGCGCTTCGGCCACCGCAGGCAGGCTGCGCAGGTGTTTCTCGATCAACCAGCCGCAGGCGGCGCAACTGATGCCTTCCATCAGCAAGGTGGTTTCGGCCAGGTCGCCTTGATGGCGGACAAAGGGTTTTTGCACATCGGCGCGATCGTACAGCGCCAGCTCGTCCACCAATTGCACGGGCAGCGCCTCGGGGTTGGCCGAGGCTTCGCTGCGGTGTTGGTAATAGCTTTCCAGCCCGCCGGCCACTATCGCCTCGGCCACGGCCTGGCAGCCCGGGCAGCAGAGTTCGCGGCGTTCGCCGAGGATCTGGGCGGTGAACCGGCTTCCGGAGGGGACGGGTAGGGCGCAGTGGTAGCAGGGGGTGGGTTGGGTCATTACTCGGTTCCGCAGATCGTTCCCACGCTTTGCGTGGGAATGTTGCCCGTGACGCTCTGCGTCACAAAGCGGACGCAGAGCGTCCAGCAAGGCGTTACCACGCAGAGCGTGGGAACGATCATCGTCTACTTCTTCAAGTCTTCAGCGCCCTGCAACGGTTCGTCACCCAGCAACAAATCCTTGTCATGGCTGACCTCTTCTTCTTCGAACAGGCGCCAGGTGTTGCCGCCTTCCACGCCAAGCAGTTCCACGAAACGGCGACCTTCGACCTTGTCGGTGACCTGGCCGATGTAGCGGCCGGGCTCGCTGTCGCTGCGGGTGAGGTTGATCTTGCGATCCTTCTCTGGCTGGGTCGGGGAGATCAGGTTCAGCTCCAGGGTATTTGGATTGCTGTAGCCAGTCAGTTGCAGCTCGACCTCGCCGGTCAGTTCGTCCAGGTGCAGCTTGCCGCGCAGTTGCAGGGTCTGGGCCAGGCGTTCGCGGTCCAGGGAACGGTTGATGCCTTTGCCGGCCTCGTAGTAGTTGTCGTTGACCAGATTGTCCGGGTTGTTCACTGCGATGGTCACCATGGACAAGGTCAGGGTCACCGAGCAGGCCAGAATCGCGATGATGATCCAGGGCCAGAGGTGCTTGTACCAAGGGCTGGCGGCAGTAGTTGCGGGCATGCGTATGTTCCCTGTTAACGGACTTGTGGGCCGATGAATCGGCTCTTGGCTTCAATATGGACGCTGGTGTCATCGGCGTCTTCGAGGATGAAGGTCACCTCGTTGGTGCTCGACGGCAACTGCTCGGGCGCACTCGACAACTCCACCGGCATGCTGACGATATCGCCGGCGGCCACTTTGATTTCGCGCCGGCCTTGCAGCTTGAGGTCTGGCAGGCCAGCGGCGTCGAGCACGTAGGTGTGGTCGCGCTGGTCTTTGTTCATGATCTTCAGGCTGTAGACGTTTTCGATGCGCCCTTCGGCGTTCTCGCGATACAGCACGCGGTCTTTGCTGACGTCGAAACCTACCAGCGAGCGCATGAAGAAGGCCGACACCAACAGGCTGATCATCGCCAGCAACACCAGGGCGTAACCGATCAGGCGCGGGCGCAGCTTATGGGTTTTCTGCCCCGACAGGTTGTGTTCGGTGGTGTAGCTGATCAGGCCGCGTGGGTACTCCATCTTGTCCATGATGTTGTCGCAGGCATCGATACAGGCGGCGCAACCGATGCACTCGATTTGCAGCCCGTCGCGGATATCGATACCGGTAGGGCACACCTGCACGCACATCGTGCAGTCGATGCAGTCGCCCAGGCCCTGGGCCTTGTAGTCGGTACCCTTTTTACGTGGGCCACGCACTTCGCCACGGCGCGGGTCATAGGACACGATCAAGGTGTCCTTGTCGAACATCACGCTCTGGAAGCGCGCATAGGGGCACATGTAGATGCACACCTGCTCACGCAGCCAGCCGGCGTTGCCGTAGGTGGCGAGGGTGAAGAAACCCACCCAGAAATACGACCAGCCATCGGCCTGGCCAGTGAAAAAGTCGAACACCAGTTCGCGAATCGGCGAGAAGTAGCCGACGAAGGTGATGCCGGTGGCAAAGCCGATCAGCAGCCACAGGCTGTGCTTGCTGAACTTGCGCAGGAATTTGTTGGCGCTCATGGGCGCTTTGTCGAGCTTGATGCGCTGGTTGCGGTCGCCTTCGGTGACCTTTTCGCACCACATGAAGATCCATGTCCACACGCTCTGTGGGCAGGTATAGCCGCACCACACACGCCCGGCGTATACGGTGATAAAGAACAGGCCAAAGGCCGCGACAATGAGAATGCCCGACAGCAGGATGAAATCCTGAGGCCAGAACGTTGCGCCGAAAATAAAGAATTTACGCTCCGGCAGGTTCCACCACACCGCCTGGTGACCGCCCCAATTCAGCCACACCGTGCCGAAGTACAACAGGAACAGAGCGGCACCGCCGACCATGCGCAAGTTGCGGAACAAGCCAGTGAAGGCGCGGGTGTAGATCTTCTCTCTCGAAGCGTAAAGGTCGACGGTCTTGGCAGGCGGGGTAACGTCATGTACCGGTATCTGGTCGCTCATCATTGCATCCCACGGCGGTGGAGATTTGCCTCGGCCAGTACGTGCCAGCCGGGGTCAAATTAAGGGTGTTGCAGTGGCCTAATGATACGCCCCCGATGGTGCGCAAAGGGTGCGACCTTTGGTCGCGTTGGGGGAAATCAATTGATGGTGTACGTGACCTGGATCAATTGACTTGGCAAGTATGGACGGTTTTTGTCGGTAAGCCGGTCATTCGTCCCATGGATTGATCAGTGCAACGCCGCTCGATTGGAAGTCGCTGATGTTGCGCGTGACGACGGTGAGCCCATGAACCAGCGCAGTTGCGGCAATCAATGAATCACTTTCGTTGGCTCGGTCGGGTACATGCAAGTGTGCGCAACGCAACGCGACCGCTGCATCGACGGGCAGGATTCTGGCATCAAAGGCGGGCATCACATGACGCTTGAGCCAGGCTCTCAGCACCTTCCCCTGCGCCGGGTCTCGCCGCTCAATTCGCAGGACTCCGGTTTCCAATTCCTTCAGCGTGATCGCCGAAATAAACATACGTGGAGCCACCACACTTTTTGCCCACGCCACGACATTTGAATCAGCCTGAGGTTTACGCAGTTCAGAGATCACATTCGTGTCGAGTAAATACATCAAGAAAAGTCCACGGGTCGATGAATGATCACGGCACGTTCGGTTTCGAAGTCGATATCGGCCGCTTCCGGCATCACCAACAGGTCAACGATGTCGGCATTCAGACCTGTCAGCTTCTGGTAGTCCTCAATGCTTAGCAGTACATGGGCAGGCTTGCCGCGATCAGTGATAAAAACCGGCCCTTTGCGGGCGGCTTTTTTGGCACCACTTGTGTCTTGGTTGAATTCGCGGCTGGAAATGGTCGTGATGGTCATGGGGTAGGTCCCCTTCGCTGGAGTGAATGTAGTTACGTTACTACTTGGCGAGTGCGCGCGGCAAGGTTGAGGCTACGAACGGTAGATTTGGCTTTGAAAGTTTCGCAGCTAAAACAAAAAAGCCCCGCCAGCATTCGCTGCGCGGGGCTCCATTATTGTTTCAGAGGTCTTACTGCTCCTCAGCCTTCTTATCCCCATGCGACAAGCTATACACATACGCCGCAAGCAAGTGCACCTTGTCATTGCCCTGCAACTGCTCCTGCGCGGGCATCTGGCCCTGGCGGCCATAACGGATGGTCTGCTGCAGTTGCGCAAAGCTTGAACCGTAGATGAACGCCCCCGGATGCGTCAGGTCCGGCGCGCCCATGGCGGGGGTGCCTTTACCGGCCGGGCCGTGGCAGGCCACGCAGTTGGCGGCGAAGAGTTTCTCACCGTTGGCCACATCGGCCTTGGCACCTTCCGGCAGTTTGCGACCATCGAGTTGGGTCACCACAAAGCCTGCTACGTCAGCCACGCCTTGCTCGCCGATGACTTCGGCCCAGCCTGGCATCACCGCGTGGCGGCCCTTCATGATGGTTTCCTTGATGGTGTTGGGTTCGCCACCCCAGCGCCAGTCGGCGTCGGTCAGGTTGGGAAAGCCGTAGGCGCCCTTGGCGTCGGAGCCGTGGCACACCGAGCAGTTGGAGGCGAACAGGCGGCCACCCATCTTCAAGGCTTGCGGGTCCTTGGCGACTTCCTCAATCGGCATCGACGCGAATTTGGCGAAGATCGGCCCGAACTTGGCCTCCGACCTGGCCATTTCCTTTTCCCACTCGTGCACGCCGGTCCAGCCGGTCTGGCCGTTGGCGAACGGGGTTTGCTTGTCGTTGTCGAGGTAGTTGTAGCCTGGCAGCAGGCCCTTCCAGTTCCCGAGGCCAGGGTAGAGCACCAGGTAACCAAGGGCGAAGACGATGGTGCCGACAAACAGCATGAACCACCACTTGGGCAGCGGGTTGTCGTACTCCTCGATGCCGTCGAACGAGTGGCCGACGGTCTCGTCCGTCTGCTCGGTGCGCTGGCCCTTGCGGGTCGACAGCAGCAGCCAGGTCAGGGCGAAGATGGTACCCAGACTGAGGACTGTGACGTACAGACTCCAGAACGTAGTCATTCTTTGTTACTCCTAGAAGCTTGCTCGACGTGCTTGATGGCTTCGGGATCATCTGCAAAGGGCAGCATGGTCGCGTCGTCAAACTCCGACTTGCGCCGTGGGCTGAACACCCACAACGCCAGGCCGATAAAGGCCACCATCACCACAACGGTGCCCAGGCCACGAATCATCCCGATATCCATGTAGGTCACCGTTTGCTTTTGATGATGGTGCCAAGGCCTTGCAGGTAGGCCACCAATGCGTCCATTTCGGTCTTGCCCTTCACGGCGGCGGCCGCACCGGCGATGTCTTCGTCGGTGTAGGGCACCCCCAGGGTGCGCAAGACTTCCATCTTCTTCGCGGTGTCCTTGCCGTCGAGCTTGTTTTCCACGAGGAACGGGTACGCCGGCATTTTCGACTCAGGCACGACGTTGCGCGGGTTGTACAGGTGCGCACGCTGCCAGTCATCGGAGTAACGCCCGCCCACACGGGCCAGGTCCGGGCCGGTGCGCTTGGAACCCCACAGGAACGGGTGGTCCCACACGCTTTCACCGGCGACCGAGTAGTGGCCGTAGCGTTCGGTTTCGGCGCGGAAGGGGCGGATCATCTGCGAGTGGCAGCCCACGCAACCGTTGGCGATGTAAACGTCGCGGCCTTCCAGTTCAAGGGCGGTGCGCGGCTTCATGCCTTCGACCGGCTTGTTGGTCACGTCCTGGAAAAACAGTGGGACGATTTGGGTCAGGCCGCCAATGCTCACGGCGATGACCATGAAGAAGGCCAGCAGGCCGATGTTCTTCTCGACGACTTCATGCTTCATCAGTGAGCTCCCACAACGGCGATCTTGGCGGCGGCTTCGGCTTCTACAGGGTCGCTGGCACGCACGGTGCGCCAGACGTTGTAGGCCATCAACAGCATGCCACTGGCAAAGAACGCACCGCCCAGGGCACGTACGATAAAGCCCGGGTGGCTGGCTTGCAGCGCTTCGACGAAGGAATAGGTGAGGGTGCCGTCATCGTTGATCGCACGCCACATCAGGCCCTGGGTGATGCCGTTGACCCACATCGAGGCGATGTAGAGCACGGTGCCGATAGTGGCCAGCCAGAAGTGTGCGTTGATCAGCCCGACGCTGTGCATCTGCACGCGGCCGAACAGTTTGGGGATCATGTGGTACAGCGCGCCGATGGAGATCATCGCTACCCAGCCCAGAGCGCCGGCATGTACGTGGCCGATGGTCCAGTCGGTGTAGTGGGACAGCGAGTTGACGGTCTTGATCGCCATCATCGGACCTTCAAAGGTCGACATGCCGTAGAACGCCAGGGACACCACCAGAAACCGCAGGATCGGGTCGGTGCGCAGCTTATGCCAGGCGCCCGAGAGGGTCATCATGCCGTTGATCATGCCGCCCCAGCTTGGCGCCAGCAGGATGATCGACATCGCCATGCCCAGGGACTGTGCCCAATCCGGCAAGGCGGTGTAGTGCAGGTGGTGAGGGCCGGCCCAGATGTACAGGGTGATCAGCGCCCAGAAGTGCACGATGGACAGGCGATAAGAGTAGATCGGACGCTCGGCCTGCTTGGGCACGAAGTAGTACATCATCCCCAGGAAACCGGTGGTGAGGAAGAAGCCTACGGCGTTGTGGCCGTACCACCACTGGATCATCGCGTCCGTTGCGCCGGAATAGGCCGAATAGGACTTGAACAGGTTCACCGGCAGGGAGGCGTGGTTGACGATGTGCAGCATCGCCGTGACCACGATAAAGGCCCCGTAGAACCAGTTGCCCACGTAGATGTGCTTGGTCTTGCGCTTGACGATGGTGCCGAAGAACACCAGGCCGTAGGTCACCCACACGATGGCAAGCAAAATGGCGATCGGCCATTCCAGCTCGGCGTATTCCTTGGTAGTGGTGTAGCCCAGGGGCAGGCTGATGATGGCGCCGACGATGACCGCCTGCCAGCCCCAGAAGGTGAAGGCGGCCAGACCATCGGAAATCAGTCGCGTCTGGCAGGTGCGCTGCACGACATAGTAGGAGGTGGCAAACAGTGCACATCCGCCGAAGGCGAAGATCACCAGGTTGGTGTGCAGTGGGCGCAGGCGGCCGAAAGTCGTCCAGGGCAGGTCGAAATTCAATTGCGGCCAAACCAGTTGCGAGGCGATGAACACCCCGAGCCCCATGCCAAGGATCCCCCAGACCACCGTCATGATGGCGAACTGGCGGACTACCTTATAGTTATAAGCAGTCGGACTGATTGCTGTGCTCATTCTAAGGTTCCACGGTTTAGGTTTTTTTATAGGTAAAATCGGCCGCAAGTATGTAGAAACCGAGGGGCCATTGCAACGCAATGGCTGACCTGTATCAATGCGTTCCACGCCAGATTCTGCGCCCTTTCCATGTTTGGTGTAAGGATAAAGACCGAAATAGAAAGCTGATCAAGTGGACAGGAATTTCAGGGGGCGCAACGGATACCGTCGTCTACGCCAGAATTGCTCCACTGTGGGAACAAGCGTAGACCCGAATAGGAGGAGGGGAAAGTTGGGTTTGGAAGGGGTGCGACACTTGGTCGCGACTTATGTCTGTGGCGAGGGAGCTTGCTCCCGTTGGGCTGCGCAACGGCCCCAAAATCGTGGGAGCGCTTCGCACTCCAGCGGGAGCAAGCTCCCTCGCCACAGGTAGAGCTTTTACTGCGGTTGGCTGTCTGGCGTTGCGTCATCAGCGTTATGGGACAGGCTGTACACGTACGCCGCCAGCAAGTGCACCTTGTCATTGCCTTGCAGCACGTCCTGAGCCGGCATCTGGCCCTGGCGACCATGGCGGATGGTCTGCTGCAACTGCGCCAGGCTGGTGCCGTAGATAAAGCCGGCAGGCTCGGTCAGGTTGGGCGCACCCATGGCTTCCACGCCGTGACCTTGCGGACCATGACACGCCACGCAAGTGGTGCTGAAGGCGGCTTGCCCGGCGGCCAGGTCGGCGGTGTTGTCGGCGGGCAACGGCAGCTTGGCCAGGTCGTGACGCACGTAGGCGGCGACGTTCTTCACCCCGTCCTCGCCCAGCACTTCACCCCAGGCCGGCATCGCCGCGTGGCGACCGTTCAGGATGGTGGCCTTGATGGCCTCGGCCGAACCGCCCCAGCGCCAGTTGTTGTCGGCCAGGTTGGGGAAGCCATAGGCGCCCTTGGCGTCCGAGCCGTGGCACACCGCACAGTTGGAGGCAAACAGGCGACCGCCCATCTTCAACGCTTGCGGGTCCTTGGCGACTTCTTCCACCGGCATGGCCGCGAACTTGGCGAAGATCGGCCCGAACCTGGCGTCGGCCTTGGCCATTTCCTTGTCCCATTCCTTGGTCTGGGTCCAGCCGTCTTCATAGCCCGGCAGTACGCCTTTCCAGTTGCCCAGGCCCGGGTAGAGGATCAGGTAGCCGACGGCAAATACCAGGGTGCCGGCGAACAACATAAACCACCACTGGGGCAGCGGGTTGTCGTATTCCTCGATACCGTCGAAGGCGTGGCCCATGGTCTGGTCGACGCTGCCCTTGGTTTCGCCCTTGCGGGTGCCGACCAACAGCCAGGTCAGGCCGATCAGGCTGCCCAGGGTCAATACGCAGATCCATGTACTCCAAAACGTAGTCATGGCCGAGTGCTCCTTGTGGCTGGCTCTGCTTGAGCGTCGGGTGGGGAAGGTTCATCGGCAAACGGCAGCAGGCGGGCCTGCTCGAATTCCGCGTTGCGGCGGTTGTTGAACACCCACAGCGACAGGCCGATAAAGGCGATGGCGACCACCAGCGTGCCAAGGCCGCGGATGGTGCCCGCATCGAATTCAAATCCCATGGCTCACCTCTTGCTCTTGATGGCAGTGCCGAGCACTTGCAGGTAGGAAACCAGCGCGTCCATCTCGGTCTTGCCCTTGAGGCTGGCGACGGCGCCATTGATGTCGTCGTCGGTGTACGGCACGCCGAGGGTGCGCATCACTTTCAACTTGGTCTCGGTGTGGCTGCTGTCGACGGCGGCGGTGACCAGCCAGGGGTAGGCCGGCATTTTCGACTCCGGCACCACGTTGCGCGGGTTGTACAAGTGCGCGCGGTGCCAGTCGTCCGAGTAGCGCGCGCCGACGCGGGCCAGGTCCGGCCCGGTACGCTTGGAGCCCCACAAGAACGGGTGGTCCCACACGCTTTCGCCAGCCACCGAGTAGTGGCCGTAGCGCTCGGTCTCGGCGCGGAACGGGCGGATCATCTGCGAGTGGCACTGCACGCAGCCTTCGCGGATGTAGATGTCGCGGCCTTCCAGTTGCAGCGCGGTGTAGGGCTTCATGCCTTCGACCGGTTTGTTGGTCACGTCCTGGAAGAACAGCGGGACGATCTGGGTCAGGCCACCGATGCTCACGGCGAGCACCATCAGCAGCATCAACAGGCCGACGTTCTTTTCAATCGTTTCGTGTTTCATCATCGACTCCTCAGGCCATCTGCGCGGCAGCGGTGACTTCGGCAGGTTGCGCCGAACGCACGGTGCGCCATGTGTTGTAAGCCATCAGGAACATGCCGCTGAGGAAGATCGCACCGCCCACCAGACGCACGATGAAGCCTGGGTGGCTGGCCACCAGGGTTTCGACGAAGGAGTAGGTAAGGGTGCCGTCTTCGTTGACCGCACGCCACATCAGGCCCTGGGCGATGCCGTTGACCCACATCGAGGCGATGTAGAGCACGGTGCCGATGGTGGCCAGCCAGAAATGCGCGTTGATCAGGCCGAGGCTGTACATCTGCTCGCGACCGAAGACTTTCGGGATCATGTGATACAGCGCGCCGATGGAGATCATCGCCACCCAGCCCAGCGCCCCGGCGTGTACGTGGCCGATGGTCCAGTCGGTGTAGTGGGAGAGGGCGTTGACGGTCTTGATCGCCATCATCGGGCCTTCGAAGGTCGACATGCCGTAGAAGGCCAGGGAGACGACGAGGAAGCGCAGGATCGGGTCGCTGCGCAACTTATGCCAGGCACCCGAGAGGGTCATCATGCCGTTGATCATGCCGCCCCAGCTTGGCGCCAGCAGCACCAGTGACATCACCATGCCCAGGGACTGCGCCCAGTCCGGCAAGGCGGTGTAGTGCAAGTGGTGAGGACCGGCCCAAATGTACAGGGTGATCAACGCCCAGAAGTGCACGATCGACAAACGATAGGAATACACCGGGCGCTCGGCCTGTTTGGGCACGAAGTAGTACATCATGCCGAGGAAGCCCGCAGTCAGGAAAAAGCCTACCGCGTTGTGCCCATACCACCACTGCACCATGGCATCGGTCGCACCGCCGTACAGCGAGTAGGACTTGGTCAGGCTGACCGGGATTTCCAGGTTATTGACGATATGCAAAATGGCCACGGTGATGATGAACGCGCCGAAGAACCAGTTACCCACATAGATGTGCTTGGTCTTGCGTTTCATGATCGTGCCGAAGAACACGATGGCGTAGGCGACCCAGACGATGGTGATCAGGATGTCGATGGGCCATTCCAGCTCGGCGTATTCCTTTGAGCTGGTGTAGCCCAGTGGCAGGCTGATGGCGGCCAGCAGGATCACAAGCTGCCAGCCCCAGAAGCAGAACGCGGCGACTTTCGGCGCGAACAGCTGCGTCTGGCAGGTGCGTTGCACCGAGTAAAAGGAGCTGGCGAACAGCGCACAGCCACCGAACGCGAAGATCACCGCATTGGTGTGCAATGGGCGCAGACGGCCGAAGCTGGTCCAGGGCAAATCGAAGTTGAGCGCAGGCCAAACCAATTGGGCGGCGAGAAAAACCCCGAGCCCCATGCCGACGATGCCCCACACCACCGTCATAATGGCGAATTGGCGGACCACCTTGTAGTTATAGGCGGTACTTAAAGTAGTGTTCATGGTTCCCCATCCACGGTTCAACCCAAGCAAGTGCGGCACTTGGGCTGGAGTTATAGGCAGACTAAAAAGCGAGGCAAGCATGGGCAAAGAGCACAAGGCCAGTATTGACGGGGATCAATGGGCGCAGTGTGTACGGGAACATGGCTGGTTGTGGGATGTCGCCACGGGCAAGCGTTCGGGCGAGCCGGTCACGCTGATTCTGGCCCATGGCGCCGGTGCACCGATGGACTCGGCGTTCATGAACGACATGGCTGCACGCCTTGCCGGGCATGGTGTGAACGTGTTGCGCTTCGAGTTCCCGTACATGGCCCAGCGCCGCTTGGACGGGGGCAAACGCCCGCCGAATCCGGCACCGAAACTGCTGGAGGCGTGGCGTGAGGTGTATGCCCAGGTGCGACGTCATGTCGCTGGGAAACTGGCGATTGGCGGCAAGTCCATGGGCGGGCGCATGGCCAGTTTGTTGGCCGATGAGCTGGGCGCAGATGGGTTGGTGTGCCTGGGCTATCCGTTTTATGCGGTGGGCAAGCCGCAAAAGCCTCGGGTGGAGCATCTGGCTGCGCTTGCGACGCCGACGCTGATAGTGCAGGGCGAGCGTGATGCCTTGGGCAATCGAGCGGCGGTGGAGGGGTATGCGTTATCGCCGAGCATTGAGGTGATGTGGCTGGTGGCGGGGGATCATGATTTGAAGCCGTTGAAGGCGTCGGGGTTCAGTCATGAGCAGCATTTGGAGGCGGCGGCCATCAAAGCGTCAGGTTTTCTCGCCTGACGCTTTGTGAGGAGGTTGGGTGTTGCAAAGGTGATGAGTTTTTTTAAAGGTATTCTTTTTGAATATAGTACATTTCGAAATCACCTGTAACATTCATGTGGGCCGACTGTTCTCTAAAGGTTGCTTTGAAAGAACCTGTTGCTCTTTCGGTAAACGTATTGATGCTAATCGTTACTTCGGCCTCCTCAGCTCTGTAACTTTGAGTTTCATGACCTGGAGAGTCGGTGGAGTGGTAAGCTACAAATTCACTTGTGAGGTTATAAGTTTTAGTTATATCGCCTTCTTCATAAGGGATGTTGAAATGATAACCCAGCAGGTTCTTATCCTTATAAGATCCTATTAATCCTTCGATAGCCCATTGCGTTTTATCTTTGTTGTGGTAAAAATACACTTTTTCCGCAGATGTACTTTCGTTGCATTTAATCCACGTAAACGTATTTTTAGACGTGTAGTTTTCTTGATTTTCCAAGGAGTAGAGGTCGGTCGACATTATAAAGCTCCTTTATATCGGGGTGGGTTTAAGTTTGTCAGGGGGTTGAGGTCTCACTGTACGAGCATCCGTGAAAACGATGTGGCTAGGGGCAGTCTTTTATAGGCTGAAACGTGCCGTTAGTCATGTCTACACGGTCGCGGATTTTATTTTTAAAGGTGGCTTCGCAGCGCAACGGCTGCTGAGTCAGTGTAAGCGTTACATTGTATTCGTCTTCATAGGTGCCACCGCCGAAGGGAGCATAGTAAAAATTCGATTTCTCATCACCGTTTTTAAATGTTTCATCGATGATCTGTTCATTTTCATCGTCGCAGTAAATAAAAATAGCCCACTCACGGTATTGAGGCGTACCCCATTCTCCCTCCTCGCTGGTCAGATACCATGCCTTGCTTGAACTGGAGTAGGCCAGCCAGCCCTCCGTTTTGTATTGAGTTTGTCCTTCTGTCCACTTAAAGATCGAATGTTGTGAGGCAAGGGTAGTTCCAGGCCACTCACAGCAGCATTTTATTTCGCGTAATTCCGACGCTGTGTCAGTGAAAGAACCTTCGAAATTCAGCGTTGTGTTCCCTGTGCTTTCGTCAACGGTTACTTCAATGTCGCCGACAGGTTTAATACGTTCTTCCGTTTCAGGTGCGTTATTGTTTGCACCTTGAATGTACAGGTGGGTGAAGGCTTCCGGGTTTTGCTTGATTGATTTGTTAGGTGATGTACTTATGGAGTCGCAAGGTATTTTCAGTAACAGTGATTGTTGAGTGTCTGGGGACTGGAGCGTCAACTTGACCCAATACTGATTATTGTATTCGGATAGGTGCAGTGGGAGAGCCCAGCCTTCCAATGTTCTTTCGTTGTTCGATGATTTTTCAGTCCATTGCACACGCCCCATGGTTTTTGGGAAGGGATGCAGGGCGCTATTTGAATCGGCAGGTCGGGACATGGCGGTGTGCTCCTGTTTGACAGGTTCACACTATAAGGAGGGAGGCGTTCAAAGGTTAACTGTGAGAATTGACAGTTTTATAGAATGCTTGGTGATAAAAAGATGATGAGTGATAGCCATCTGCAAGGGGCTCACTTGTTGGAGAAAGTGAGCCCTTGAAGTTCTACCGGTTAAAACGCTCCACCAGCGAGTACTGAGTATTCGCCGTATGAGTCAGTTCTTCACTCAACTGCGCCGAGTTCATCGCCTGCTCTGAGGTCTGGTCTGCCAACAGCGCAATAGTGCTGATGTTACGGCTGATCTCCTCGGCCACGGCGCTTTGCTCCTCGGTGGCCGCGGCAATCTGGGTGGTCATGTCGGTGATATTGGCCACCGCCTCGCTGATACCCACCAATGCCTGGTCCGCTTCCATCACCCGCGCCACACCTTCTTCGGCCTGGCGGTGCCCGGCGTCCATGGTTTGCACGGCCGCGGCCGCCGTGTGTTGCAGCTTGGCGATCAGGGCATGGATCTGCCCGGTGGATTCGGCCGTACGCTGCGCCAGTTGGCGCACTTCATCGGCGACCACCGCAAAACCACGGCCCATCTCACCGGCACGCGCGGCTTCGATAGCGGCGTTGAGTGCCAGCAAGTTGGTCTGGTCGGCGATGCCCTTGATTACATCGACAACGCCGCCAATTTCATCGCTGTCCTTGGCCAGTTGAGTGACGGTCACGCCGGTCTCGCCAACGGCGGCCGAAAGCCGCTGAATCGCCTCGCGGGTTTCCCCGGCGATATCGCGGCCGCGACCGGTCAGGCGGTTGGCTTCCTGGGTGGCGTCGGCGGTGCGCTGCACGTGGCTGGCGACTTCCTGGGTGGTTGCAGCCATCTGGTTGACGGCGGTGGCCACCTGTTCGGTTTCCACACGCTGACGTTCCAGGCCGCTGGAGCTGCTGTGCGCCAGGGTGTTGGACTGTGCCGCCTGATCGTTGAGGTGCTCGGCAGTGTCCTGCAAGCGGGTCAGGCAGGTCTTCAGACGCGCTTCCTGGCTGAGAATCGACATTTCCAGTCGGGCCTGGGCGCCACGGCTGTCGGTGTACATCTGCGCAATCAGCGGGTCGGACGTGGTCTGCTCGGCCAGGCGCAGCAAGCGCTTGAGGCCGCGCTGTTGCCAGCTCAGCCCCAGCAGGCCCAACGGCACGGACAACGCTGCCGCCAAGGCAAAGCCCCACTGGGAGGTGAGGGTGGCGCCGATCATGAAGCTCAGTTGGCTGACCAGGATAAACGGCAGCCAGTCCTGCAGCACCGGCAGCCATTTGTCGCGCTGGGGAATCGCCGACTTGCCCTGGTTGATGCGTTGATAGAGCGCCTCGGCCCGGCGGATCTGCTCGGCGGTGGGCTTGATACGCACCGATTCGTAGCCGATCACCTGGTTACCGTCGAACACCGGTGTTACATAGGCGTTAACCCAGTAGTGGTCACCGGTCTTGCAGCGATTCTTGACAATGCCCATCCATGGCAAGCCTTGTTTGAGCGTGGACCACATGTGTGCGAACACCGCCGAGGGCACATCCGGGTGACGCACCAGGTTGTGCGGAGCACGGACCAGTTCGTCGCGGGTGAACCCACTGATTTCGACAAACGCGTCGTTGCAGTAGGTAATGACACCCTTGGCATCTGTGGTGGAGATCAACCGTTGCTGAGCAGGGAAGGTACGTTCGCGCTGGGTAACGGGTTGGTTATTACGCATGATTGTTCAATCCGCAAGGCTTTCAGGGGTTATCGGCCATGCTGGGCATTTATTTAACTTATTTTTGCAACAATCCTGGGAGCAGAGTGCCGACTGTGGCGAGGGAGCTTGCTCCCGCTGGGCTGCGAAGCGGCCCCAAACAACTTGCGGGCGCTACGCACCGGAGCGGGAGCAAGCTCCGTCGCCACAACAGCTCGTTCTTACAGTCGGGCAGGCTTAGCTGGCCAGCATTGGGTAGGTGAACAAGCCGAAGTGCAGCAGATTCAAGCCAAAATGCGTGGCAATCGCTGCGCCGAGCCCGCCAAAGCGATACGCCAGGCCGTAACCGACCCCGGCAATACTGGCCAGCGTCACCCATTGCCAACCCGCACCGAAATGCATCAGGCCGAATAACAGCGAAGCCAGCAGCAGCGCAAGGTTCTCGCCGTAGGGCAAGTGTTTGAAACGTTGGCTCAGGCCGCCCTGAACATAGCCACGAAACAGCGCTTCTTCCACCAGCGTCACCAGCAGCAGGTTATTGAGTACCCACAGCCATGCCTGGTCCGGCCATTTCGGCGCCCAACTGATCATTCCCATCAGTGCGGCACCACCCAGTGCGACGATGGCGGTCAGGGTCAGTGCCAGGGCGGTGACGCAGATCGACAGGCGCAATGAGCGTCGCGCCACAATCCACGGGCAGGCCAGCAACAGCCAGAAGCCTATCAGGGGCTTGTCCTGGTTCAGGTACATCGAGAAGGGCACTGAGTCCGGAGTTAAACGCTGGGGCGCAATACCGCGGCCGTTATAGAAACCCGGCAGCCAGTGCATCACCAGGCCCAGGGCCAGTACGATAAACAAGCCTTGGCCCAAGTAGCGTGCCCAAGGGTTGCGTTGCTGGCGCACGGCGTACCCGGCCACCAGCAGCAGTGCGATGGAGACCGCCGCCAGTACGCCCAGTTGGCCGTAGATCAAAGCCACGACATAGCCAATGGAAAGTAGGGTGAGGTACAGCCAGGGCAAAGCAATCATGTGAAATCCTTCGAAAAATCCGGGCGGCATTATAGCGAGTGGCCAGGTTCCAGGGCATGAAAACGCCTCCATGTACAAGGCAAGGGGGAAAGGATTGCAAAGTATGTTTGCGGCTGGTTATAGTCGTCGCGTCTTTATATCCCTTCAAAAAGATCAGCACATGCCAGCTTCCCAGCGCATAGCGGTAGTCGATTCAGCGGTCAACGCCGTGGTCGTGCCGTGCCGTGGCAAGCAGCCTGCGCAGATCAGTCATTACCCCCCACCTGTCAGTAGCACGCCGGTGTACGCAGTCGTATCACCGCCGGGTGTTGGCATTTCGGGCTGATCAGCGATTCGCTGTTGCCCGTGCCTGCCTGAAAAAACCTACTGAAATTCAGTTTTTTACTGAGTCGGCTTTTTTGCCTGATAACAGGTGGTAACCATGTCTGTGCTTTCGAAACAATCCGTGGCCGCGGCGGCCTCGACGAGCGTGTTTGTCTTGCTGTGGAGCAGCGGGGCGATCTTCTCCAAGTTGGGCCTGGCCCATGCGTCGCCCTTTGCCTTTCTGTTGATCCGGTTTGCCATTGCCCTGATGGGGTTGGTAGTGCTGGTCCCGCTCCTCAAGTTGAAGCTGCCACGTCCCGGCAAGCCGCTGCTGTATGCGGCGGCGACGGGCCTGGTCTTGCTGGGGGCCTATCAGATTTTCTATCTGCTGGCCCTGGACCTCAACGTCACCCCTGGGGTGATGGCGACCATCATGGGTGTGCAGCCGATCCTCACCGTGGTACTGATGGAGCGCCAACGCTCCTGGCGCCGGCTGTTCGGCCTGGGGTTGGGGTTGGCTGGCTTGATCATGGTGGTGTACCAGGGCATCGGGTTGGCGGGCATGTCCCTGGCGGGGATGCTGTTCGGGCTGCTGGCGCTGGCGAGCATGACGTTTGGCTCGATCATGCAAAAGCGCATCACCGACAATCCTTTGGGCACGCTGCCACTGCAATACTTGGCCGGGCTGTTGCTGTGCGGAGTGTTCGTGCCGTTCCAGCCGTTCCACTTCGAGCACAGTGCAGGCTTTTACCTGCCGGTGCTGTGGATGGGCTTGGTGGTGTCGGTGCTGGCGACGCTGTTGCTGTATCGGCTGATTGCCCGCGGCAACCTGGTGAATGTCACCAGTTTGTTCTATCTGGTGCCGGCGGTGACCGCGGTGATGGACTACCTGATCTTCGGTAACCGCCTGGCGCTGTTGAGCGTGCTGGGAATGGCGTTGATCATCGTCGGCTTGGTCTTCGTGTTCCGTAAGAGCTAGAAACCACCCCTGTAGGAGCGAGCTAGCGGTGGCGAGCAAGCTTGCTTGCGCTGGGGTGCGAAGCGCCCCCTGGAGCTTGCGACTGCTACGCAGTCGAGCGGGAGCAAGCTCCCTCGCCACAGGGGCGCTCCTACAGTTTTTGCGGGCGCAACACCAACCACAACGCCCCGGCAATCAATACACCACCATACAGATGAGCCATGGACAGCGGTTCATCCAACAACAACGCCCCCCACAACACGCCGAACGGCGGAATCATGAAGGTCACGGTCATTGACTTGACCGGGCCGATGGATGACAGCAGGCGGAAGTACAGGATGTAGGCGAACGCCGTACATACCAGCCCCAATCCGAGCAGCGACACCCACACCTGCCAGCCGCCCCAACTCGCCGGTGGCTGGGTGATGGCGCTGAAGGCGAAGAACGGCAGCAAAAACAACGTAGCACCCAGCATACTGCCCAAGGCAGAGAGACGACTGTCCAACCCGCCGCGCTGATCCAGCCAGCGTCGCGCCAGGAAACCGGCGAAGCCATAGCAGGTGGTCGCCAGCAGGCATGCTAATGCGCCTATTAACAGTTCCAGATCAAATGCCACCGGCCCTGCGCGGGTGAGCACGGCAACACCAAGCAGACCCAAGGCCACACCCGCTATTTTTGCCGGCGTCAGGCGTTCGCTGAAAAACAACCCGCCGATCAGCACACCCATCAGCGGTGTAGTGGCGTTGAAAATCGCCGAATAACCCGCCGGCAGTACCTGCGCCGCCACCGAGTACATCGTCGCGGGAATCCCCGAGTTGATCACGCCCAGCAGCAGGACCGTCTTGAACTTGCCCTGGAAATCCCAGCTCACGCGCAGCATCGCCAGGATCACCAATAGGCCCGCGGCGGCAATCGACACGCGGAAAAACGCGGTGGGCACCGTGCCGATTTCCGGCGCGATGATGCGCATAAACAGGAAACTCGCGCCCCAGATGGCAGCCAGCCCCAGCAGATACAGGGTGTCAACAGGTCTCACGGAAAACTCCTATGCCAATCGGGCGCAGAAGTGTTGCCCAGCGGGCAGGTCGGCACAATGGCTAATTGCAGTCAGTTTGCCCCCGTGCAAAATCATTCTTCTCCTGCCTCGGTTCACTGGCTAAGCTCTGGGCTTCCAGATACCCGTTCGAGGTTTCCCGCATGTCGCAGTCCGCCCTCGCTATCGCCCGGATGATCCTCGACGGTTTCGACGATTACCGTGAGCACTTCCGCCAGATCACCGATGGCGCCCGTGAGCGTTTCGAGAAGGCCCAGTGGCAGCAGGGGCAGGCCGCGTCGGCGGCGCGCATCAATCTCTATGAGGAGAAAGTCGCTGAGGTGACTACCCGTCTGCGCGCCAGTTTCGACCCTGCTGGATTGCAGGACATCGGCCAGTGGCCCTTGGTAAAAAGCGCTTATATCGGTTTGATCGACCTGCGCTTTGACGATGAGCTGTCGGAGACCTGGTACAACTCGATCTTCTGCGGCCTGTTCAGCCATGACCTGATCAGTGACGGCTGCATGTTCATCCACACCACTCGGCCTAGCCTGCGCCGGGCGCGGGCGGCGCAAACCCGTATCTACACGCCGGCCGGTAAAATAGCGGACATGCTGGCGCAGGTCTTCTCTGACTACAGCTTCAGCGAGCCCTACGCCGACCTGCCCGCCGACCTGCGCCGCCTCGAAGCCCAGTTGCGGGAAAACCTGCCGGATTGGGTATGCAAGGACCCGGACCTCAAGGTCGAGTTGTTTTCCTCGGTGCTGTATCGCAACAAAGGCGCCTACCTTGTGGGGCGCATCTACACCCGCGACGAACAATGGCCGTTGGTGATTCCGCTGCTGCACCGCGAAGGGCGTGGCATCCAGATCGATGCGTTGATCACTGACGAAGCCGACGTGTCGATCATCTTCTCGTTCACCCGTTCCTATTTCATGGTCGATGTACCCGTGCCAGCGGAATTCATCGGCTTTCTCAAGCGCATCCTGCCGGGCAAGCACATTGCCGAGTTGTACACCTCCATCGGTTTCTACAAGCACGGCAAATCCGAGTTCTACCGCGCGCTGATCAACCACCTGGCCACCACCGACGACCAGTTCATCATGGCTCCCGGCGTGCGCGGCATGGTCATGAGCGTGTTCACGCTGCCGGGTTTCAATACGGTGTTCAAGATCATCAAGGACCGCTTCTCGCCGTCAAAAAACGTCAACCGCGCCACGGTGATCGAAAAGTACCGTCTGGTGAAAAGCGTCGACCGGGTAGGGCGCATGGCCGACACCCAGGAGTTCGCCGACTTCCGCTTCCCCTTGAGCAAGTTCGAGCCCGAGTGCCTGGCCGAGCTGCTGGAAGTCGCCGCCGGTACCGTCGAAGTGGAGGGCGACACCGTGCTCATCCGCCACTGCTGGACCGAGCGACGCATGACCCCGCTCAACCTCTACCTCGACAACGCCAACCCCGCTCAGGTGCGCGAAGCATTGGAGGATTACGGCCTGGCGATCAAGCAACTGGCGGCGGCGAATATCTTCCCCGGCGACATGTTGCTGAAGAACTTTGGCGTCACCCGCCACGGCCGCGTGGTGTTCTACGACTACGACGAAATCTGCTTTCTCACCGAAGCCAACTTCCGCCATATTCCCGCGCCGCGCACCCCCGAGGATGAAATGGCCTCCGAGCCCTGGTATTCCATCGGCCCGCTGGATGTGTTCCCCGAAGAGTTCCCGCCGTTCCTGTTTGCCGACGCCGGGCAGCGCCGGTTGTTCGATGAGCTGCATGGCGAGTTGTACAACGCTGACTACTGGAAAGGCCTGCAGGACGCGATTCGTGCCGGCAAGGTGATCGACGTGTTCCCTTATAAGAGGAAAGAGCAGCCATAAGCTGCAAGCTGCAAGCTGCAAGGGGCAAGTGAAAGTAGGTCTGCCCTTACTTGCTGCTTGAAGCTTGCCGCTAGCAGCTGCTTTTCTGCGACAATCCGCCCCCTGCATAAATAGACGACCCAAACGCACCTGATGACTGACCAAGCACCCACCATCGACCAACTGCTCAAAACCCTCGATCACGCCATGCTCGCCGACCGCCACCGCTTGCGCCGGCAGTTGCTTGAGCTGCGCAAGAAGCCCGACGAGGACAAGTTGGCGCAGTGGGTGGCGCGCATGCAGGCATCGTGCGCCCAGGTCACGGCGCGGCGTGCCAGCCTGCCGGTGATTCGCTACGACGACAGCCTGCCGATTGCCGCCAAGCGCGATGAGATCAAGGACGCGCTGAACAAGCACCAGGTACTGATCATCGCCGGTGAAACCGGCTCGGGTAAAACCACGCAGTTGCCGAAAATTTGCCTGGAAATCGGCCGTGGCCAGTTCGGCCTGATCGGCCACACCCAGCCGCGCCGGATCGCGGCGCGCAGTGTCGCCAGCCGCGTCGCTGAAGAGCTGGCCACGCCATTGGGTGCGCTGGTCGGTTACCAAGTGCGCTTCGAAGACCAGAGTGACTCCAACACCCTGATCAAGCTGATGACCGACGGCATCCTGCTGGCCGAAACCCAGAACGACCGCTACCTCGAGCGCTACGACACGATCATCGTCGACGAAGCCCACGAACGCAGCCTGAACATCGACTTCCTGCTCGGCTACCTCAAGACCCTGTTGCCGCGTCGCCCCGACCTGAAAGTCATCATCACCTCGGCCACCATCGACCTGGAGCGCTTTTCCAAGCACTTCGACGATGCGCCGATTGTCGAGGTGTCGGGCCGTACCTTCCCGGTGGACACCTGGTATCGCCCACTCACCCTGGAACAGGACGAGGAGGGCAACCGCGTCGAGGACGACCTGACCGTCGACCAGGCGATCCTTGCCACCCTTGATGAAATCGCCGCCTATGAGCGCAGCGAACGGCGCAGTCCTGGCGATGTATTGGTGTTCCTGCCCGGCGAGCGCGAGATTCGTGACGCGGCCGACATGCTGCGCAAGGCCCAGCTCAAGCACACCGAGATTTTGCCGTTGTACGCACGGCTGTCGCCGGCCGAGCAGCAGCGCATTTTCCAGTCCCACCCGGGCCGGCGCGTGGTACTGGCGACCAACGTCGCGGAAACCTCGCTGACCGTGCCGGGCATTCGCTACGTGATCGACAGCGGTACGGCGCGCATCAGTCGCTACAGCTACCGCGCCAAAGTGCAGCGTTTGCCCATCGAGGCGATTTCCCAGGCCAGCGCCAACCAGCGTAAAGGCCGTTGCGGCCGGGTTGAGCCGGGTATTTGCGTGCGCTTGTACAGCGAAGAAGACTTTATCGGGCGCCCGGAATTTACCGATCCGGAGATCCTGCGCACCAACCTCGCTGCTGTGATCCTGCAGATGCTGCACCTGCGCCTGGGCGAGATCACCGATTTCCCGTTTATCGAACCGCCGGATGGCAAGGCCATCAGCGACGGTTTCAACCTGCTGCAAGAACTCTCGGCGGTAGACCGCAACAGCCAGCTCACGCCGTTGGGTCGCCAGCTTGCCCGCTTGCCGGTGGACCCGCGCATGGGCCGCATGTTGCTGGAAGCGGCCAAGCTGGGCAGTTTGCAGGAAGTGTTGATCGTCGCCAGCGCCATGTCGATCCAGGACCCGCGCGAGCGCCCACCGGAGCGTCAACAAGCGGCCGACCAGGCCCACGCACAGTGGAAAGACCCGGATTCGGACTTCGCCGGGCTGGTCAACCTGTGGCGCGGTTTCGAGGAGCAGCGCCAGGAACTGACCGCCAGTCCGTTGCGCAACTGGTGCCGCAAAAACTTCCTCAACTACTTGCGCCTGCGCGAGTGGCGCGACTCCCATCGCCAGTTGAGCCTCATCTGCCGCGACATGCAGTTGAGCATCAATAAAGAACCAGCAGACTTCCCAAAATTGCACAAGGCGGTACTGTCCGGCCTGCTCAGCCAGATTGGCCAGAAGACCGAAGACGGCGATTACCTCGGGGCGCGCCAGCGTCGCTTCTGGATTCACCCGTCTTCGGGCATCGGCAAGAAGCGCCCGCAATGGCTGATGACCGCTGAACTGGTGGAAACCACCAAGCTCTATGCACGCATGGTGGCGAAAATCGACGCCGACTGGATCGAGCCGCTGGCCGGGCATCTGATCAAGAAGAACCACTTCGAACCCCATTGGGAGAAGAAGCGTGGCCAGGTGGTGGCCTTTGAGCAGATCACCCTGTTCGGGCTGATCGTGGTCGGGCGCCGGCCGGTGCATTACGGGCCGATTGACCCGGTGGTGTCCCGTGAGTTGTTTATCCGTGAAGGCCTGGTGCGCGGCGAGATTCAGTCCCGTGCCAAGTGCCTGACGGCCAACCAGAAACTGCTGGAGCAACTCGACGAGCTGGAAGCCAAGGCCCGCCGTCGCGACATCCTGGCCGACGAAGAAACCCTGTACGCCTTCTACGATGCGCGCCTGCCCGCAGAGATTCACCAGACCGCCACCTTTGACAGTTGGTACAAGGTCAACAGCCAGAAAGACCCGCAACTGCTGATCATGCGTGAAGAAGACGTACTGGCCCGCGAGGCCAGTGAAGTCACCGCCGCGCATTACCCGGACACCTTGCACCTGGGCGACCTGGCCCTGGCCTTGAGTTACCACTTCGAACCCAACCACCCCCGTGACGGCGTGACCCTGCGGGTGCCGGCGCCGTTGTTGCCGGCGTTGCCAGCCGAGCGCCTGGAGTGGCTGGTGCCGGGGTTGATCGAAGCCAAGTGTATCGCTCTGGTGCGCAACTTGCCCAAGGCGCTGCGCAAAAACTTCGTGCCGGTGCCGGACTTCGTCAAGGCTGCGCTGCAACGTATCGAATTCGGCCAGGGCTCTCTGCCCCAGGCGCTGGGGCGTGAATTGCTGCGCATGACCGGTGCGCGGGTCAGCGATGAGGCGTGGGCCGAGGCGGCGCAACAGGTGGAAAACCACCTGAAGATGAACCTGGAAGTGGTCGACGGCCAGGGCAAGTTCCTCGGCGAAGGCCGTGACTTGGCCGAGCTCACCGCACGGTTCGCCGAAGCCAGTCAGGCGGCCTTGGCCGTGCCGCAAACCGCGAAAAGCCAGCAGCCGGTAGAGGCCAAGGTGTTTGCGGCGGTGGCGGAAAAGACCCAGCAGAACATCGCCGGCCTGTCGATGACGGTGTATCCGGCACTGGTGGAAGAGAACGGCACGGTCAAGGAGGGGCGCTTCTCCACCGCTGCCGAAGCCGAGTTCCAGCACCGTCGCGCCTTGCAGCGCCTGCTGATGCAGCAATTGGCGGAGCCGGCGAAATTCCTGCGCGGCAAATTGCCGGGCCTGACCGAACTGGGCTTGATGTACCGTGAACTGGGGCGAATCGACGCGCTGGTGGAAGACATCCTGCTGGCCAGCCTCGATACCTGTGTACTTGAAGGCGAAGCCAGCCTGCCACGCGATGGCGCTGGCCTGGCAGCCTTGGCTGAACGCAAGCGCGGCAGTTGGACTGAGCACGCCGAACGCCTCGCGCGCCTGACCCTGGAAGTGCTGAAACTCTGGCACGGCCTGCAAAAACGCTTCAAAGGCAAGATCGACCTGGCCCAGGCCGTGGCCTTGAACGATATCAAGCAGCAACTGAGCAACCTGGTGTATCCAGGTTTTGTGCGGGAAACCCCGGCCCAGTGGTTCAAGGAACTGCCGCGTTTCCTCAAGGCCATCGAACTGCGCCTGGAAAAACTGCCGAGCCAGGTGCAAAAGGACCGCGTGTGGAGCAGCGAATTGGGCGGCCTGTGGGCGCAGTACCAGAACCGCCTGAACAAACACACCCAGGAAGGCAAGCGCGACCCGCAGTTGGAGCTATATCGCTGGTGGCTGGAGGAGTACCGGGTGTCGCTGTTTGCCCAGCAGTTGGGTACCAAAGTGCCGATTTCCGATAAGCGCTTGAGCAAGCAGTGGAGTCAGGTAGAGCCCTGAAGCGCTTCCCCAACTGTAGGAGCGAGCAAGCTCGCTCCTACAGGTATGAGGACAAACCTCTCCCACAATTGGATGTTTGTCTGGCATATGGCGCCAAATCACCGGCGTTGTGGCAAACTTCGCGGTTACAAGATTAGATAAAGCGTTGCCAGTTTGATGCCTGCTGGACGGAATCAAACGACTTACAGTTTGGTACGACGGTACCAATATCTTCTGCCTGACAGATTTAGAGGAACGACCGTGCATAACGTCGTCATCAGCGGCACCGGCCTGTACACCCCGGCCAACAGCATCTCCAACGAAGAGCTGGTGCAGTCTTTCAATGCCTACGTCCAACAGTTCAACGCCGACAACGCCGCCGCGATCGAACGTGGCGAGGTGCAGGCGCTGACCGAGTCGAGCGCGGCATTCATCGAAAAGGCATCCGGCATCAAGAGCCGTTTTGTGATGGACAAAGACGGCATCCTCGATCCGCAGCGCATGGCGCCGCGCCTGCCCGAGCGCAGCAACGACGAATGGTCGGTGCTTTGCCAGATGGCCATCGGTGCCGCCGAACAAGCCCTGCAGCGCGCCGGCAAGACCGCCGCCGACATTGATGGCGTGATTGTCGCCTGCTCCAACCTGCAACGTGCCTACCCGGCGATCGCCATTGAAGTCCAGGAAGCCTTGGGTATCCAGGGTTTCGGCTTCGACATGAACGTGGCGTGTTCCTCGGCCACCTTCGGCATCCAGAACGCGGCCAACAGCATCCAGTTGGGCCAGGCCCGGGCGATCCTGATGGTCAACCCGGAAGTCTGCACCGGCCACCTGAACTTTCGTGACCGTGACAGCCATTTTATCTTCGGTGATGCCGCCACGGCGGTGATCCTGGAACGTGCTGACCTGGCGACGTCCGAACATCAGTTCGATGTGGTGAGCACCAAGCTGCTGACCAAGTTTTCCAACAACATTCGCAACAACTTCGGCTTTCTCAACCGCACGGCGGAAGAGGGCATCGGCGCCCCCGACAAGCTGTTCGTGCAGGAAGGCCGCAAGGTATTCCGCGATGTTTGCCCGATGGTGGCCGAATTGATCGGCGAGCACTTGGCAGAAAACCAGCTGAGTGTGACTGATGTGAAGCGTTTCTGGCTGCACCAGGCCAACCTGAGCATGAATCACTTGATCGTGAAAAAATTGCTGGGGCGCGAGGCATCGGTGGAAGAAGCGCCGGTGATCCTCGATACTTACGCCAATACCAGCTCGGCCGGCTCGGTGATTGCGTTTCACACTTATCAGGATGACCTGCCCAAGGGCGCGGTTGCCGTACTCAGCTCCTTTGGCGCCGGGTATTCGATTGGCAGTGTGATCCTGCGCAAACGCTGAGTGTGTGGCCGGACGCGATCAACTGTGGGAGCTGGCTTGCCTGCGAAGGCATCGGCTCGGTGTGCCTGAATCACCGAGTTGTCTGGATCGCAGGCAAGCCAGCTCCCACATTGAGCGTATTTCCACGGCAATATTGAGGTAATCGATGGCAGCAGCGGACGATGCGCACCTGCTTGAACGCCTGCTCAAGGGTGAGCAGCGGGCTTATAAGGATTTGGTCAACACTTACCAGAGTGCGATGCGGGCAGTGGCGTATGCCATCGTCGGCCAGCGCCATGCCGATGAGGTGGTGCAAGATGCCTGGCTCTCGGTGGTGCGCAACCTGGCCAAGTTCGAAGGGCGATCGAGCCTCAAGACATGGTTATTGACGATCACTGCCAACTCCGCAAAGAGCCGTTACAAACAAAGTCGTCGGGAAGTCCTTCTCGACGATTTGCCCTCACCCCACGGCACCATTGGCGATGAACGCTTCAGCCCGGATGATGGCCATTGGGCTGTCGCCCCTTACGCTTGGCACCAGGACACCCCGGAAGCGCTGCTGACCGAAGATGAACTGCGCAAATGCCTGGAGCATACGATTCTGAGTTTGTCCGAATTGCAAAGCAGTGTGCTGGTCCTGCGTGAACGCCAGGGCCTGGAACTGGAAGAAATCTGTAATCTTCTGACCCTTTCACTCTCCAACGTCCGTGTGCTGTTGCATCGAGCGCGGCTTAAAGTCTTCGCCACGGTGGAGCATTTTGAGGAAACGGGCGAATGTTGACCTGTAAAGAACAAGTAGCGCGTTCCAGTGACTATCTCGATGGGCAATTGACCTTTCGGGAGCGTCTGCTGGTGCGTCATCACTTGATGTTTTGTCCGAACTGCCGGCGCTTTATCCGTCAGATGCGCCTGATGCAGGCAACGCTCAAGCGCATGCCTCAGGAACCGGTGGAGGGTGTTGATGCGCTGGCCGAACAACTGGCCGCCGAGCGGCTTAAAGACATCATGTAGGAGCGAGCTTGCTGTGGCGAGGGAGCTTGCTCCCGCTCGACTGCGCAGCAGTCGCAGGCTTTTGGGGGCGCTTCGCACCCCAGCGCAAGCAAGCTTGCTCGCCACAGCAAGCTCGCTCCTACATGCTAAGCGTTAGAACTTGGCTTCAGCATCCAGCTGCAAGGTGTTGGTATCGGCATCCCGCTGGGTCCGGCTGGCGAAGTCAGCCTTGGTCAGGAAGTAGGTGGCGCCGATGGCGAAGTTCTTGTCGATGTCATAGCTGACTTTCATCTTGTGACCGCGCGAGCCGGTGGTGCCGTTGGCGAAGTCCGAATCGGTGAAGGCGCCTACGACGGCGTTACGTTGAACGTCGCGGTAGTTGTAGTCCAGGTTCAAACCGAACACCTTGGACTTGGCACCCAGCAACCAGGCGGTGTCCTGGTCGGTCACCGCATCGTTGTTTTTCACGTACTGGCCGTAGAACGACAGCGGCACGGCCAGGCCACCGATGTCTGCTTGCGCAAAGCCTTCGTACAAGCGGAATTCATTGTTGGCCGAGTTGCCGTTGACCGCCAATGCGCAAGGCGTGGTGGTGGTTGTGCAGCGGCTGTCTTCGTCATTCTTGTAGGCGTAGATGCTGCCGCCCAAGGTCATTTTCAGGTTGTCGGTGACCGAGAACCGCGTGCCCAACTGGCCGGACGTCAGGCGCAGGTCATGGCGAAATTGCACGCCGTCACCGTCCACGTTGTCCTTGAGGTTGTAGTTACCCAGGCTACCGAACAGCTCAGCGCTGCTACCCAGTGGGTATTTGTAGGTGACGGCCAGGCCTTCAGGGTTGATGTCGCTATCCCAGATCACATCGCCCATGTTCACCCACGGCTGCAGCATCTTGCCGCCGATCACGTGCAGGTTCTTGATCTGGTCCGGGTGGTAGTCGATGTAGCCGAGGTCCAGCCAGATCGACTTCTTATCGAAGTAACCATCCTGGTCTTGGTTGGTGGAGCGTGCATCATCGCCGCCGCCGGTGGCGATACGGATACCAGTGTCCACCTGCGGGTTGATTTCGGTGTAGGCACCCAGGCGGGCACGAATGCGTTGACGGTCTTTGTCACGCCCACCGTTGTTGGGCTCGCCGTCGATCTTGATGGTTTCCTGGCGGAAGCGCACGTCACCCTTGAACTGGGTCTTGGCTGCCCAAGCCAATTTCTGGTCGAAGCTGCTCAGCTCGTTGGTTTTTTTCGCAGTGGCCGCGATCTGCTCGTTGGTCTCTTGTTGAGCCTGGCGTGCGATCTGCTGCTCTTTCTGATCCCTGGCCAGTTCCATTTGCAGTTCGGTGTACTGCGCCGCGGTGATCTGGCCGTTGGCCTTGAGCATGTCGAGCAATTTAGCGTCGACTGCAGCGCTGGCCGGAACGCTCAGTGCCAGCAACAGGCCGCCACACAGGACCGCCGCAGTTTTAGTGGAAGCAAGACGCATATCAATCTCCGAAAGTGAGGAGGGAGGGCAACACCCTCCAGGACACAACCGACCCATGACGGACGGAAAAAATGTCGCCCGGTAGACCCGGACGCTCTAAAAACTGGCGTCAGTATCGCGACCGTTTATGACGGAGTAGTGGCTAAGTGATTTCATCTAGATGACAAATCGTTACGCAACGGAACTAAGGGTTTTGACGTCTGTCCGCGTGTTTTGAGGATGTGTGCGCGGCTGTGATCAGCGATACTCCCCAGGTTTTCATGCCAAGAAACAATGAGGATGCCGATGCCGCTGCAACGCCTGGACAGCCTGTCCGATATCGCTGCGCACACGTGGGATGCCCTGATGCCACAGGCCCAGCCGTTTATGCAGCATGGGTTTCTCAGTGCGCTGGAAGACAGCGCCAGCATCGGCCCGCATTCGGGCTGGCAGACGGAGCACTTGCTGCACTGGGAAGGCGACCGGTTGATGGCGGCATTGCCGGGTTATCGCAAATGGCATTCTTATGGCGAGTACGTGTTCGATCACGGCTGGGCCGACGCTTGCGAGCGCGCCGGCATCGACTATTACCCCAAGTTGCTGACGGCCGTGCCGTTCAGCCCGGTCGGTGGGCCGCGCGTATTGGCTGCCAGTGCCGCAGACGCTTTCGAATTGCTTAATAGCCTGCCGGGGTATCTGGAGATCGAGGGCCTGTCGAGCGCCCATATCAACTTTGCCGATGCCCTCGCCGATGAAGCCATGGCCCAACACCCCGGCTGGTTGCAACGCCTGGGTTGTCAGTTTCATTGGCAGAACCGTGGTTACCGCGACTTCCAGGATTTCCTCGACGCCCTGAGTTCACGCAAGCGCAAACAGATGCGCAAAGAGCGCGAACAAGTGGCAGGGCAGGGTATCGAGTTCGAGTGGTTGCAAGGCCATGAGCTGAGCGAATCCCAGTGGGATTTTGTTTACGCCTGCTACGCCAACACCTACGCGGTGCGTCGGCAATCGCCCTACCTGACCCGCGCATTTTTCAGCCTGTTGGCTGAGCGCATGCCCACAGCCATACGCGTAGTCTTGGCCAAACAAGGCACGCGCCCGGTGGCGATGGCCTTCAGCCTGATCGGTGGCGACAGCTTCTACGGCCGCTACTGGGGTTGCCTGGCGGAATTCGACCGCCTGCATTTCGAGACCTGTTTCTACCAAGGCATGGACTACGCCATCGCCCACGGCCTGCAACGCTTCGATGCGGGTGCCCAGGGGGAGCACAAATTGATTCGCGGGTTTGAGCCGGTGATTACGCGGTCATGGCACTACCTGCGCCACCCGGGGTTGAAGAACGCTGTGGAAGATTTTCTTGAGCGCGAACGGGTGGGGGTTCTGGCGTATGCCGAAGAGGCGAGGGCGGCCCTGCCTTATCGGCACTCTGACGGCACGTGAAACACCCTGTAGGAGCGAGCTTGCTCGCGAAGAACGTGCAGACGACGCGGGATTACAGCTGTATGCACCGCGTCATCGTTGGCGTTTTTCGCGAGCAAGCTCGCTCCTGCAGGGATTGGGTCAAGCTGTTTTTTCTGCACCCACCCATCGGTACGTAATGCCGCCGATCACCGCGCCGAGGATGGGCGCGAGCCAGAACAGCCACAATTGCTGCAGCGCCCAGCCGCCGACAATCAACGCAGGCCCTGTGCTGCGGGCCGGGTTGACCGAGGTGTTGGTCACCGGGATGGAGATAAGGTGGATCAGCGTCAGCCCCAGGCCAATGGCGATGGGCGCGAAGCCTGCCGGGGCTCGACGGTCGGTGGCGCCAAGGATGATCAGCACGAACATCGCCGTCATCACCAGCTCACAGACAAAGCCTGCCGCCATTGAATAACCACCGGGTGAATGCTCGCCATAACCATTGCTTGCCAGCCCGGAGGCCAGTTCGAACCCGGGTTTGCCGCTGGCGATGAAGTACAGCAGTGCGGCGGCGATGGCGCCACCGATCACTTGCGACACGATGTAGGCCGGCAACTCCCTGGCCGGGAATCTGCCGCCGACCACCAACCCCACCGAGACGGCCGGGTTAAGGTGACAGCCGCTGATATGCCCTATGGCAAATGCCATGGTCAGCACCGTGAGCCCAAAAGCCAGGGACACCCCGAGCAGGCCGATGCCAACGTTGGGGAACACTGCGGCCAATACCGCACTCCCGCAGCCACCCAACACCAGCCAAAACGTACCCAGTCCTTCCGTTACGGAACGTTTGAACAGTGACATGAACACTTCCTTAGATTGCTCTATCTGATTAACGGTCTGTGTGGCTTCCCTGCCGCCTTAAATCAGGGCCCTCCTGGGGCCTGATTGCAGTACAGCAGGATTGTGTCGCAAGACCAGCCAGATAGAGGAAGCTGTCAGAATTGTTCGGAATTGAGCGGGGCTTTACCCAGCGAAATCAGTCTATGCCGACAAAACCCCCGGTCTGATGCTGCCATAACCGCGAATAAAGCCCGCCGTATGCCAGCAACTCGGAATGGCTGCCGCTCTCGGCAATCAGGCCTTTTTCTAGCACCACCAGGCGGTCCATTCGTGCGATGGTCGACAACCGGTGTGCAATTGCGATCACCGTCTTGCCCTGCATCAAGGTTTCCAGGCTCTCCTGGATCGCCGCTTCTACTTCCGAGTCCAGCGCGGAGGTGGCTTCGTCCATGATCAGGATCGGCGCGTCCTTGAGCAGCACGCGGGCGATAGCGATACGCTGGCGTTGCCCGCCGGAGAGTTTCACCCCGCGTTCACCCACATGGGCATCCAGCCCGGTGCGGCCCTCGGAATCCGACAGCAGCGGGATGAACTCATCGGCGCGGGCCTTGTGCACCGCCGCCCAGAGTTCTTCGTCAGTTGCGTCGGGCTTGCCATACAGCAGGTTGTCGCGGATCGAGCGGTGCAGCAACGAGGTGTCTTGGGTGATCATGCCGATCTGCGCGCGCAGGCTTTCCTGGGCCACTTCGGCGATGTCCTGGCCGTCGATGAGGATACGCCCGCCCTGCAGGTCGTACAGGCGCAGCAGCAGGTTGACCAGCGTCGATTTGCCCGCGCCGGATGGGCCGATCAAGCCGATCTTTTCCCCGGCCTTGATCTCAAGGTTGAGGCCGCCAATGATTCCGCTCTTCTTGCCGTAGTGGAAGTCCACTTGCTCAAAGCGTACCTGGCCGTGGGGCACCGTCAGGCGCGGAGCGTTTTCACGATCGATAACGGCCAGTGGCTGGGCGATGGTCTTCAGGCCGTCCTGCACGATACCGATGTTTTCGAAAATGCCGTTGACCACCCACATGATCCAGCCGGACATGTTGACGATGCGGATCACCAGGCCGGTGGCCAGGGCAATCGCGCCCACGGAAATCAGCGACTGGGTCCACAGCCACAGGGCCAGGCCGGTGGTGGTGACGATCAGCAGGCCGTTCAGAATACAGATCACGGTGTCCATGCTGGTGAGCACGCGGGCGGCCAGTTGGGTTTTTTCGGTCTGCTCGATGATCGCTTGCTTGGCGTATTCCTGTTCGTTCTGCGTATGGGCGAACAGCTTCAAAGTGGTGATATTGGTGTAGCCGTCGACGATTCGGCCCATCAGTTTGGAGCGCGCCTCGGAGGAAATCACCGAGCGTTCTTTCACCCGAGGTACGAAGTAACGCAGGGCCAGGCTGTAGCAAACGATCCAGGTGATCAGCGGAATCATCAGCCGCCAGTCGGCTTCGGCAAACAACACCAGGGCACTGATGGCGTAGATCGACACGTGCCAGATAGCCTCCGCGGTCGCCACCGCCGAGTCACGCAAGGAGTTGCCGGTTTGCATGATCCGCTGGGCGATGCGCCCGGCGAAATCGTTTTGAAAGAAATTCAGGCTCTGCTTGAGCACGTAGCTGTGGTTCTGCCAGCGAATCAGGCTGGTCATGCCAGGGTTGATGGTCTGGTGCACCAGCAAGTCATGCAGGCCGTTGAAAAGCGGGCGCAACAACAAGGCGACCACGGCCATCCAGATCAGCTCGGCGCTGTGGATCTGGAAAAAATTCGCCGGTGGCGTGCCCTGGGCCAGGTCGATGATGCGGCTCAGGTAGCTGAACAACGCAACTTCGATCAGGGCGCCGACCAGCCCCACCACCAGCAGTGCGGCGAAGCACGGCCACACCTGGCGCAGGTAATAGAGATAGAAGGGCAGGACTTTTTCGGGAGGGGCCGCGCTGGGGGCGTCGCGGAAAATATCGATCAGTTGTTCAAAACGACGATAGAGCATTAGGTTTGACGCCCGCCGGGCGGGCTCTCCTTTCAAAGGTGCACGGTGCCATGCGGGCACCGTGCAAAGCTGCCTGCGGACCTCAGTCGATGCGCTTGGCCGACTTGATGATCACAGGATCGATAGGCACGTTTTGCATGCCTTGCTTGGTGGTGGTCTGGGAGTTGACGATGATGTCGACCACGTCCATGCCCTTGACCACTTTGGCGAACACGGCATAACCGGCATCGCGGCCCGGGTCGAGGAAGGCATTGTCGGCCACGTTGATGAAGAATTGGCTGGTGGCCGAGTTCGGGTCATTGGTGCGAGCCATGGATAAGGTGCCACGCACGTTATGCAGGCCATTGCTGGCTTCGTTCTTGATCGGTGCTTCGGTCGGCTTTTGTGACATTTGCTGGGTGAACCCGCCGCCCTGGACCATGAAGCCCGGGATCACGCGGTGAAAGATCGTATTGGTGTAGAAGCCCTTGTCGACATAGGCCAGGAAGTTCTTGGTGCTGATCGGCGCCTTGACCGGGTCCAGTTCGATTTCAATCTGGCCGTTGGTGGTGTCGAGCAACACGTGTGGCGCCTTGGCCGGCTCGGCCGCCATCAGGTTGGCAGCGAACAGGGCGGAACCGGCAAAGAAGGCGATTTTTTTCAGCATGGGTCAGTGATCCTGGGTAGTGGTTTCGACGGTCTTTAGAAACTCGAGCAAGGTCGCGTTAAAGACCTCGGGTTGATCCAAGGGCGTGGCATGGCGGGAATCTTCGATGACCACCAGCCGCGCATCGGGCAGCAGTTTTACATAGATTTCTTTCTGCGCCACGGGGGTGTAGTCATGGTCGGCGCTGATGACCAGGGTTGGACAGGCAATTCTCGACAGTTGTTCCTGCACGCCCCAGCCCACGATGGCGTCGAAGCTGGCGAGATAAGCACGTTTGTCGTTGCTTGCCCAGCGTTCGGCCATCTTGCGGCGCAGGTCGGCCTGCTCAGGTTTTGGGAACAGCCGATCGCCCAAGGCCTTGCCGATGGTGCCCAGGCTGAGCACGCGGGCCAGGGTCCAGCGTTTGGCCCACTGCCAATAGTCGTCGGCACTGCGCACCTTGACCTCAGGCGCGCTGTTGACGATGCACAGGCTTTTGACCCGCAGGGGTTCATCCACCGCCAGTTGGAAGGCGATCATGCCGCCCATGGATAAACCCACCACGTGGGCCGCTGGCAGGTCGAGGTGTTCGATCAGGGCGACCAGGTCGAAGGTAAACCCTTTGATGCTGTAGCGCTCCCGGGGTTTGTCCGAGCGACCATGGCCGCGCACGTCAACCACGATCAGGCGGTAGTGCCGGGCGAGTACCGGTACTTGCAGTTCCCAATCCTGGCTGCTGGAGCCCAGGCCGTGAATCAGGATCAGGGGGTTGCCATGGCCGTATTCCTCGTAATGCAGGCTGCAGCCTTCATGATCGAACCAGGCCATGGATGAACTCCGTTTCAGGCTTGTTGGGGAGCGGCGAAGGGCGCGTCCAGGGGAGCGGTGTCAAAGGTGCGCAGCAATTCCACGAGGATCTGCGTGGCGGGCCCCAAGGGTTTGTCTTTGTTGGAGTACAGGTAAAACGTCGGGTTGCGACTGCCACCTTTTTCCAGGGGAAGCTGCTTGAGCACGCCTTCCTTGAGTTCGCGCTCGATCATGTGCCGGGGCAGCCAGGCAAAGCCCAGGCCGCTGCCGACGAAGGTGGCGGCAGTAGCGAGGCTGCCGACGGTCCAGCGCTGTTCGGCGCCGAGCCAGCCGACGTCGCGCGGTTGTTGGCGGCCGGAGTCACGGATCACCACCTGCATCTGGCTCTCCAGGTCGTGGAAACTCAGCTCACGGTTGAGGCGATGCAGCGAGTGATCGGGGTGGGCCACGGCGACGAACTCCACATCGCTCATTTCCGTGCCCAGGTAGCCCGGGATGATAAACCCGCAAATGGCCAGGTCCGCCATGCCGTCGAGCAGCAACTCTTCGACGCCGGACAGTACTTCTTCGCGCAGGCGTACCCGGCAGCCACGGCTTTGCGGCATAAAGGCGGTTAATGCGCGAACGAGACGTGCGCTGGGGTAGGCGGCGTCCACCACCAAGCGCACTTCGGCTTCCCAGCCCTGTTCCATATGATGAGCGAGGTCCTCCAGTTGGCTGGCGTTTTTCACCAGTTGGCGGGATCGGCGCAGCAGCACCTCACCGGCCTCGGTCAGCACCGCCTTGCGCCCGTCGATACGCAGCAAGGGGACGCCGAGTTGGTCCTGCATGCGCGCCACGGTGTAGCTCACTGAAGATTGCGAACGATGCAGCGCTTCGGCGGCTTGGGCAAAGCCGCCATGGTCGACCACGGCTTGCAAGGTGCGCCATTGATCGAGGGTAACGCGGGGCGCTTTCAAGATGAGCTCCTCTTGTCCTAAGCTGGCGGTCCTTATTGGAGACTGCCGAATGAGAAAATTGTGTTGTGTGTTGCTGGCGTTGCTGCCGATGAGCGCGTTTGCCTATCCTATCGACGTGACGAAAAAGATCGATGGCGTGAGCATTGACTACACCGCCTCCGATGTGGACGGCGACATCAGTTCGATCCAGCTGAACAACTACGGCGCCCAGGACGCGGTGTGCAAGGTCACCTTTACCAACGGCCCGGAATCGCCACGCCGTCGTACCGTGACCGTGCCTGCTGGCAAAAGCACTAACACCACGGTCAAGTTCAACCGCGCCATCATCAAGATGCGTATTGCCCTGGACTGCGCGCCAAAATAAAGCAACAGCGGAGCGTGCTCACAGGAATACTCCGCTTATAAACAAATTTCTAGATGGGTTGTAGCAGTTTTTTGCGCTTTTTTATCGAATAGGCCCTGGTTAACCTTCTCTCCATCGACTTACAGCAATTACCGATGGAGCCTACGAAGCCATGTCCAATGTTCTGATCATCGAAAGCAGTGCGCGCCAGCAGGATTCCATTTCCCGCCAGCTCACCCAACAGTTCATCAGCCAATGGCAAGTCGCCCGTCCGGCAGACCGCATCACCGTGCGCGACGTAGCGCTCAATCCGGTACCCCATCTGGATGCCAACCTGCTGGGCGGCTGGATGAAACCGGCGGAGCAGCGTAACGACGACGAACAGGTGTCCCTGGACCGCTCCAACGAGTTAACTGACGAACTGCTGGCCGCCGACGTGTTGGTGATGGCCGCGCCGATGTACAACTTCGCCATTCCGAGCACCCTTAAAGCCTGGCTGGATCACGTGTTGCGGGCGGGTGTGACCTTTAAATACACCGCCACCGGGCCCCAGGGTCTGTTGACCGGCAAGCGCGCTATCGTGCTCACCGCACGCGGTGGTATCCACACTGGCGCCACCTCGGATCACCAGGAACCGTACCTGCGCCAGGTCATGGCATTTATCGGCATTCATGACGTTACCTTCATTCACGCCGAAGGCGTCAACCTGGGCGGCGACTTCCAGGAGAAGGGCCTCAATCATGCCAAGGCGCAACTGGCCCAGGTGGCCTGAGGCGTTAATCGTCAGATAATCCCGTGCTGCTTATATAGCCCCACGCAAACCCTTCAAGTACGCGTATCGAACCTCCCTTTGCACTTTTGCTCCTGAGTGCTCCCGCCCGACTGCCGCTTTAGCGAGGTCGGGTTTTTTTTGCGCCGAGTTTCTTCAAAAACCAAAAAGCTTTAATGTCGCGCCCATTCGAAACGAGGCGCGCATGGGCTATCTACTGGTTGTCACCCTGATTCAGGCATTTTCCTTCAGCTTGATTGGCGAATACCTCGCCGGTCACGTCGACAGTTACTTTGCGGTGCTGGTGCGCGTGGTGCTGGCCGGGCTGATCTTTATTCCGCTGACGCGCTGGCGCTCGGTGGAGCCCGCGTTCATGCGCGGCATGTTGGTGATCGGTGCATTGCAGTTCGGCGTGACCTACGTATGCCTGTACCTGAGCTTTCGTGTGCTGACGGTGCCGGAAGTGCTGCTGTTCACCATCCTCACACCGTTGCATGTGACCCTGATCGAGGACGCGCTTAATCGTCGCTTCAATCCCTGGGCACTGGTGGCGGCCCTGGTGGCGGTGGGGGGGGCGGCGGTGATTCGTTTCGATCAGATCACCCCGCATTTCCTGATGGGGTTCTTGCTGCTGCAATTGGCCAATTTCACCTACGCCGCCGGGCAAGTCATGTACAAGCACCTGGTGGCGCGTTATCCCAGTGACCAGCCGCACTTCCGGCGTTTCGGTTATTTCTACCTGGGCGCCTTGTTGGTGGTGTTGCCGGCGTTCCTGCTGTTCGGCAAGGCTGACTTCCTGCCGCAAGCGCCGCTGCAATGGGGTGTGCTGGTGTTCCTCGGGTTGGTCAGCACTGCGCTGGGCATGTACTGGTGGAACAAGGGCGCCTGCCTGGTCAATGGCGGCACCCTGGCGGTGATGAACAACCTGCATGTGCCGGTGGGGTTGCTGCTGAACCTGCTGATCTGGAACCAGCACGAACCGCTGGGCCGTTTGGCCCTGGGCGGTCTGGTGATTCTGGGGGCGGTGTGGATCAGCCGGCTGGGTGTGCGTCGGGCGGTATCGTCCCCATCGTGATCACCACCTTGCCTTTGGCGCGGCCTTGTTCGACATAGTCCAGGGCCGCCGCTGTGAATTCGAACGGAAAGGTACGGTCGATAACCGGCCGGATACTGCCGGACTCGACCAGCGCGGTGATTTGATCCAGTTGTGCGCCACTGGCACGCATGAAGACAAACTCATAGCTCACGCCTTGCTTGCGTGCTTTCCTGCGGATACCGCTGCTCAACACACCCATGACCAGGCCCAATAACCAGGGCAGGTTCTGGGCGCGGGCGAAGGCGGGTGTCGGCGGCCCGGAGATGGAGATGAGCTGACCGCCGGGCTTGAGAATCTTCAGTGACTTGGCCAGCGCATCCGGGCCCAGGCTGTTCAGCACCACATCGTAATCCCGCAGCACGGCCTCGAAGGCTTGCTGTTTGTAGTCGATCACTACATCCGCGCCCAACGCCTTGACCCACTCCACATTGGCGGTGCTGGTGGTGGTGGCGACAAAAGCGCCCAAATGCTTGGCCAGCTGGATGGCGATACTGCCCACCCCGCCTGAGCCCGCATGAATGAACACCTTCTGGCCTTTCTTCAGCTTCGCGGTTTCCACCAGCACCTGCCACGCCGTGAGCGCGACCAGGGGCAGGGACGCGGCTTGCTCCATGGTGATGTTGTCGGGTTTGCGCGCCAGTGCGTCTTCGTGCACGGCAATCCGCTCGGCGAAGGTGCCGATACGTTGCTGGGGCGGACGAGCGTAGACTTCGTCCCCCGGCTTGAAGCGTCGTACCGCAGCGCCGACGCTGAGCACCACGCCGGCCAGGTCGTTGCCCAGTGTCAACGGCAATGCATAGGGCAGGATCAGTTTGAATTCGCCCTTGGCGATCTTTGCATCCAGCACATTGACGCTGCTGGCCCGCACCTGGACCAGCACGTCATGTTCACCCACAACAGGCGCGGGGGTCTCGATGAGGCGGCCGGGCTGCTTGCCGTACCGTTCGATGGAAAATGCCTTCATGGTTCAACGCTCGTTGCTTCGGTGAGAAGGGCAGGCGCGGAGCACGCCTGCTACCGGTTGATCAGGCGTTGGCCAGGTAACGCTCGGCAACCTGGGACTGCTTGATCTGCGCCAGCAAGCCTTGCCGCGCAGCCTGCAACGCGTCCCAACGGGCGCCGTCCTGCAACGGCGGAATGGTCACCGGCTCGCGGCGGTCGAAACCGACCAGCGCTGCGTCCACCAGATCACCCACTTCCATCACGTCGGTGAGGGTGTTGATATCAATGCCCGCACGCTCCCAGATCTCGGTACGCGTGGCAGCGGGCAGCACGGCTTGCACGTACACGCCTTTGGGCGCCAGTTCCAGGCTCATGCCTTGGGACAGGAACAGCACGAACGCCTTGGTCGCGCCGTACACCGTCATGCCGAATTCCGGGGCCAGGCCCACTACCGAGCCAATGTTGATGATAGCGCCGTTGCCGACTGCCGCCAGGCGCGGGGCGATGGCACTGGCCAGGCGCACCAGTGCAGTGGTGTTGAGGGCGACCAACTGCGCGACGCTGTCGGTGGACTGCTCGATAAAACCGCCGGACTGCGCGGCGCCGGCATTGTTGACCAGGGTGCCAATGCTGGCGTCATCACGCAGGCGCGCTTCAACTGCTGCCAGGTCAGCGGTCTGGGTCAAGTCGGCGGGGAGGATATCAACGCTGACGGCGTGGTGCTCACGCAACCTGGCGGCGAGCGCTTCCAGGCGCGTGATGTCACGGGCGACCAGTACGAGGTCGTGGCCGCGTGCGGCAAAGCGTTCGGCGTAGGCGGCGCCAATGCCGGTCGAAGCGCCAGTGATCAGAACGGTGTTGGAAGTACTCATGGTGTGATGCTCTGTGAGTGCGAGGAGGTTTTATGATGTCGATCATAATCAAAGCTGTCAACGGTTTTGATTATGATCGACATCATAGTAATATGCCTATCTCGCACGCTGTCAGGACCACAGACATGAAGATCACCAAGGCGCAGTCACAGAGCAATCGGGCCCATATCGTCGCGACAGCTTCGGAGCTGTTCCGCGAGCGGGGTTTCGATGGGGTGGGCGTGGCCGAGTTGATGGCTGCGGCCGGTTTTACCCAAGGCGGCTTTTACAAGCACTTCGGTTCCAAGGCGGACTTGATGGCGGAAGCAGCCGCTAACAGTCTGGCGCAGTCACTGGCCGACAGCGCGGAGATGGAGGTGGAGCAGTTTTTCGAGGTTTACCTGTCCAGGCAGCACCGCGACCATCGCGGCGGCGGATGCACATTGGCGGCGTTGTGTGCCGATGCCGCCCGTCAATCGGACACGCTGAAGGCGACCTTTGCCGACGGTTTGGAAAATACCCTGCAGGCCCTGGAAGCAAAGTACAACGCAGCTCATGAGACGCCACAAGAAGGCGTGCGCGCGAAAATGCTCGACAGCATGGCCCATGCCATCGGCGCAATCATGTTGTCGCGGGCGTGCCCGGATGATTCCGCACTGGCCGATGAAGTGCTTGAGGTTTGCCGCAAGGAGATTACGGCGTCACTGCCGTAATCCCGTTTGCATTACTCATGCCGTTTCGGCGATGGGTACCTGCGTGGCTCCGGCCAACGCCGGCAGCACGCCGGCGCGCAGGTCGTTGCCGCTCGGCTGCTGATACAGGCTCAGCCCGAACTCCGGCAACACTGCCAATAGATAATCGAAGATATCGCCCTGGATCCGCTCGTAATCGCCCCACGCCGTGGTGCGGGTAAAGCAGTAGATCTCCAGCGGCACGCCCTGGGCGGTGGTTTGCATCTGGCGCACCATGCAAGTCATGTTGGGCTGGATGTCCGGGTGGCTTTGCAGGTACGCCAGGGCGTAGGCGCGGAAGGTGCCGAGGTTGGTCATGCGCCGACGGTTGGCCGACAGTTGCGCGCTGTGGCCCTGAGCCTCGTTCCAGGCCTTGAGTTCGGCCTGCTTGCGGCTGATATAGCCGCTGAGCAAGTGCACCTGGGTCATGCGCACTTCTTCCTCGTCGTTCAGGAAGCGTACGCCGCTGGCGTCGATGTACAGGCTGCGCTTGATACGGCGCCCACCGGAGGCCTGCATGCCACGCCAGTTCTTGAACGACTCGGACATCAGGCGCCAGGTGGGGATGGAGACGATGGTCTTGTCGAAGTTCTGCACCTTCACCGTGTGCAGCGTTATATCCACCACATCGCCATCGGCGCCGACCTGAGGCATTTCGATCCAGTCACCGACGCGCAGCATGTCGTTGCTGGTCAATTGCACACTGGCGACGAACGACAGCAGGGTGTCCTTGTACACCAACAGAATCACCGCCGACATCGCACCCAGGCCGGAGAGCAGCAACAGCGGCGAGCGGTCGATCAGGGTGGCGACGATGATGATCGCGCCAAACACGAACAGCACCATTTTCGCCAGTTGCACATAGCCTTTGATCGAGCGGGTGCGTGCGTGTTCGGTGCGTGCGTAGATATCCAGCAGCGCGTTGAGCAGGGCACTCATGGCCAAAACCATGAACAGAATGGTGATCGCCAGGGCGACGTTGCCGATAAACAGAATGGCGGTCTTGCTCAGGTCCGGCACCAGGTACAGGCCGAACTGGACCACCAGCGATGGCGTCATCTGCGCCAGGCGATGGAAGACTTTGTTATGCCGCAGGTCGTTCAGCCAGTGCAGGGCCGGCTGCCGGCCGAGCAATTTGACCGCGTGCAGGATGAGGTAACGGGCGACCCTTCCCACCACCAATGCCACCACCAGCAACACCAGCAAGCCTAGGCTGGAATGCAGGACCGGGTGTTCATCGAGGGCGCCCCAAAGGTCTTGGACGTTGAGCCAGAGCTGTTTGATATCCATGAGTGAACCGATTCTTCTGTAAGACAACACGGGGCGATTAGAGCATTTAAGTGCAACAAAGTTGACGCTCTGGACAAAATCGCTGACAAAAAAGCAGCTGATTAGCCCCGTTCGCGTAAAGAAACTCGGTTTGGGCGCCCGAAACCGGTAACCTATGCAGCTGATATTTTGTATTTCTTCGAGGTAGCACCCGTGTTTTCCCAATTCGCCCTGCACGAACGCCTGCTTAAAGCCGTGGCCGAGCTTAAATTTGTCGAGCCTACGCCTGTGCAAGCAGCGGCCATCCCGCTCGCGCTGCAAGGGCGTGACCTGCGGGTGACGGCGCAAACCGGCAGCGGCAAGACCGCCGCTTTCGTCCTTCCGGTACTTAACCGCCTGATCGGCCCGGCCAAAGTGCGCGTCAGCATCAAGACCCTGATCCTGCTGCCGACCCGCGAGCTGGCCCAGCAGACCCTGAAGGAAGTCGAGCGCTTCTCGCAGTTCACCTTCATCAAGTCCGGCATCATTACCGGTGGCGAAGACTTCAAGGTCCAGGCCGCGATGTTGCGCAAGGTACCGGACATCCTGATCGGCACCCCAGGGCGCATGATCGAGCAGCTCAACGCTGGCAACCTCGACCTCAAGGAAGTCGAAGTGCTGGTGCTCGACGAAGCCGACCGCATGCTCGACATGGGCTTTGCCGATGATGTGCAACGTCTGGTCGGTGAGTGCGTCAACCGCCAGCAGACCATGCTGTTCTCCGCCACCACCGGTGGTTCGACCCTGCGCGATATGGTCGCCAAGGTGCTGAACAACCCTGAGCACTTGCAGGTCAACAACGTCAGCGACCTGAACGCCACCACGCGCCAGCAGATCGTCACCGCTGACCATAACGTGCACAAAGAACAGATCCTGAACTGGTTGTTGGCCAACGAGACCTACCAGAAGGCCATCGTGTTCACCAACACCCGTGCCGCCGCCGACCGTATCTACGGGCGCCTGGTTGCGCAGGAATACAAGGCGTTCGTGCTGCACGGCGAGAAAGACCAGAAGGACCGCAAGCTGGCCATCGACCGTCTCAAGGCGGGCGGCGTGAAGATCCTGGTGGCCACCGATGTTGCCGCACGCGGTCTCGACGTGGACGGCCTGGACCTGGTGATCAACTTCGACATGCCCCGCAGCGGCGACGAATACGTGCACCGTATCGGCCGTACCGGACGGGCCGGCAACGATGGCCTGGCTATCTCGCTGATCTGCCACGGCGACTGGAACCTGATGTCGAGCATCGAACGCTACCTGAAGCAGTCGTTCGAGCGCCGCACCATCAAGGAAGTCAAAGGCACGTACACCGGGCCGAAGAAGGTCAAGGCGTCGGGCAAGGCCGTTGGCGTGAAGAAGAAAAAGACCGACGCCAAGGGCGACAAGAAGAAAACCGGCGCCAAGTCGCCGACCAAGCGCAAGATCGCCAACCGGCCGAAGACCGACAATCTGTCGCTCGTCAGCAAGGACGGCATGGCGCCGCTCAAGCGCCGCAAGCCAGAAGCTCCGGCTGCCGAATAAGCAGGCGGGCATAAAAAAACCGGACAATGTCCGGTTTTTTTTCGCCATGATCGTTCCCACGCTCCGCGTGGGAATGCCTCCAGAGACGCTCTGCGTCGCGCTGTGCTCAATGCTTCCGCGCAGCCTCTCTGAGCTCCTTGAGCCGCGCATCGATCAACTGGCACTTGTCGGGAAACTCGGCGCTTTCGGTATCCAGGTCCATCTTCTGTAACTGGTCATTCATCTCCTTGGCCTTGGTCGGGTTCTGCTCTGTGAGCTTGGTCACTTCCTTGGCCAGCTCCTCCCGCTTGGCCGTGGCCTCCTCGGGCGTGCAGGCCCAGGCGGGCAGGGCGCTCAACAGCGTGGCGGCGAGGGTCAGCTTCATCAAGGTTTTCATGGTCGGACTTCCTTGGCAGTGATGTGCAGTTGAGGCGGCGAACCTCTGGAAAGTTCAGAGAAATGACGCCCGTCCGTTCGGTTGAACGGCCAGTGCCGGAACGTGTCACTCCCTTAGACGGGCTAACTCCATCGGCCTGCAGGAGGAATCAGGATGACGACTTACAATTGGGATCTGATCGAACGTCTGCTGCATGAAGTGCAGAACGGCGAAGGCAGCTTTGCCCCGCGCAAATACGCCGAACAAGAAGCGGCCGAGAAGGCGACGGCCGGCGAGGACACTGGCAACCTGGACGCACTCAAGAAGACCGCTGCCGATTACGAGGCGCTGCTGTTCAAGCGTGGCTTTATCGAGTCGCGGCCTGAGGAAGAGGGCGGCAATGGCGAGAATTTCATTCTGACGGCGCTGGGTGCGCAATTGCTGGCGCTGATCGACAGTTCGATTCCAGGCAATGATCATCCACGTCAGGTGTTGGATGAGCAGGAGGACGCGCTTGATCCGGCAACGTTCGCTGAAGTGGCCTCCAAAGCGCAGATCGCCTGATCTTCTTGTGCCCCGGCGCCCCGAGGGAGCCGGGTGAACCTGTCGAATCGGTAATCCGTCGCTAAGGTTGCTGACAGCCGGCGACTCCTAATCTGCTGCCATTCAACTCACGGACTTGAATTGGCATGCACTCCACAACCTCCAGACGCACATTCGTCAAAGGCCTGGCCGCAGGCGGCCTGCTGGGTGGGCTCGGGCTTTGGCGCCCCCCTGTGTGGGCACTGACCAGCCCCGGCCAGCCCACGGTGCTCGCCGGCAGCGAATTTGACCTGTTTATTGACCAGACTCCCGTCAACCTGACCGGCCGTGCGCGCACCGCGTTGACCGTCAACGGCAGCCTGCCCGGCCCGCTGTTACGCTGGCGCGAAGGCGACACCGTGACCCTGCGCGTGAAAAACCGTCTTGGCGAGCCCACCTCGATCCACTGGCACGGCATCCTGTTGCCATCGACCATGGACGGCGTGCCCGGCCTGAGCTTCAAGGGCATCGAACCGGGCGGCCTTTACGTTTACCAATTCAAGGTCAAGCAGCACGGCACCCACTGGTACCACAGCCATTCCGGGCTTCAGGAGCAGCAGGGCGTGTACGGCCCGCTGGTTATCGATCCCAAGGAACCCGAGCCTTATAGCTACCAGCGCGATTACGTGGTGATGCTGTCGGACTGGACCGACGAAGACCCCGTCGCCCTGATGAAGACCCTCAAGAAGCAGTCTGATTACTACAACCTGCACAAACCCACCCTGGGCGATTTTATCCGGGATGTGGGCAAGCAGGGCTGGTCGGCCACGGCTGCCGACCGGCTGATGTGGGCGCAAATGAAGATGAACCCCACCGACCTTGCGGACGTCAGCGGCGAGACCTACACCTACTTGCTCAACGGCCAGCCGCCTGGGCAGAACTGGACCGGAGTGTTCAAGACGGGGGAAACGATTCGCCTGCGTTTTATCAATGGCTCGGCGATGACCTATTTTGATGTGCGCATTCCAGGGTTGAAGATGACCGTCATCGCCGCGGATGGCCAGCCGGTAAAGCCGGTAAGCGTCGACGAGTTCCGTATCGCCGTGGCGGAAACCTACGATGTGCTGGTCGAGCCTGTGGCAGAGGCCTACACCCTGTTTGCCCAGTCCATGGACCGCACAGGCTATGCCCGTGGCACCCTCGCCCGGCAGATGGGTGCGACCGCCTCAGTACCGCCGCTTGATCCGCGCCCGTGGCTGACGATGGATGACATGGGCATGGGCGGCATGGACCACGGTGCCATGGCCGATATGCCGGGCATGGAAGGCATGGATCACAGCGCCATGGGCGCGATGGCGATGCAGAAACACCCCGCCAGCGAGCAGAACAACCCGCTGGTAGACATGCAGGCGATGAACCCGATGCCCAAGCTGGACGACCCTGGAATCGGCCTGCGCAACAATGGCCGCCGGGTGCTCACCTATGCCGACCTGCGCAGTACCTTTGAAGACCCCGATGGCCGCGATCCCTCGCGCACCGTCGAATTGCATCTCACCGGGCATATGGAAAAGTTCGCCTGGTCGTTCAATGGCGTGAAGTTTTCCGATGCCGAGCCTTTGCAACTGACTTATGGCGAGCGTGTGCGGGTGGTGCTGGTCAACGACACCATGATGGCCCACCCGATTCACCTGCATGGCTTATGGAGCGACCTGGAGGACGAAAACGGCCAGTTCCTGGTGCGCAAACACACCATCGACATGCCACCGGGCTCCCGTCGCAGTTACCGCGTCACCGCCGATGCCTTGGGGCGATGGGCCTATCACTGCCACCTGCTGTACCACATGGAAATGGGCATGTTCCGTGAGGTGCGCGTGCATGAATAAGGAAGCGAGCATGAACCGTTGCGTCTCGTCCCTTTGCATCGCGTTCGCCACGCTGGGGTTCGCCCCATGGGCGTTGGCGGCCGAGGATGAATTTCAGGGCATGAGCCCGGCGACGCCAGCGTTGACGCAAAGCCGTACGCCGATTCCGGCGCTGACCGACGCAGACCGCGCAGCGGTGTACAACGCGCCGGGAGGGCATCAGGTACATGACAGCGGCGTCAACTCGATGCTGCTGGTCAACCAGTTGGAATGGCAGGGCGGCGACGGCAACGCGCAGAGTTGGGACATCAAGGGTTGGGTCGGCGGTGACATCGACCGGTTGTGGCTACGCAGTGAAGGCGAACGCAGCGCCGGCCGCACTGAAAGTGCCGAAGCCCAAGCGTTATGGGGGCACGCAATCAGCCCTTGGTGGGATGTGGTCGGCGGCGTGCGCCAGGACTTCAAGCCCGGTGCCAGCCAGAGCTGGGCGGCCTTTGGCCTACAAGGCATGGCGCTCTACAACTTCGAGGCCGAAGCCACGTTGTTTGTCGGCGAATCGGGGCATACCGCCGCACGCCTTGAGGGTGACTACGACATTCTGCTCACCAATCGCCTGAACCTGCAGCCGACCGCCGAACTCAACTTCTATGCGCAGAACGATCCGCAACGCGGCGTTGGTTCGGGCTTGGCGGAAAGTGAACTGGGCCTGCGCTTGCGCTACGAAGTTCGCCGCGAGTTTGCGCCTTATGTCGGTCTCAGCTGGAACCGCACTTATGGCCAGACCGCGCAATACGCACGGGACGAAGACGAAGACATCAATCAACTGCGCTGGGTCGTCGGCGTGCGCTTGTGGTTCTGACGGGTTTCCCTTTTTATTATTCGCCGCCTGGCGCGGCCTGGAGTCTTGCATGTCTATGTTGAAAACCACGCTGCTGGGTGCTGCGCTGTGGGTAGGTTTAAGTCTTAGCCTGCCCGCTTCGGCCCACCCCAAGCTGCTGTCATCCATTCCGGCGGCAGGCGCACAGGGCGCCGCTCCCGCAGTGATTGAATTGCATTTCTCAGAAAACCTGCTGACCCAGTTTTCCGGGGCCAAGTTGATCATGACCGACATGCCGGGCATGCCCAATTCGCCGATGCCGGTGAAGGCCAGCGTGTCGGCGAGCAGCGACCCCAAGGTGATGTTGATCAAGCCGGTCTCCGCACTTACCACCGGCAGCTATCGGGTGGATTGGCGTGCCGTGTCGTCCGATACACATCCGATCACCGGTAATGTGGTGTTCAGCGTGCAGCCATGAGTGAGCTGATCTCCATCGCATTGCGCTTCGCGCTCTATCTCGACCTGATGATGCTATTTGGATTGGGACTGTTCGGCCTTTATGGTCTGCACGCTGAGCAACGTAGATGGCTCAATCTAAGGGCATGGATGGGATTGACGGGCGGCTTGGGGCTGGCGTTTTCGGTGGCGTCGCTATTGGTCATGACCCAATCCATGAGCGGCGCCACTGATTGGCAGGCGCTATGGCCGCATGTACAGATGATGCTGTGGCAGACCGACTTGGGGCTGACGTGGTGGGTGCGTATCGCGGCGCTGGTCCTGGCGGCACTGAGCACTCATCTGGCGCTGGCCACGCTGTCGGCTGGCGTGGCGTTGGCCACCCTGGTGTGGACAGGGCACGGCGTAATGCACGAAGGCGTGCAAGGTGTGTGGCATATCGTCAGCGACAGTGCACACCTGTTGGCAGCGGCGGGTTGGGTGGGGGCGTTGGCGGCATTCGGTTTGTTGTTGATGCCTGCGCCGTTGCCACAGGATGATCGAGTGCAGGTTCTGGCCAGCGCATTGGCAGGCTTTGAGCGCATTGGCGCGGGATTTGTCTTGGTGCTGATCGGCACTGGCGTTGCCAATTATCTGTTTGTTGTCGGGCCGAATCTGGGGGGCATCAACGGCGGAGTCTATGCGGTGCTGCTATGCCTGAAGCTGGGGTTGTTCGGCGTGATGCTGGCCTTGGCGGCGCTCAATCGCTTTCACCTGACGCCGCTTCTGCAACAATCTATCGCGGCGGGCGATTATAACGTGGCGATCCGTGCGTTACGGCGCAGCATGGCCCTGGAGTTTGGCGCTGTGGTGCTCATCCTTGGCCTGGTGGCCTGGCTGGGCACCTTGGCGCCTGACTAAGACTGTGCGCTTTTCAGGCATTTAAGCGCCTGGAAGTCGCTGCGGACCTTGTCGATTTTTTGGGTGAGTTTCAGGCGCTGCGCTGGGGAGCTTTGGGCCATCACGTCCACGAGCAAACTGCGCGCGGCGGCTTCGGTCTGTGCGTAGGCGGCGCGGTATTGCGGGGTCCACAGGCTTTCGCGATCCACCAGCAGTTGCTGGATTTTCTGCGGGAAATCGGCATTGTGGCGTTGTTGCAGCGCCTCGATAAATTGCGCCTGCCAATGGGCGCGGTTGCCGATCCACGCTTGGTTTTGCGCGCCCAACTCGGCGGACCAGGCCGTCACGCGATTTTGCTGGGCCGGGCTCAATGGGCCGATCCAGGCGTCCAGCCGCTTGCTCATGCGCTGGGCGCGTTCCTTGATCTGCTGGGCCAGCGGCGGCTTGAGGTATTCGTCCTGGCGTTTGCGCAGGTCCTTGGCCAGGGCATCGCTCATGTCCTTGACCTGCTGATCGTCCAGGCCTTGCAGCAATTGCACGGCTGAGGGCGTGATTTCCCGCGCAATCTCGGCAATTGCCTGTTTGGCTTCGACTGTACGGGTTTGCAATGCGGCGTCGGTGACCTGGTTGCTGTCGACCATCTGTTGCAGGCGGTCGAGCCAGTCCAGGTAGCCAGGCAATTGCGTGGTGCAGTGCCAGGCCAGGTGTTCCTTGAGGGTGTCGTTGAACCAGCTCTTTTGCCCGGCATTCATGTCCAGGTAGTCGTTGAGGGTCCAGGGGATGATCACGTCGAGGTTACGGTAGGCCAGGCCCACGCGATTGCAGCCGGCGAGCACCAGGCTCAGGGTCAGCAGTACCATCAGGAATTTGAGCCGGCGCAACATGGGCAGGTCCTTGCATGGAGGGCGTTAATGCATGTGAACCTGCGCGAGGTGCGACAGTTCAGCCCATCAATAAAACGACCGCGCGGCCTTCAAGGTCAACAGCCCGTCACATTGCGAATTGTGTCCGGAGTAGGCCGAGCAGTCACTGCCGCTGAGGCTGGAGCCGCTGTAGATCAGGTCCAGGTCAATGCCTTTCCAGGCCCGGGAAAACTGCACCGACCAATCGCTGAAACTGCTGATGGCGCCGTTCTCTACCGAGACCGGTGTGCCCAGTTGATGGGTGGTGTACTTCATGCTGACGCCGATGCCGAAAGGCTGGGTGCCGCCCAGGTCGGCAAACAGGGTACTGTCCTGGCGGTCGGGGTCGTTGCTGAAGGACACGCCAAAGCGGTTGCCCAACAGGTTCAGCCCGCCGTAGAACTCCTGGCTGTCGAGGGGGCTGAGCTTGGGGTAGCTGTAGTGGATCAAGCCGACTTCGTAGCCCAGGGTCTGGTCGAACGGACGCTTGAAGCCCATGTAGGAGTCGACTTCAAGGTTATTGGCCGACGACAGGCCCATGTTCGGGGAAAACTGGCCGAAATACAGGCCGCTGTCGTGGGTAAGGTCCAGGCCTCCGTGGAACGAGTCGCTGCCAGGGGCGGTCGGCTTGACCAGGCCCTGGGCCATGGTGCGGCTGGGGGTTGTACCTAATTTCAGGTCGAAGTCACCCAATTCGCGCTGGAAGATATGCGCTTCGGCCAAAGGGCTGGCGACCAGGATGCTGACCACGAAAATACAGCGTTTAAGCATGCTTCACTCCATGAAAAGCGAGGAGCAGTAACGGAAAGATTCAGGCAGATGCCCGTGCTAGACGTGTGCAAGGATACCGGCGAATGCCAGGCATTGAGGCCCGTTCGTCGATTAGCTGCGTATTGAGGGTCTCGGGAGGGGGTGGCAACTCTAGTCCTAGCGCCTCGAAGGCAAGACGCTTAGGGACCAGATGCAGTGCGCGGGTATGACTATTACTTCTTGCCCAGGCTGATCTGCTTGGACGGGCCGAAAGTCTGGCCGCTCACGCCCTTGGCAATTTGCTGGATTTCGCCGCCGGACTTGAGGAACGCAGCAATCTGGCTGTTGATCGATTCGCTGGTTTCAACGGCGGGAGCTGGCTTTGCTTTGCTGTTGGATGCTTTTACACGCATGGCGGCCACTAACCTGTAGAAAATTAACTTGGCCAGCTATGGTACAGGAAATACTTGACAATTGCTTGGCAAATATCCCTCGAGAATAAGTGCTCGCGGCTGGAAATAGCCGAAGTTCAGCGCTGAAATAAAGCGCTAACTTACTGTTTTAGCTGGAAACCCAACGCCTTTGGATACGCTGATGGCCTGCTCAAAGTGAACCGAACGATCAGACGAGTGGGGCGATGCTACTGGAACGCCATGCGAGCCGCGATTTTTCAGGCGCGTGCGCGTGCAGGGCACAACTCGGGTAGAATGCCGCCCACGCAATGAGGGTATTGGAAATGGCTTTAGTCGGGCGCTACAACAGCTTGCAAGTGGTCAAGCACACTAACTTTGGTTTGTACCTCGATGGTGCGCAAGATGGGGAAATCCTCTTGCCTAATCGGTATATCCCTAAAGATATTCCCAGTGAAGATGAAGACTGGCTCAACGTTTTCATTTATCTGGACAGCGATGACAAACTTATCGCCACCACCGAAAAGCCCAAAGTTCAAGTCGGTGAATTCGCCAGTTTGAAAGTTGTGGAAGTCAACAGCATTGGCGTGTTCCTTGATTGGGGTTTGCCCAAGGATCTGCTGCTGCCTTATTCGGAAGAAAAACGCCAGATGACCGCGGGTGAATATTGCGTGGTGCACGTCTACCTCGACAAGCACACCAAGCGCATCACCGCCACCGCTCGCCTTGACCGTTACCTGGACAAGACGCCGGCGAACTATCAGGTGGGCCAGGAAGTCGACCTGCTGGTGGCCGAAGCCACTGACATGGGCTTCAAGGCGATCATCAACAACAAGCACTGGGGCTTGATCCACAAGAACGAAGTGTTCAAGTTCCTGCGCCCGGGCAAGGAAGAGAAGGGCTTTATCAAAGAGATCCGCGCCGATGGCAACATTAGCCTGAGCCTGCAGCCGGTGGGCCAGGAAGCGGCCTCCAGCCTGAACTCGAAGATCCTCGCCAAGTTGCGCGACAACAATGGCAGCCTGCCGGTCAGCGACAAAAGCGACCCGGCGGTGATCAGTAACTTGTTCGGCGTGAGCAAGGGCAACTTCAAGAAGGCCATTGGTGCGCTCTACAAGCAGGGCCAGATCGTGATTCATGCGGATCGCATTGAACTAAGCTGAGTACGCTTCGCTCTCCTGTAGGAGCGAGCTTGTTGTGGCTAGGGAGCTTGCTCCCGCTCGACTGCGTAGCAGTCGCAAGCTTTTTTGGGGGCGCTTCGCACCCCAACGCAAGCAAGCTTGCTCGCCACAACAAGCTTGCCTTCACAGTAGGGCTTGCTCATGTCAAGAAAGTCGTTGTATGCCTACCTCGGTACCTTGCTCGCCTTCCTGGTCCTCGACGGCCTTTGGCTCGGTGTGCTCATGGGGCCCACATACAAATCCCTGCTTGGCGCGCTGATGCTTGATCAGCCACGCCTGTTGCCTGCCGTATTGTTCTATCTCCTGTACGTCCTCGGTTGCGTGGTGCTGGTTATCTTGCCCAGCGCCAGTTGGCAGCGCGCTGCGCGTTTGGGCGCCTTGCTTGGCCTGGTGGCCTACGGCACCTATGACCTGAGCAACTGGGCCACGCTTCAAGGCTGGTCCGCTGGGTTGGCGCTGATGGACATGGCGTGGGGCACGTGCCTAACCGCCATTTGCTGCACTGTTGGCCATTTGTGTGCAAATCGGCCGTGGCGGTAGAGGGTGGTTGATCAGTACTGAACCGGCTAATAACAACCCGGTACCGGCAACGACCAACGCCGGTTGCAGGCCGCCACTGAGATGGCTGCTGACCGATGCCAACAGGGGGCCGCTCAATTGGCCGACGGCGAAGCTGGCGGTCAACAACCCCGTGCTGCGTTGGTAGCCATGGGGCGCGACCTCCCTTAATCGCGCCATCACCAACTGCATGCAGGCCAGAAATGGCGCACCGCACAGTAAAACGCCCAACGCCAAGCCCCAGCCATTGCCGAATAGGCAGGCGAACACCCCTGCCGCTTGCAGCCATAAAGTCGCCATCAGCCAGCGACGGGTGGTGTTCGGGTGCTTGCGGCGCAGGCTGGCCACCCCCACTCCCAGCGCGGCCGCCAGGCCAAAGCAGGGCCAGAACAAGTCGGCCTGCCAGGCCCCGTGGAATTGTGCGCTGGCCATTTGCGACAGAAAGGTCGCCGGGATGATGTAGCCCAGGCCGTACAAGAAATAGATACAGCACAAGTGCGCGATGCTGCCGTTGCTCCCCGCGCTGGTGGGCTGTGTCACGGTGAGGGTCGGCTTGGGTAGAAACGGCAGGATCGCCAGCAACATCACCAGCGCCACCGTCCCGTAGATCAACCACAGCGCGGCAGAGCTTTGCCCTGATAGGTTCGACACCAGCGCCAGCAGCCCCGTCAGCACAATCCCCAACCCCGGCCCAGCAAACACCAGCGCACCCAGGCGCGGGCGGCCGGCGGCAATCGCCAGTGGCTGGCTCAGGCTGGTAATCATCACCAGGGCCCAGGCACTGGCGACCCCGGTGCCGAAACGCAGCAACAAATGCGGCCAGAACCCGTTAGCCCAGTAGGACGCCAGGGTCAGCAATACGCACAACCACAGCCCGCCGTAGAGGCGCCCGCGCACATGCTGATGGCTGCGGGCAAAGATCGAGTCCACCGCGCCGACAAAATAGCCCAGGTAATTGGCGGCTGCGATCAGGCCGGCGCCGGTCAGGTCGATCTGGCCTTCACTGAGCAAATGCGGCATTTGCGGAGTCAGGGCGAAGCGGCCAATGCCCATGGCCATCATCAGGGCGACGAAGCTGGCGAGTAAACGAATCAGCGGGGACATGGTCAGGTTTCCTGCAAAGAAGCGAATGCCTTGCAGGCTAAGACGGATTGACTTTCTGTAAAATTGAATAATAGTGAGTAACTTGTTCAGTTTTGGAGAAAATAATGGAGTTCAGTCAATTGCGCATTTTCCAGGCCGTGGCGGAAGAGGGCTCCATCACCCGCGCCGCTGAGCGCCTGCACCGCGTTCCCTCAAATCTGTCGACCCGGCTTAAACAAATGGAAGAGCAACTGGGTGTCGATCTGTTCGTGCGCGAGCGCCAGCGTTTGCAGCTTTCTCCGGCAGGCAAGGTACTACTGGACTACAGCACCCGCCTGCTGGCGCTGCACGATGAAGCCCACGGCGCCGTACAAGGCGGGCAACCGGCTGGTGATTTCGTATTGGGCAGCATGTACAGCACCGCCGCGGTTCATTTGCCGAAGCTGCTGGCGCGCTATCACAAGACTTACCCCATGGTGAATCTGCAGGTGCAGTCGGCGCCCAGCGGGGAGTTGCTGGAAGGGCTGATTACCGGGCGCCTGGACGCAGCCTTCGTCGACGGCCCGCTGACCATCGCCACCCTGGATGGCGTACCGCTGTGCGAAGAGCGCCTGGTGCTGATTTGCGAGGCCGATCATCCGCCGGTGCGTGGCCCCCAGGATGTGGCGGGCCGTGCAGTGTTCACGTTCCGGCGCAGTTGCGCCTACCGCACGCGCCTGGAAACCTGGTTTTCCCATGAGCGTGTGGCGATGGGGCGGGCGATCGAGATCGAGTCCTACCAAGGCATGCTCGCCTGCGTGATCGCAGGTTCCGGCGTGGCGTTGATGTCTGAGTCCATGCTCGCAAGCCTGCCCGGCAAGGACAGCGTGTCCGTTCATCCGCTGACTGGGCCTTTTGCCACTGCGACCACCTGGCTGATGTGGCGAAAGGGCATGCTCGGCGCTAACCTCAATGCATGGATCGACCTGCAGCAAGACGGCAACCCGCGATGCGTGCAAGACACACGTGCCATTGCTTGAACGATCCGTCAGGATTCGGATCAATTCAGTAATAGTTCGTTGTGGTTTCCTTCAAGCATTACCTAGGACTTAGGGCTACTATCACTGTAGGAAACGGCGACAGTACTCACGCCGGCCAGCACTACCCTCAAAGGGGGCAATCATGAAAGAGAAAATCCAAAACTGGCTCCACGACCTCGGCGTTGCATTGGGCTTGATCGAGCCTCCGCTGCAACCGGTGCCGATTCGCACGGATGACGAGCAACGTCGGCCACGTCGCCGCTAATCACGCGGTTTAAAAAATGTGGGAGCGGGCTTGCTCGCGAATAGGGTGTATCAGCCAAAATAAGGTTGAATGACACACCGCTTTCGCGAGCAAGCCCGCTCCCACAGTTGTTTTGCACCAGGCGAAAAAAACGGGCGCGACCTCCGACGTCGCGCCCGCTGAAGAAAATATCCCCGTCCCTGTTATAGCTCAAACCACCGCAGCCGCCACCTTGGCCGGCCGACGCGACAGCAGGCTCACCAGTACAAAGCTCACCAGCGCCACCGCCAGGCTGTAGTAGATCGGCGTATTTGCATCCAACCCATCCTTGAACATAAATACCAGCGCGGTCACAAAGCCCAGGCTCATGGACGTGATTGCGCCCGAGGTGGTCGCGCGCTTCCAGAAGATCGCGCCGATCAAGGGCACCAACATACCGCCCACCAACAGGTTATAGGCCAGGGTCAGGGCGCTGATCACATCGTTCACCACCAATGCGATACCCAGCACGGCAATGCCGGTCAACAGGGTGAACAGGCGGTTGATGCTCAGGCTCGACGCCTTGCCGCCGCGCAGGCGGGGCAGCAGGTCCTCGGTCAATACGGTGGAGGCGGCGAGCAGGCCGGCGCTGGCGGTGGACATCATGGCGGCCAGCGCGGCGGCGATGACCAGGCCGCGAATGCCGTCCGGCAGCGAAGCTTTGACGATCGCGGCGAAGGCATTGTTGACGTTGTCCAGGTCCGGGATCAGCACATGGGCAGCCATGCCGATCAGCGCACAGGCCAGGCCGTACAGGATGCAATAGAAGCCGGCAAAAGTGCCTGCGTACTGGGCGACCTTTTCGTCACGGGCGGTGAAGACCCGTTGCCAGATATCCTGGCCGATCAGGATGCCGAAGAAGTAGATCATGAAGTAGGTGATGATCGTGTCCCAGCCGATAGCGGTGAAGCTGAAGCTCGACGCCGGCAGTTTGGCCACCAGTTCATCCCAGCCACCGACGCGGTACAGGCAGATCGGCAACAGGATGAACATCAGGCCGACGGTCTTGATCACGAATTGCACAATATCGGTGAGGGTCAGCGACCACATGCCACCGATGGTCGAATACACCACCACCACGCCACCGCCCACCAGTACCGACATCCAGAACGGCAGGTCGAACAGCACTTGCAGCACGGTGCCGATGGCCAGGATCGAGGTCACGCCGATCATGAGCGCATAGGCCAGCATGATCACCGCGCTGGCCTGGCGGGCCATGGGGTTGTAGCGTTTTTCCAGGACCTGGGTGACGGTGAAGATTTTCAGCTTCAACAGGGGCTTGGCCAGGAACAGGTTCAGGGCAATGATGCCCGCGCCGAGCGCGGCGCACAGCCAGAAACCCGAAATACCATGCACATATCCCAGGCGCACGGTGCCGACGGTGGAGGCACCGCCCAGCACCGTGGCGGCCATGGTGCCCATGTACAGCGATGGGCCGAGGTTGCGGCCGGCGACCAGGTAGTCTTCGTGGGTCTTGGCGCGACGCATGCCGTAGTAGCCGAGCACCAGCATGCCGGCGGCGTAGATGAGTACGACGAATAAATCCAAAGCCATGACGGCGGTTCTCCGATTATATTTTTTATGGGCGATCAGGCGGCAGCTGGCTCGGTAAACACGCGAGCGAAAGTCAGGTACATCGTTGTCGGGGATCTGTGCGACCCCCCTTGGTTATGAGTGTGAAGACGCGGTTTTTATTGTTCTCAGCGCGTTCGCCTCATCAGCGATGCGCGACGCCAGGCAGTACGCAGAGCATCTCGTACAGCAAGTTGGCGCCCAGCAACGAGGTATTGCCGGTGGTGTCGTAAGGCGGCGAAACTTCTACCAGGTCGCAACCAATCAGATCGAGGCCCTGGCAGCCACGGATGATTTCGATGGCCTGGATGGTGGTCAGCCCGCCGATTTCCGGGGTGCCGGTGCCGGGTGCCCAGGCGGGGTCGATGCCGTCGATGTCGAAGCTCAGGTACACCGGGCCGCCGCCGACTTTTTCTCGCACTTCGGCCATCAGCGGCGCGAGGGAGTGATGCCAGCATTCTTCGGCCTGGACCACGCGGAAGCCTTGCTTGCGGCTCCAGTTGAAGTCTTCGGCGGTATATCCCTGGGCGCGCAGGCCGATCTGCACCACGCGGTCGCAATCGAGCAAGCCTTCTTCCACGGCGCGGCGGAAGGTGGTGCCGTGGGCAATTTTCTCGCCGAACATATGGTCGTTGACGTCGGCGTGGGCATCGATGTGCACCAGCCCGACCTTGCCATGTTTTTTGTGGATCGCCCGCAGGATCGGCAGGGTGATGGTGTGGTCGCCACCCAGGGTCAGGGGGATGGCGTCGTGCTCGAGGATCTCGTCGTAGGCCTCTTCGATGATGCGCACCGCGTCGAGCAGGTTAAAGGTATTGATCGCCACGTCGCCGATATCGGCCACCGACAGTGAGTCGAACGGTGCGGCGCCGGTGGCCATGTTGTAGGGACGGATCATCACCGACTCGGCGCGGATTTCCCGTGGGCCGAAGCGCGTACCGGCGCGCAGCGAGGTGCCGATATCCAGAGGCACGCCGACGAAGGCGGCGTCCAGGCCCTTGGCGGTTTGCAGGTGGGGAAGACGCATCATGGTGGCGATGCCGGCGAAGCGCGGCATTTCGTTGCCGCCCAGTGGTTGGTGGAAAATCTTGTCCACGGGATTGCCTCATCGTTGTTTTGTTTATTGATGGCCGATTCTGCGAAAAGCCTGGCTTAGGAAGAATCGGCAGAGGCAAATACTTAGTTCAGATTTTTCTAAACTAAAGCCTGAGTTAAACTCCCTGATCCCTGTAGGAGCGAGCTTGCTCGCGAAAAACGTCAACGATGATGCGCAGCCCTAGAATGTACGCGGCGTCCTCAGGTTTTTCGCGAGCAAGCTCGCTCCTACAGTTGATCGTTCCCACGCTCTGCGTGGGGATGCATCCTGTGATGCTCTGCGTCACGCTTCATTGGAGCCCCCATGGCCAACGCCTTGCCCGACCTGAAACTCCTGCGCATCTTCGTCAGCGTCGTGCGCCACCAAGGGTTTGCCAACGCCCAGCATGAGCTCAACCTGTCGACGTCGGCCATCAGCACCTACATGAGCCAACTCGAGTCAGCCTTGGGCCTGGTGCTGTGCCATCGTGGCCGTGGCGGCTTCAGCCTGACCAGCAAGGGCGAGCTGTTTCATCAGGAAACCCTGCGCCTGTTGGGCGAACTCGAAGGTTTCGAGCAGTACGCCGCCGCGTTGAAAGGCGAATTGCGCGGCACCCTCAAGCTCGGAGTTCTCGACTCCACCGTCAGCGACAAGGCCTTGCCGTTCGCCGAAGTGATTGGCGCCTACAGCCTGGAGCACCCGGCAGTGCATTTGCACCTGTCGGTGATGAGCCCCTACGAATTGCAACTGGGGGTGCAGGACAACCGCCTGGACCTGGCCATCGGTGCGTTCTCCAACCGCATGAGCGGGCTGGTCTACATGCCGCTGTACCGCGAACAGCACTGGTTGTATTGCAGCAACCGGCACCCATTGTTCAACGAGCGGCGCATCCCGGAACAAGTGATCACCCAGCAACGCATGGTCGGGCGGGGTTACTGGAGCCAGGCGGAGTTGGCGCGCCACGGCTTCAAGCACAGCGCTGCCACGGTGGAAAGTATGGAGGCGCAACTGATTCTGGTGCTGTCGGGCGCTTATATTGGCTACCTGCCCGAACACTACGCCCAGGCCTGGGCTGACAAGGGCGATCTGCGCGTTTTGCTGCCGGCGACTTTCGGCTACCAGGCGCCGTTTTCGCTGATCATGCGCCGTGGCCGCAGCCGCGAGCCACTGATCCAGACCTTCCGCGATTTGCTCAAGACCCAGCTCAACCAGGCCTGAAAACACCATGTCCCGACCCCATTGCCCGCGCTGCCTGCGCCCGACCACGCACTGCCTTTGTGCGCTGATCCCCCACCTTGACAGCCGCACTCGTGTGTTGGTGTTGCAGCACCCGAGCGAGGTCGGCCATGCGCTCAATACTGCACGGTTGGCGGCGTTGGGCCTGAACAACGCGCAGTTGGTGGTGGGGGAGGTGTTTGATGACCTGGCGACGCTATTGAACCCGCCTGGCTATCGGGCACGCCTGTTGTTTCCGGCGGATGACGCCGAGCCGCTGCACGCCTACGCACCTGACGATCAGCCACTGCTGTTGGTGGTTCCCGATGGCACCTGGCGCAAGGCGCGCAAACTGCTGCACCTCAACCCTTTGCTGGCGGCATTGCCCCGGGTGACGTTGGCTGAAGGCAGCGTTTCCCGCTATCGCTTGCGCAAGGCGCCGGGGCCTGGCGCCTTGTCGACGGTCGAAGCGATCACGCAAGCGTTGCAGGTATTGGAAGCGCCGACGTCCTTCGAGCCACTGCTCAAACCCTTTGAAGCGCTGATCGAAGGGCAGATTGCTGCGATGGGCGATGAAGTATTCCAGCGCAACCATGGCGACCCGACATAAACCCGGCTTATGCCTTTAAGCCATAAGCACCACACTTTGCGTGATATGGCCCGCCGGCCTTTCCCGGTATGATGTGCGCCCCGCAGTCTGGATTGCGAATACGCCATGACCTTGCAGTACCCAACAATCGCCGATTGTGTCGGCAACACGCCCCTGGTCCGCTTGCAACGCATGGCGGGTGAAACCAGCAATACCCTGTTGCTCAAACTCGAGGGCAACAACCCGGCCGGCTCGGTCAAAGACCGCCCGGCGCTGTCGATGATCGCCCGCGCCGAGTTGCGTGGGCAGATCCAACCCGGCGACACCCTGATCGAAGCCACCTCGGGTAACACCGGGATCGCCCTCGCCATGGCCGCAGCGATCAAGGGTTACAAGATGGTGCTGATCATGCCCGACAACGGCAGCGCCGAGCGCAAGGCGGCGATGACCGCCTATGGCGCCCAGCTGATCCTGGTGACCCAGGAAGAAGGCATGGAAGGCGCCCGTGATCTTGCCGAGCGCATGGCCGCCGAAGGCCGTGGCGTGGTGCTCGATCAGTTCGCCAATGGCGACAACCCCGAGGCGCACTACACCAGCACCGGCCCGGAGATCTGGCGCCAGACCCAGGGCACCATCACTCACTTCGTCAGCTCCATGGGCACCACCGGTACCATCATGGGCAACTCGCGCTACCTCAAGGAGCAGAACCCGGCGATCCAGATCGTCGGCCTGCAACCGATGGAAGGCGCGGCCATCCCGGGTATTCGTCGTTGGCCCGAAGAGTATTTGCCGAAGATCTACAACGCGACGCGGGTAGACCGCATCATCGACATGGCCCAGCGCGAAGCCGAAGACACCACGCGCCGCCTGGCCCGTGAAGAGGGCATCTTCTGCGGCGTGTCCTCCGGTGGCGCCGTGGCCGGTATGTTGCGCTTGTCCAAAGAAGTGGAAAACGCGGTGATCGTCGCGATCATCTGTGACCGAGGCGACCGTTACCTGTCGACCGGCATTTTCGACGAACCCAACTGATGGCCAAGCACGAGAGAGGCCTGCGCTTCCAACCGACGGGCGGCAGCCGGGCCCCACAGATACCCGTGGGCAAGAAACAGCGCCTGACCATCGAGCGTCTGGCCAATGATGGCCGGGGCATCGTGTTCTTTGAAGGCCGCACCTGGTTTGTGAACGGTGCGTTGGCCGGCGAAGAGGTGGAAGCACGGGTGTTGGGCGCCCATGGCAAAGTGGTCGAGGCGCGCACCGAGCGGGTGTTCCAGGCCAGCGAGTTGCGTCGCCCGGCACCCTGCGCCCATGTTGGCCGCTGCGGCGGTTGCAGCGTGCAGCACCTGCCCCATGAAGAACAACTTGCCCTGAAACAGCGCATGCTTGCCGAGCAATTGTCCCGGGTGGCCGGTGTCGAGCCACAGGAGTGGGCAGCGCCGTTGAGCGGGCCGGAGTTCGGTTATCGGCGCCGCGCCCGTGTGGCCGTACGTTGGGACGCCAAGGCAAAGAAACTCGAAGTGGGTTTTCGCGCCGTGGCCAGTCAGGACATCGTCGCTATCGATGATTGCCCGGTGCTGGTACAGGCCTTGCAACCGATCATGCAGCGTTTGCCAACGATGCTGCGTCGCTTGAGTAAACCGCAGGCGTTGGGGCATGTCGAGTTGTTCAGCGGTTCGTCCATCGCCGTGTTGCTGCGGCATATGGCGCCGTTGTCCGAGGCTGACCTGCAGATCCTCAAGGAATTCTGCACCTTCCATGACGCCCAATTGTGGCTGCACGGGGAAGGGCAGCCGGAGCCCGTCGAGCCGGGTCAGGCCTTGGGCTTCCGTTTGGAGGCGTGGGATCTGGAGCTGGCGTACCGGCCGGGCGACTTTGTGCAGGTCAACGCCGGGGTCAACCAGGCGATGGTCGCCCAAGCGCTGCAATGGCTGGCGCCACAAGCCGACGAACGGGTACTGGACCTGTTTTGCGGCCTGGGCAACTTCGCCCTGCCACTGGCTCGCCACGTACGCGAAGTGGTGGCGGTGGAGGGCGTACAGGCCATGGTGGACCGTGCGGCCCTCAATGCCGTCAGCAACCATTTGCATAACGCACAGTTTTTTCAGGCCGATTTGTCCCAGCCTTTGACCGACGCAGAATGGGCCAAACAGGGCTTTTCTGCGGTACTCTTGGACCCACCCCGCGATGGTGCCCTGGAGGTTGTGCGCAAACTTGCAGCCTTGGGGGCCAAGCGCCTGGTGTATGTGTCCTGCAACCCAGCCACGCTGGCGCGGGACACGGTTGAGTTGGTCAAGCAAGGCTACCGGCTAAAGCGTGCCGGGATCCTCGACATGTTTCCGCAGACCGCGCATGTCGAGGCCATGGCGTTATTTGAAGCGGGCTAGGATGCCCGTTTAATCCGACTGGCCTGCGTTCTCCAGGGCCTGAACACTGCCACGGAGCTCGCAGTAAAGTCGGCGATGATTTTGGCGCATCGAAGGTGCGTCGTAGGGAAGGTAAGCAAGATGGTACAGGTGAGAGCACACCAGCCGATCAACACCGACGGCAGTATCAATCTCGAGGCATGGCTGGATCATGCCGTCAGTGTCGACCCGGCACTGGACCGTGAAGCCTTGAAAGCAGCCTGCGAGTTCGCTCGTGAGTCTGAACAGCAAGACAATGCGGCCAAGAACCTGTGGGCCGAAGGCACTTCAAGTTTTCGCACTGGCCTGGAAATCGCCGAGATCCTCGCCGATCTCAAGTTGGACCAGGATTCGCTGATCGCCGCCGTGCTCTATCGCGGCGTGCGCGAAGGGCACATTGCGTTGCCTCTGGTCAGCCAGCGTTTCGGCGCGGTGGTGGCCAAGCTGATCGACGGCGTGCTGCGCATGGCCGCCATCAGTGCCAGCCTCAGCCCGCGTCAGTCCATGGTGCTGGGCACCCAGGGCCAGGTAGAAAACCTGCGCAAAATGCTGGTAGCGATGGTCGACGATGTGCGCGTCGCGCTGATCAAGCTGGCCGAGCGTACCTGCGCGATCCGTGCGGTGAAGACCGCCGATGATGAAAAGCGCAACCGTGTGGCCCGCGAAGTCTTCGACATCTACGCGCCACTGGCCCATCGCCTGGGCATCGGCCATATCAAGTGGGAGCTGGAGGATTTGTCCTTTCGCTACCTTGAGCCCGACCAATACAAACAGATCGCCACGTTGCTGCACGAGCGGCGCCTGGATCGCGAGCGCTTTATCAGCGACGTGATGGGCCAGTTGCGTTCGGAGTTGCAGGCTACCGGCGTGGACGCCGATATCAGCGGCCGCGCCAAGCACATCTATTCCATCTGGCGCAAAATGCAGCGCAAGGGCTTGGCCTTCAGCCAGATCTACGACGTGCGTGCGGTGCGCGTGCTGGTGCCGGAAATGCGCGACTGCTACACCGCGCTGGGTATCGTCCACACGCTGTGGCGGCACATTCCCAAGGAATTCGACGACTACATCGCCAACCCCAAGGAAAACGGCTATCGCTCGCTGCACACGGCGGTAATCGGCCCTGAAGGCAAGGTGCTGGAAGTGCAGATCCGCACCCACGCCATGCACGAAGAAGCCGAGCTGGGGGTGTGTGCGCACTGGCGCTACAAGGGCACCGACGTCAAGGCCGGGTCCAACCAGTACGAAGAGAAAATTTCCTGGCTGCGCCAAGTGCTGGAATGGCACGAGGAGCTCGGCGACATCGGCGGCCTGGCCGAACAACTGCGGGTGGATATCGAGCCGGACCGGGTCTATATCTTCACGCCTGACGGCCACGCCATCGACTTGCCCAAGGGCGCCACGCCGCTGGACTTCGCCTACCGCGTGCACACCGAAATCGGGCATAACTGCCGCGGCGCCAAGATCAACGGGCGCATCGTGCCGCTCAACTACAGCCTGCAAACCGGTGAACAGGTCGAGATCATCACCAGCAAGCACGGCACGCCGAGCCGCGACTGGCTGAACCCGAACCTGGGCTACATCACCACCTCGCGGGCGCGGGCGAAGATCGTCCACTGGTTCAAGCTGCAGGCACGTGACCAGAACGTCGCCGCTGGCAAGACCTTGCTTGAACGCGAACTGGCGCGCCTGGGCCTGCCTCAGGTGGACTTCGACAAGCTGGCCGAAAAGGCCAACATGAAGATCGCCGAAGACATGTTCGCCGCCCTCGGCGCGGGCGACCTGCGCCTGGCGCAACTGGTCAACCTGGCCCAGCAACTGGTCGAGCCGGAGCGCGGCAACGAACAGCTGGAGCTGATCCCGCGCAAAGCCACTGGCTACAAGCCGGGCAAGCGTGGCGATATCCAGATCCAGGGCGTGGGCAACCTGATGACGCAAATGGCCGGCTGCTGCCAGCCGTTGCCGGGCGACGCCATTGTCGGCTACATCACCCAGGGCCGTGGCGTGAGCATTCACCGCCAGGATTGCGCCTCGGTGCTGCAACTGGGCGGGCGCGAACCGGAGCGGATCATCCAGGTCAGCTGGGGTCCGGTGCCGGTGCTCACTTACCCTGTCGACATCATCATCCGTGCCTACGACCGTTCCGGCTTGCTGCGTGACGTCTCGCAAGTGCTGCTCAACGAGCGGATCAACGTGCTGGCGGTCAACACCCGTTCGAACAAGGAAGACAACACTGCATTGATGTCCCTGACCATCGAGATTCCGGGGCTGGACGCACTGGGACGGTTGCTGGGGCGGATTTCCCAGTTGCCGAACATCATCGAAACCCGGCGCAACCGCACCCCATGATTAGCAGGATGACAGCCGACTGACATGTGGAGTTGTTTTCTGTGGGAACTGGCTTGCCTGCGATAGCATCACCTCGGTTTAACTGAAGCACCGAGTCGCAAGCATCGCAGGCAAGCCAGCTCCCACATTGGATTTTCAGCGGAAAGAGATACGATGTATTCACTCGAAGACCTGCTGCACCTGATGAGCCGCCTGCGCGACCCGCAGTACGGCTGCCCGTGGGACATCAAGCAAACCTACGCGACCATCGTCCCGCACACGCTGGAGGAGGCCTATGAAGTGGCCGACGCCATCGAGCGCGGCGACTTTGACCATCTGCAAGGCGAACTGGGCGATCTGCTGTTCCAGGTGGTGTATTACAGCCAACTGGCCCGGGAAGAAGGGCGCTTCGAATTTGCCGGCGTGATCGACAGCATCACTCGTAAGTTGATTCGCCGGCATCCTCACGTGTTCCCAACCGGCGACCTGTACGCACCGCTGGATATCCCGCAGTTGAGCGAAGAACAGGTCAAGGAGCGCTGGGAGCAGATCAAAGCTGAGGAGCGCGCAGAAAAGTCCGACGTTCCCGAGCAACTCTCCCTACTCGATGATGTGCCCACCGCCTTACCCTCGTTGTCCCGTGCGGCCAAATTGCAAAAGCGCGCCAGCCAGGTTGGTTTCGACTGGCCTTCCGCGTTGCCGGTGGTGGACAACGTGCGCGAAGAGTTGGACGAAGTGCTCGAAGCCATGGCCGATAACGATGCGGCGGCCATCGCCGATGAAGTCGGCGACCTGCTGTTTGCCGCGGTCAACCTGGCCCGTCACCTCAAGGTCGACCCGGAAACTGCCTTGCGCGGTGCCAATGCCAAGTTCGAACGACGTTTCCGATTTATCGAACAGGCATTGCGCGATACACACCAACCCATAGAAGATTGCACCCTCGAAGAGTTGGACGCCCTCTGGGGTGAAGCCAAACGTCAGGAAAAGAATGTGTCCAGCTGCGGTTGAGCAGTTGCCTAAGTGAGTAAGCACCATGAGCCTTTCCCTTCGCGACCAGTTGCTCAAAGCAGGTCTGGTCAACCAAAAGCAGGCCAAGCAGGTCGGCAAAGAGAAACAGAAACAGCAGCGCCTGGTCCACAAGGGCCAGGCCGAAGTCGATGATACCCAGGCGCGCCTGGCCGCTGAGGCACACGCCGAGAAGGTCAAGCGTGACCAGGAGCTGAACCGTCAGCAGCAGGAAAAAGCCGAGGCCAAGGCGCGTACCGCCCAGGTCAAGCAACTGATCGAGACCTCGCGCCTGCCCAAGCTGACCACCGAGGACTACTACAACTTCGTGGATGACAAGAAGGTCAAGCGCCTGTCGGTCAACACGCTGATGCGCAACAAGCTGAGCAACGGCTCCCTGGCGATCGTGCACCACGGTGGCGGCTACGAGGTGATCCCGCGCGAAGCGGCGCTCAAAATCCAGGAGCGCGCTCCGGAGCGTATCGTGCAGCTCAACATCCTCACCGAAAGCCAGGTGCCGGATGAAGACGATCCGTACGCCGCTTACCAGATCCCTGATGATCTGATGTGGTAAGCCGCTGGAAATGACAAACCCCGCCAAAAGGCGGGGTTTGTGTTTTAAGCGTGCAGCACCAGCCGGTTACCAATCCACTGCGTAACTCAGGCTGAAGGTACGACCCTCGGCATTCGGGTACGGTGCGCGGGCGTTGGCCTGGGCGAACATGTTTTGGTAGTTGCGGTTGGTGAGGTTGTACACCGCACCTTCGAGGCGGCCTACCGGTAGCCTTACCGAGCCCAGCAGGTCGACCAGGGTGTAGCCCTGGATATCGCGGCCGTTGTTGTCTTTGGCCGCCGCGTCATAATTGGCCAGGCGCATACCCTGCAAGCGCAGGCTGTAGTCGTCACGCTCATAGCCGACAAAGGCTGTGGTCTTGGCGGGGGAGATGCGGGTGGCAGGCAGGTCGATCCACTTGCCGTTCTGCTGGGTCTCGCCTTTGGCGTAAGCGTAAGTACCGCCGACGGACCATTGGTCGCTGATGTTATAGGTCAGGCCGGTTTCGACGCCACGCACGCGTTCTTTCTGATTGATCAGGCGCAGCACACGATCATTGGCATCATAGAACTGCGTGACATCCGAGGTGTTTTCGTACGCGGTGACACTGGCCTGCCACTTGTCCCAGTCGCCACGCCAGCCCAGCTCGTAACTGTCGACCTTCAAGGCCTGGGCATTGAGGTCCTGGATATCGTATTTGCTGTTCACGTCACGCAGGAAGCGCTGGATATCCGGCAGGGAAAAGCCCTGGCTGAAGTTGACGAACACATCCTGGTTGTCGGTCAGGTGGTACACCGCACCGAGGTTATAGAGCGTGTCATCGTATTTGAGCGTGCCGCCGGGCAGTGTCGCGCGGTTGCCGGTCTGGACGATTTCGCCGTATGCGATGCTGTCGGAGACCTTGCTTTCAATCCATTCGCGACGTACGCCACCGCGCAAGGTCCAGTTGTCGATGTCGTAGGAGAGCTGGCCAAAGATGGCTTTGGTGGTGGTCTCGATATCTGGACCCAGTTCGAACGTGGTACCGGTTTTCGTGTAGGTCAGGCCATTGACCCGGTATTGGTCGCCACGCTGGCGTGAGGTTTCATGGTCGTAGTCCGCGCCCCATACCAGGTTGCCCGTTGCCGGGCCGATGTCCGGCATCTGGGTATCGACCGCTGCACGCAGGCCGTAGACGTCCTGCACGCTGTTGTTATCTGACACGCCTGCCCGGCCTCGGGACAGGTCTGGAAAGAACAGGGCGTCGGCCCGCCGCCAGTAGCTTTCGATCTGCAGGCCCTGGCCGTAGAAATCCTTGTCGGCGTAGTTGAGGTTGACCGCCTGGTTGTGGGTGTAGGGTTGGTCGCCCAGGTCCAGGCCTTTTACGGCGACTGCGTTGCTGGTGATGCGGGGGTTCTTGGTGTAGCGGGTGTCTTGTTCGTCCTTGTAGTCTTGCAGCGACAGGCTGATCTTCTTGTCGTCATCAAGCTCATAGCCGAAGCGACCTTGCAGGTCGTAGGTATCGGTGTCCATGTTGCTGCCCTGGGACGTGTCCTGGGGAATGCGCTTGCCATTACCGTCGAACTGATCGTTGCGCTGCACGGTGTTGCCCGAGAGGTACCAGTCCACCGGGCCTTTGCGCCCGGTGGCGCTTTGGAACGCCTGGTAAGCGAACCCCTTGTGGCTGAGGTTGTTGCCGGCGGTCATGCCGATCTTGCTGCTGAACGCCAGGTCTTCACCTTGGTTGCGTTTGGTGATGATGTTGATGATGCCGCCCGATGCGCCTGCGCCGTAGACGCTGCTGGCGCCGGAGATCACTTCGATACGCTCGATGCTTTCCGGTGCCACGCTGTTGAGCTGGCGGAAGTTATCGCGCGTGGCGTTTTGCGAAACCCCGTCGATCAGGATCAGGGTATTGCGCCCGCGAAGCGTCTGGCCGAAGTTGCTCATGCCGCCGCTGGAAGGGGCAATGCCAGGCACCAGTTGGCCGAGGATATCTGCAACCCGACGTCCTGCCCCGGTCTGCTGGCGGATTTGCGCTTCATTGATCACCTGCACTGAGCCTGGAATCTGCGCAATGCTGGTTTCGCTGCGCGTGGCCGATACCACTGTCGTCTGCAGTTGCAGACTGGTCGGGGCTGCCTGTGTCTGCTCTGTCTGATCGGCCCAGGCAGGGGCACTTATTGACCCAAGAAGTGGCAGCAGTACTGCCCATTGCGATGTGTTCATGATCATGTCTCAGAGTTATTAGAAGTATTGACAGAAAAATCGGATGTCTCAGGCGCTCGCGCAAACGAACGGATGGCGCGGATACTCACGGCGGCCAAGGCATAGGTCAGTGCGACCAGCCAGAAGCTGTGTGCCAGGCCTACCCACCCCATGCCGATACCGCCCAACAATGCGCCGCACAGCGCACCAGCTTTCGCGGCGCTGTTGCCCATGCCCAGGGCAAAACCCTGCTGGCTGTGCGCTACGGTAGTGGCGATCAGTGTGTAGGCCACGGGCAACAAAGCCCCCTGCCACACGCCCCACAGCAGCCTGCTGGCGATGAACCCCAACCACTCACTGGCCAGCGCCGTGCAGGCCAGCGTGAGCGCGCAGGCCCAGGTGACCCACTCGATGATGCGCAGCGTATGGGCTGGCTGATGTCGATCGAACAGGCGGCCCCACAACGGCGCGGACAGTGCCAGGGTCAAGGCACTGGCGCCATAGCTGGCGCCGATCAGCCACGCGGGCGCGTGCAAAACCTGGGCGACATATAAGGCGTAAAACGGTTGCGGCATCATCCTGGCTGCCTGGATCAATACGATGATCCCCAGCATCGCGCCAATCCAGCCTCTGGGGAGTGCGGCAGGCTTGGACGTGCGGGCAGGTCTCGATCGTGGTGAGTCGCTGGGTAAAAACGCGCTGATTATCGCGCACAACAGGCAGACGACGGTGGCGCTGTAGCACAGCAATGCGAAACCGGATATGTCCATGAGCCAGCCGCCCAATACCGGTCCGGCCAGGGAGCCTACAGCGGTGGCTGATTGCAGCCTGGCAAGAATGTGCCCGCGCCCACCCTCGCCGCAGCAGGCCAGTGCGTAGGCTTGGGCCGCTGCAATGAAGCCGGCCAACGCACCTTGCACCACGCGGATGACCACCAGCCACCACGGATCAGGCGTTATCGCAGCCAGCGCCTGGCACACCGCCAGTGCCAGCAATGCGCGGATGATCATGGGCTTATGGCCGGTACGGTCGCCCAGCTTCCCCCACATGGGTGTGAGAATCATCGCTGCCATCATCGGCCCGGCATACACCAGCGAAGACAGCAGGCCGGTGTACTGGGCATTTGCAGTGCCCAGCAACTTCTGGATTTGCAGCGGCCAGAACGGGCCGCTCATTTCCATCGCCCCCATCGACACCAACTGAATCACCACCAGCAGCCGCAGCGCTGTGTTGTTAGTCGGCATTGGCGGCCGCGCTCAACGGGTTAGGCAACCGCCCGACGATATCGGCATGACTCTCCAGCAGGCGCATGCGCATGAACGACTTGGCCGGCCATGCTTGCTCCAGCAGTGCTTCGCGCTCGGTGGCCCAGCGCTGCGGATCAACCTGCGAGCGCATGTCGTCAAAACACTGGCTGACCTGAGCTGACAGTTCATTCCAGAGCAGCGCCTGGGGGATGTCGAAGTGGCGCGCGGCAAGCAGGATGAGCTCGCCCAGATGGCACATGAAAACGGTGTGCAGCAGCTTGTCCCGTACGAAACCTGCGTCGTCGTACAGCGTCATCTTCGGGTCGTGCAGTTCAATGTCCAGGCCGTGGGCGTGCAAGGTTTTGCGGTCGATTCGGATATCGCCGAAGTCGCGCAACAGAAGACGGCTCAATTGTCCGTCTGCGGCCATCACCATGAAGGAGTTCTGTTGATGGGCCTCAAAAGCGATGCCGTAGCGTAAATACATGCCCAGCAGCGCCGGCACACTGATCGCCGCGTAATCATGGAAGAAGGCGAGCATGGCCGCCGCGTCATCCTTGCCTTGGCTCAGGCGCACCCATTGGCGCAGCAGCGGCTGGCCGTGTTGATCAATGGCAAACAGGCTGCCCACCGGCACGGCCATTTCGTCCGGCTGGAGCTGGCTCTGGGGATTGTCGCGATAGAGCACCGCCAAGTGGCGGGAGTGCTCGTCATTGGCCGGTTGTGGCTGGAAATGCACACCGATCCGCTCGGGAACGATGTTCAGGCATTTTTGAATCGCAGGCTCGCGTTCCAGGATGCTCAGCAGCAGATGGCTGATCCGTGGGCCCATGCGCGCTGAACGCGGCGATACGGTGCGCTGTACGCTGGTCAGGCGCAGTGACACGGGCAGTTTGACCATCGGTGCATCGCGACGGCCTTCAGGCAACACGGTTCTGAATGACATGGTGGGGTGGGCAGTAAACGCGACGATATCGGTCAGCACCAGCAGTTTGTCGCCGATTTCGTTGGCGAACAGTTGAGGCAACTCCTGGCGTGCCTGCCAAGGGTGGGCAGGCAACGGCAGATAATCGTCTGCCTGAAGGCCCTGCGCTTGCAGGGCTGCGGTCAATTGCCGTGCTGCCTGCGGGAAGTGCTCGCTCCACCACTGCCAGTAGTCGGCGGTACCGGCCAACTTTTCGACATGGGCAAACTGGCGATGCAGCGCGCACAGCAGCACCGGGAAGCGTGCTTCGAACTCCGGCGAATAGTTGATGACTTGTGCGGTATTCAGGCCCAGCTTGGTCTTGTAGTTGGGGTGCCATGGGTGACCCAATGTTCCCCACTGTTCAAGCACGGAAGTCGGGTTGATAACGCTCGGGCTGTTCTTGAGATGACTCAGCAGGTTGTCTTGATGCACCGGGTCCATTGACGCATGCAGCTTGAGCGTCCATTGCTCATGGAAGGCGAGGCACAAGGTGTCGTTGATGAAGCTGTCGTCGATCTCTACGTTGAGGCGGTTGAGCACTTCCCGGTCGGCAGGCGACTCGAGGCTGGCGTTAAGCAACGTCAACAACTGTGAGGGGAACTGGATTTTCTGTTCGGGCTGGCCTTCGCGCAACAGGATGACTTCGCCACGCAGGTCCCAGCTTGCCATGCGGCCAGGGTGCAAATGTTCGAAACGCAATCGGGCCTGGCAAGCCAGTGTCAGCGAGCAATGGCCATGTTCGTCATAAAGGAGAGTGCTGGGGTCCAGCAGGCTTTCACGAAACAATGCTTGGATCAGGCGTTGGAAGCTACGTTCGGCGGCAGGTGCCAGCGTATTGATCAGGGCTTCGAGGCTGACGTGGCTGGCCTTAAATTGCGCAGTGGCAAGTGCTTCGCTCCAGCGTTCCAGTAACGCGTTTTCTGGCTTGCTGCTATTTCCATGCATCTAATTGATTCCCTGATTCGTGAGCCTGAATGAAAAGCGAACGAATGATATCGAGAATCATTATTTGTGTGTGTTTTTGTTACATTAATTTATGGCGATTATTGACAAAAAAACCGCGCCCCAAAGGCGCGGTTTCTCGTAAACGGCCCGGCTGCGTGGGCCGGGCGTCCACATGATTTCAGAGCTTCAGGAGCTTTTTGCCTGGCGTTGCAGTTCGAGAGTTTCGAGCTCGTTTTTATAGTTGTGGGCGTCGCTCTCGTTGTGAAACATGCCGACCAATACGTCTTGCTGATGGACATCCCAGATGTGAATCCCGTGGCCTACTGCTTCATGGGACATATGTTCATCGTCGCGTTCAGTTACTTTTACAGTCATCTGCTTGCTCCAATCTCTGGTTGATCTGCGGCAAGTCGTCGCAGGCCTCTGTTATATGATTTGTTAGCTTGCTAAGTAAACTGATTTTGCGCGCAATAATTCATTGCGGGGAACGCAACAATGCTGCAAGCCTTGTAAACCAAGGCATTGCGTCGCCATCGCAGCGGCTTTATGACAAAAGTTTCATGTTCAGGTTGGCTAGGTTGACCTCGGCACCGCTATCGCAGGCAAGCCAGCTCCCACCTTGGAATGCATTCCACCGTGGGAGCTGGCTTGCCTGCGATAGCGGGAGTGTCGTCCCCTAAAAATCCCAGGCAAAAAAAAGCCCCGCATTCAGCGAGGCTCTTTTCGGTGCATCAGCAATCAGCTGCCTTTGACGGCCTTACCGTCAACGGTGCCATCCTGCAGCATGATGTTGTATTCCTTGCCGTCAGTCTCGACCTGACGCAGGGCAACCAGAATGCCGCCCTGGTCCTTGGCAAACCACATCTGTGTGATGCGCTTGCTCTGCGACGGGTCGCGCACGCGCTCGACCTTGATCGCGTCGATCGAACCGACCTTGGTCTGGACCTTTTCCGAGCCGATCACGCGGAAGTCGTAGGTATCGGTATCTGTACCTTCAACCACGCGGTAGCTCATGCTCTTCTTGCCGGCGGCAACATCGCGTTGCAGGGCAAGCTGGTAGGTGGACTTGTCGAGCATGCCGCTTTCGAGCGTGACATTGACCGGGTCTTTGTTTTCAAAGCCGGTGACTTTCTTGGCGCTCTGGTCGAAGTCCAGGTTGATCTTCTTCGCCTTGCCCAGGCCGCCGCGTTCGAAGCTGTAGCTCTTGGGTTGCAGGGTGTCCTTGTCGAACAGGATCACACTGGTTTCGGTCAGGCTGGCAATCATCATCGAGGCCTTGAAATTCAAGGTCCAGGTACCGTCGCCATTCTTGCTCAGGCTGCGTTCAGCCGAACCGCTCATGGGCAGTTGTTTCCAGTCGGCGGTGTAGCTGACGGAGAAGGGGTGAAGGTCTGCCGCTTGTACGGCAGGCAAAGCGAACAGCGCAAAAGCGAAAAGCAGGGCGCGACGCATAAAATCTCCTAGGTTCGAATCAAGTGGCCGCTGGCCGCGAGTAACTGGCCGTCCAATAATGCACCCTGGTCGCCAAGAATCAACCGTCCTTCGGCAAACCAGCGAACAGCCAGCGGGTAAATCCTGTGTTCCTGGGTATGAACCCGTTGCGCAAGCGTCTGCGCCGAGTCGCCTGACTCTACCGGAACCACTGCCTGTACGACCAGAGGCCCGCCATCGAGTTCCTCGGTCACAAAGTGCACGCTGCAGCCATGCTCACTGTCGCCGGCGTCGAGGGCGCGCTGGTGGGTGTGCATGCCTTTGTACTTGGGCAGCAGGGAAGGGTGGATATTGAGCAGGCGCCCTTCGTAGTGCCGGACGAAATCTGCGCTGAGGATGCGCATGAAACCCGCAAGGACCACGAGTTTGGGGTTGAAGGCGTCGATCAGTTCGATCAAGGCGCTGTCGAAGGCCTCGCGACCGTCGAACGCCTTATGATCCAGGGAGCGAGTATCGATACCCGCGTCACGGGCGCGTTGCAGACCGTAGGCGTCGCTGCGGTTGGAAATCACCGCAGCGATGCGCACCGGGCTGTCGCCGGTGCGCGTGCTGTCGATCAGGGCCTGCAAGTTACTGCCGGTGCCGGAAAGCAGCACCACGACATCACAGGTCTGGGGCATCAGTGAGCCTTGAGGTTCTTCAGTTCAACCTGGGCTGCGCCTTCGGCAGCAGTGGCGATCTGGCCAATGACCCAAGGTTGCTCGCCGGCTTCACGCAGCACGTTCAGTGCGGTTTCAACGTGTTCCTGCGCAACGCATATCACCATGCCTACGCCGCAGTTCAGCACGCGGTGCATTTCGGTTTCGTTGACGTTGCCTTTTTCCTGCAGCCAATCGAAGACAGCCGGGCGCTGCCAGCTGGCCACGTCGACAATCGCCTGGGCGCCTTTTGGCAGTACGCGCGGGATGTTGTCCAGCAGGCCGCCACCGGTAATGTGGGCCATGGCCTTGACGGCGCCGGTGTCCTTGATCAGCTTGAGCAGTGGCTTGACGTAGATGCGGGTCGGCGCCATCAGCAGGTCGGTCAGTGGCTTGCCGTCGAGCTGGATGTTCTCGATGTCGGCGCCGGACACTTCGATGATCTTGCGGATCAGCGAGTAGCCGTTGGAGTGCGGGCCGGACGATGGCAGGGCGAGCAGGGCGTCACCAGCAGCTACTTTGGAGCCGTCGATGATCTCGGCTTTTTCCACCACACCGACACAGAAGCCGGCCAGGTCGTAGTCTTCGCCTTCGTACATGCCTGGCATTTCAGCGGTTTCACCGCCGACCAGGGAGCAACCCGACAACTCGCAGCCGGCGCCGATGCCGGTCACGACCTGGGTCGCGGTCTCGACATTGAGCTTGCCGGTGGCGTAGTAGTCGAGAAAGAACAGCGGCTCGGCGCCGCACACCACCAGGTCGTTGACGCACATGGCGACCAGATCGATGCCGATGCTGTCGTGCTTGTTCAGGTTCAGGGCCAGGCGCAGCTTGGTGCCCACGCCGTCGGTGCCGGACACCAGTACAGGCTGCTTGTAGCCGGCCGGGATTTCGCAGAGGGCGCCAAAACCGCCCAGGCCACCCATGACTTCAGGGCGCGCAGTGCGCTTGGCGACGCTCTTGATGCGTTCGACCAATGCTTCACCGGCGTCGATGTCTACACCGGCGTCCTTGTAGCTCAGGGAGGGTTGCTTGCTCATGATCCAGGCCTTTAGGGGGGATTTCTGGGTAACGACCGGGCGGGCGGGGGCTTTTGGAAAGGGCCCTGCCGTTGACGGTCTGCGAAGGCGCGCGATTTTATCAGGCTTGAGGGGCAGCGGCCATCCTCGGGCCGACGGGCAGGGCATATGAGCTCAAAAAAATGCAAATCGGGCCGGTAATCGTGCGTATTAAGGTATAGCCTTGAGCTCGCTAGCGTTATGACAGTATGAAAACTTACCGGGACCCTGTGAATGTTTTACCGGTCGCTGTGTCACAGCCTTGCCAAACCGAGATCACGCGGTCTGTTCCAACCGCTAAATTTGTCGTTCGGGAATCTTCCATGCGTCTGTGTAAATTCTTCTTTGTAGGCTGCTTGTCGTTGGTCAGCCTGGCGAGTCATGCCGAAACCCTCAATGGCCTCTATCAAGTACTTGAACCAGTCAGCAGCCAGTCGCCCCAAGAGCGCGACCAAGCCACCCAGCGTGCCGTGCAGACCCTGGTGATCCGCCTGACCGGCGACGCCAAGGCCGCCGATGGCCCGGGCCTGGCAGCGATCCGCAAAGACCCGCAACAAATCATCAGCCAGTACGGCTACGACGCCGGCCCGCCGGAAAGCCTGCAAGTAGACTTCGACCCGGTCAGCACCGACCGCGCCTTGCGGGATGCGGGCCTGTCGATCTGGGGCAGCAACCGGCCGTCGATCCTGGGTTGGTGGCTGAACGATTCAACTGAAGGCAGCAGCCTGGTCGGCGATGGCCAGGCCGTTGCCCAGGCCCTGCGCCGAGCCGCGCAACACAGGGGTCTGCCGCTGCGCTTGCCGTTGGGAGACCTGGATGAACAGGTAGTCGCCACCGCGCCGAATCTTGAAAGCCCCGACGCCACGCCTTTGCGCGCAGCCTCCGAGCGTTACGGTGCCGATGCTTTGCTGGCGGTGCATGCGCGCCAGGAAGGCAGTCAATGGCAGGCCAAATGGCGCCTGTGGCTGGGCGACAAGGCTGAGGAGGGCACCGCCCAAGGCGCTGACACTGCCGCGCTCGCCGATGCGGTATTGCTGGCGGTCAGCCAAAAGCTGGCGCCACGCTTTGCGGTCAAGCCGGGCGTGAGCACTGAGCAACTGCTTGAGGTACAAGGCATGAACCTTGAGCGCTACGCCGCCCTGGGTCGTTTGCTGGAGCCCTTTGGCGGCCAGCCGCAGTGGGTGGATGGCAACCGGATTGTGTATCGCGTCAATGGCAGCGCCGAACAACTGCGCACCCAATTGAGCCTGGCCAAGCTGCAGGAAATTCCTGCTGGCGAAGCCCCGGCCCAGCCAGCCGTGATCGATGGCACGCAACCGGCTGTTGCACCTGAGCCCCAGGCGCAATTGCGTTTTCGTTGGTAAATAGTGTTCCTCCTTCTATATAGAAGAAGGGCGTAAAAAACAGATGGAGTGGTTTATGGCGGATACGCGTCGTTGGGTGTGGCTTGGCGGGATTGTCCTGCTGTGCGTTTTTGTGTTCTTGCTGCATTCGATCCTGACGCCGTTCCTGGTGGCGCTGCTGCTCGCCTACCTGTTCGATCCGGTGGTGGATCGCCTGGAAAAAGTCGGCATGTCGCGCACCTGGGGCGTGATCACGGTGTTTGCGCTGTTCACGTTGATCATCACGGCGCTGGTGTTGATATTGGTGCCGATGTTGGCCAAGCAGCTGTTTCGCCTCTATGAGCTGGCGCCGCAGATGCTCGACTGGTTGCAGCACACGGCGATGCCGTGGGCCCAGTCCAAGTTCGGGCTGGCGGATGGCTTCTGGAAGTTCGACAAGGTCAAGGCAGCCATCAGCGAGCACATGGACAAGACCACCGATATCGTTACGGTGGTGCTCAGCCAGGCGACTGCATCGAGCCTGGCGCTGATCGGCTGGTTGACCAACCTGGTGCTGATCCCGGTGGTGGCGTTCTACCTGCTGCGAGACTGGGACATCATGATGGCCAAGATCCGCAGCCTGCTCCCCCGCGACCGGGAAGAACGTGTTGTTTCCCTGGCAGCGGAGTGTCATGAGGTATTGGGTGCGTTCGTGCGTGGCCAGTTGCTGGTGATGCTGGCCCTGGGGGTGATTTACGCTGCCGGCCTGATGGCGATCGGCTTGGAGCTGGGGCTGTTGATCGGCTTGATCGCGGGCCTGGCGGCCATCGTGCCCTACATGGGCTTTGTGATCGGCATCGGCGCGGCGCTGGTGGCCGGGCTGTTCCAGTTCGGCGGCGACCTGTACCCGATGCTGGGGATTGTCGCAGTGTTCATGGTGGGCCAGGCCTTGGAAGGCATGGTGCTGACGCCACTGCTGGTGGGCGATCGAATCGGCCTGCACCCGGTGGCAGTGATCTTTGCGATTTTGGCGGGTGGCGAGCTGTTCGGCTTTACCGGCATCCTGTTGGCGCTGCCGGTGGCGGCGGTGATCATGGTGCTGGTGCGCCATGTGCACGACCTGTACAAGGATTCGGACGTGTATACCGGGGTGGATGAGCCCGAGTTGTAATCGCGGTGTCACAAACCCGGTCCAGGCCGGGTTTGTTGTTTCTGGCCCCGGGGTGCGTCAAACAAACTGCGTAAAACCTCCGGGTTAACGCAAACCTTTGATTTTGCTTGTGGTCTGCTGCATTGTGCGCCCGGCGTCACGGGTATAAACTTTGCAAACTTTACATAGAGGCCACTAACGGTTCGATGGGAGCCGTTCAGTCAGCATGAAACCGATTCAGCTGCCCCTAGGTGTGCGTCTGCGTGATGACGCTACCTTTATCAACTACTACCCAGGCGCCAATGCCGCTGCACTCGGCTATGTGGAGCGGCTTTGCGAAGCCGACGCCGGGTGGACTGAAAGCCTGATCTATCTGTGGGGCAAGCATGGCGTGGGGCGTACCCATCTGCTGCAGGCCGCGTGCCTGCGTTTCGAGCAGACGGGCGAGCCGGCGGTCTACCTGCCCTTGGCCGAGTTGATGGACCGCGGGATCGGCATCTTCGATAACCTTGAGCAATATGAACTGGTGTGTCTCGACGACCTGCAGGCAGTGGCCGGCAAGCCGGAGTGGGAAGAGGCGCTGTTTCATCTGTTCAACCGCTTGCGCGATAGCGGCCGGCGCTTGCTGATCGCTGCGTCCACCTCGCCGCGTGAACTGCCGGTGAAGCTGGCTGACCTCAAGTCGCGCCTGACCCTGGCGTTGATCTTCCAGATGCGCCCGTTATCCGATGAGGACAAGCTGCGTGCGTTGCAACTGCGCGCTTCCCGTCGTGGCCTGCACCTGACCGACGAAGTCGGGCACTTTATCCTCACCCGTGGCACTCGCAGCATGAGCGCGCTGTTCGATTTGCTTGAGCAACTCGACCAGGCTTCCTTGCAGGCACAAAGAAAATTGACGATCCCTTTCCTGAAAGAAACTTTGGGCTGGTAAGGTCTTGATTTCCCGTGTGTCGGCATTTTCAAGGCGTCAGAAAACCTGCGTTTGAGCCCGAGGGGCTACGCAACTGAACCGAAAAATGGAATCACGGCTTAGATGGCATAGTCGAAACGATAAGTCACATAGATCGCGATTGAATTTGCAAATCGATGTGATAGAGGGCATAGTCTCGGCTTCTTTACACATCAGCCACGGTCGTGCCCATGCTAAATCGCTTCGCACCCCTCGTGCCTCTCGCACTCGTTACCCTGTTGTTTGGTTGCGCCTCCCACCCTCAGCAGGTGGCAGAACAGCAAAAACCACAGGTTCAAAATCAGGCAAAGTTCGTTGCTGCACAGTCTGCTTCTGTTTATGAAGAAGAGGTGGCAACCGAAAAAGAACTCGCCGAGTTCTCTGACAGCAAGCCTTACCAACTGCCTCTTCTGGCCGATAGTATCCTTGAGCGCGGCATGTCCTTGATCGGTACCCGTTACCGTTTCGGCGGCACCTCGGAAGCCGGTTTTGATTGCAGTGGTTTCATTGGCTACCTGTTTCGTGAAGAAGCCGGCATGAATCTGCCGCGCTCTACACGCGAGATGATCAACGTGAATGCACCGTTGGTCGCGCGCAACAACCTCAAGCCCGGTGATCTGCTTTTCTTTAGTACCAGTGGCCGCGGTCGTGTCAGTCACGCCGGTATCTACCTGGGCGATAACCAATTTATCCACTCCAGCAGCCGCCGCAGTGGTGGTGTTCGGGTCGATAACCTGGGTGACAGCTACTGGAGCAAAACCTTCATCGAAGCCAAGCGTGCACTCGCCATGGCTCCGACTACGGTTACCGCTAGTAAGTAAAGTTAAAGTGATACTTGAAGTTTGACGTGTAAGCGCTAGAATCCCTGGACATTGTTGTCATCCGTTCGCGCGAGCTTTGCTTGCGCGTTCTGGTTTTCAACGTTCGGCAGCGAAAGCCGCATCCAGACCAGGATTGTTCTGCACATGTCGACCTCGGCCCGCCTGATGCTTATTGTTTGCGCCGCGCTGCTCAGCGCCTGCGCCAGTCGTACACCGCCGCCCGCGCCCGTCGCGGTCAAGCCTAAGCCGGTGTTCAACTATGCCACCCAGAATTTCTCGCCTGCTGCCGAAGACGTGCTCTTTCGTGCGCTGGGCCTGGTCGGCACACCTTACCGCTGGGGCGGCAACACACCGGACTCGGGGTTTGATTGCAGTGGCCTGATCGGCTTTGTATTCCGCGACGCTGCCGGCATCTCATTGCCGCGCACCACCCGTGAATTGATCGTGATGCGTGCCCAGGACGTCAGCGAACAAAACCTGCAAACCGGCGACCTGCTGTTCTTCGCTACCGGTGGTGGTTCGCGGGTCAGCCATGCGGGCATCTATGTGGGGGAGGGCCGCTTCGTACACGCGCCTCAAACCGGCGGTACGGTGAAGCTGGATACGCTATCCAAAGCGTATTGGCAGAATGCCTACCTGAGTGCCAAGCGCGTGTTGCCAGGGAATCTGGCGCGTAACCCCTGAATCAATAAAACTCCAAAATGTGGGAGCGGGCTTGCCCGCGAATGCAGTGTGTCAGTCAACGGATTGGTTGGCTGGGCCACCGTAATCGCGGGCAAGCCCGCTCCCACATTGGTGTGTGGCGATTTACTTAACAGCCGACACTCGCCAAACCTTATTGCCCACATCATCGGCCACCAGCAAATCCCCCTGCTGATCTATCACCACGCCGACCGGCCGGCCCATGGCTTTCTCATCGCTATCAAGAAACCCCGTCAGCACATCCACCGGTTGCCCTTTCGGCTGGCCCCCTTCGAAGGGCACGAAAATCACCTTGTAGCCACTGTGCGGCTTGCGGTTCCAGGAACCATGCTGGCCGATAAATGCGCCATTACTGAAGGGAGCGGGCAGTTTGCTGCCCTCGGCGAAGGTCAGCCCCAGCGACGCAGTATGAGGGCCTACCGCATAGTCGGGAGCGATGGCCTTGGCGACCATGTCCAGGTTCTGCGGGGTGACACGCACATCCACATGCTGGCCGTAATAACTGAAAGGCCAGCCGTAGAAGCCGCCATCCTTGACCGAGGTGATGTAATCCGGCACCAGGTCACTGCCGATCTCATCGCGTTCGTTGACCGCCGTCCACAGCTTGCCGCTCTGTGGCTCCCACGCCATGCCGTTGGGGTTGCGCAGGCCGGAGGCAAAAATGCGGTGTTGGCCGCTGGCGCGGTCGACTTCCCAAATGGCGGCGCGGCCCTGTTCGGCTTCCAGGCCGTTTTCGCCGACGTTGCTGTTGGAGCCGACGCTCACGTACAGCTTGCTGCCGTCCTGGCTGGCCACCACATTTTTGGTCCAGTGGTGGTTCAAGGGGCCACCGGGTAAATCCACCACCTTGGCGCCTGGGGCTGTGATTGCGGTTTCACCCGGCTGATAGGGGAAGCGCAGCAACTTATCCGAATCGGCCACATACAGGTCGTTGCCTACCAAGGTCATGCCAAACGGCGAATTGAGGTTCTCCAGGAACACCGTGCGAGTTTCTGCCACACCGTCATGGTCGGCATCGCGCAGCAAGGTAATACGGTTCGGGCTCGGCACCCCGGCGCCAGCGCGATCCATGACCTTTTCCATCACCCAGCCACGTACGCCTTTGGCATCGTCCGGCTTGGGCGGTGCATTGGTCTCGGCCACCAGCACGTCGCCGTTGGGCAGCACGTAGAGCCAGCGCGGATGATCCAGGCCTTCGGCGAACGCGGCCACTTGGGTACCGGCGGCGGCGATGGGCTTGGCGCCTTCGGGCCAGCCGATGGCCGGGGCGATATTGACGGTGGGGATCAGCGTCTTGTTCGGCTCCGGCAACTTGGGCGAGGGACCGGTGCCATCGGCGACCTGCAGGGTCGAGCTTTCGCCGCACGCGGCGAGGCTGCCTGCAAGCATGATCAGTAGGGCGAGTCGGGTTTTAGGCATGGTTTTCTCCTTGATACCTGTAGGGGTAGAGAAGCACGAACGGCAGATGGTTCAAGTACAAGGCCAGCTTTAATTGACGCTCCACCCCCAACCCACTAACCTTCGCGGCTTGTTCCAGGTGCTCTGTGGCGCGTGCGTCGACAGAGTGAAACAGGGAAGCCGGTGAGTGAGCGCACTTGTACACAGTGCCGCCGCGATTCCGGCGCTGCCCCCGCAACGGTAAATGAGTCAAGACGGTGCTGTTTGCCACTGTATCGCGTGCGATATGGGAAGGCGCACCCTCGGCTGCTTGCTATCAAAAGCGCCACTCATGAGCCCGGAGACCGGCCTGGATCATCCAACAGCATCACGGTGGGCGATGCTTGGCTGTCTGTTTTTTCTTTTTCCTGCCCGCCGTTTTTGTCCAGCCCCAACGGAGAGCTGCCATGACTGATTCCCCCGACCGCGACGAACGCCACTTGGCGCGCATGCTGCGCAAAAAAGCCGTGATTGACGAGCGCATCGCCAATTCCCCCAATGAGTGCGGCCTGCTGCTGGTGCTGACCGGCAACGGCAAAGGCAAGAGCAGTTCGGCGTTCGGCATGTTGGCCCGGGCCATGGGGCATGGCATGCAATGCGGTGTGGTGCAGTTCATCAAGGGGCGTAACAGCACCGGCGAAGAATTGTTTTTCCGCCGCTTCCCCGAGCAGGTGCACTTTCATGTGATGGGCGAAGGCTTCACCTGGGAAACCCAGGATCGCCAGCGCGATATCGCCGCTGCCGAAGCGGCTTGGGCGGTGTCCCGGGCCATGTTGAATGACCCCTCTATCGGCTTGGTGGTGCTGGATGAACTGAACATCGCCCTCAAGCACGGTTACCTTGACCTGGACCAGGTACTCAGCGACCTGCAAGCCCGCCCGCCCATGCAGCATGTGGTGGTCACCGGCCGTGGCGCCAAGCCTGAGCTGATCGAAATGGGCGACACCGTCACCGAAATGGGCATGCTCAAGCACGCGTTCCAGGCCGGTATCAAGGCACAGAAAGGCGTCGAACTTTGAATCAGCCCCGTCATTGCCCGGCCGTATTGATCGCCGCTCCGGCGTCCGGCCAGGGCAAAACCACGGTCACCGCCGCGCTCGCCCGTTTGCACCGCAACCTGGGACGCAAGGTGCGCGTGTTCAAATGCGGGCCGGACTTTCTCGACCCGATGATCCACGAGCGTGCCAGTGGCGCGCCGGTGTACCAGTTGGACATGTGGATGGTGGGCGAGCAGGAAAGCCGCCGCCTGCTCTGGGAGGCCGCGGGGGAGGCTGACCTGATCCTCATCGAAGGCGTGATGGGCCTGTTCGACGGCACGCCTTCCAGCGCTGACTTGGCGCGGCACTTCGGTGTACCGGTGCTGGGCGTGATCGATGGCACCGCCATGGCCCAGACGTTCGGCGCTTTGGCCCTGGGGCTGGCGCGCTATCAGCCCGACCTGCCGTTCGCCGGCGTGCTGGCCAATCGCGTCGGCACCCTGCGCCATGCGCAATTGCTTGAAGGCAGCCTCACCGAGGGCTTGCGTTGGTACGGCGCGTTATCCCGTGAGACCGGCATCGAACTGCCCAGCCGCCACCTGGGCCTGGTGCAAGCCAGCGAACTGAATGACCTTGATATACGCTTGGATGCTGCCGCCCAGGCGTTGGGCAGCAGTTGCGAAGTGGCCCTGCCGCCGCCGGTAACCTTTGCCGCGCCGCAAGTGGTCGAGGCCGAGCCCTTGCTGGTCGGTGTGCGGATTGCCGTGGCCCGTGACGAAGCCTTTGCCTTTACCTACGGCGCCAGCCTGGATTTGCTGCGGGCGATGGGCGCCGAGTTGAAGTTCTTTTCACCGATCCATGATCGCCAATTGCCTCAAGCTGACAGCCTCTATCTGCCCGGCGGCTATCCGGAACTGCACCACCAGGCATTGTCGGCCAATACCTCGATGCTGGGCGCAATTCGTGCTCATCACGCCGCTGGCAAGCCACTGCTCGCTGAATGTGGCGGCATGCTCTATCTGCTCGACTCCTTGACCGATGTGGACGGTACACGCGCCGAACTGGTTGGCTTGTTGCAAGGCGATGCGGTGATGCAGAAGAAACTCGCGGCCCTGGCGCTGCAAAGTGTCGAGCTGCCGGAGGGGACCTTGCGTGGGCATACCTATCATCATTCTCTGACCAGTACCGAATGGGAGCCGATTGCCCGTGGGCTTAGCCCTAACGGTGGGCGCGGTGCCGAGGCGGTCTATCGACAAGGGCGGATGACGGCGTCCTATGTGCACTTTTATTTTCCGTCGAATCCTGGCGCGGTGGCCGCGTTGTTCGCGCCAGACCTTGAGACAGCTATCGCAGGCAAGCCAGCTCCCACAGGGGAATGCATTCCAAATGTGGGAGGGGGCTTGCCCCCGATGAGGCCATGACTGACAACGCTTTCCCCCAAGCCGATCGCGAGGCCGTCTATCGCGCCATCGCCGAACGCCGCGACATGCGCCACTTCCGCGGTGGCAGCGTCGCGCCTGAACTGCTGCAACGCCTGCTCCACGCCGCGCACCAGGCGCCCAGTGTCGGCCTGATGCAGCCGTGGCGTTTTATCCGCATCAGCGACCGTTCGTTGCGCAGCCAGATTCAACAGTTGGTGGAAGAAGAGCGCGTGCGCACCGCCGAAGCTTTGGGCGAGCGCTCCGATGCGTTCATGAAGCTCAAGGTCGAAGGCATCAGCGACTGCGCCGAGGTACTGGTCGCCGCCTTGATGGACGATCGCGAGCGCCACATCTTCGGGCGCCGCACCTTGCCGGAAATGGACATGGCCTCGCTCTCCTGCGCCATCCAGAACCTGTGGCTGGCGGCGCGCGTGGAAGGGTTGGGCATGGGCTGGGTTTCGCTGTTCGACCCCCAGGCCCTGGCCGAGTTGCTGGGTTTGCCACCCGGTGCAAAGCCCCTGGCAGTGTTGTGCCTGGGCCCGGTGGCAGAGTTTTACCCGGCACCGATGTTGCAGCTCGAGGGCTGGGCCGAGCCGCGACCGCTAAGTGACATGCTGTATGAAAACAAGTGGGGAGTGAGTCAATGAGTGTGGCCTTGCTGTGTGTCGCTGCGGTGGCGCTGGATGCGCTGCTGGGTGAGCCCAGGCGCTGGCATCCGCTGGTGGCGTTCGGCAATTTCGCCGGGCGCATCGAGCAACGTTTCAATACTGGCGGGCGTGGCTGGCGCAGCCATGGTGTGACCGCGTGGTTTATCGCGGTGGTGCCGCTGACCCTGCTGGCCACGGCGTTGTCTTGGGCGCCTTATATCGGCTGGCTGCTGGAGATCCTGGCGCTGTACTGCGCCTTGGGCATGCGCAGCCTGGGCGAGCACGTGACGCCGGTGGCCCAGGCTCTGCGCCGTGATGACCTGGACGAAGCGCGCACGCGTGTGAGTTACCTGGTCAGCCGCCAGACCAGCGAACTGGACCGTACTGAAGTCGCGCGCGCAGCCACCGAATCGGTGCTGGAGAACGGCAGCGATGCGGTATTCGCCGCGTTGTTCTGGTTCGTGGTGGCCGGTGTGCCGGGCGTGGTGCTCTATCGTCTGAGCAACACCCTGGACGCCATGTGGGGCTATCGCAATGAGCGCTTTGAGCGCTTCGGTTGGGCAGCCGCCAGGATCGATGATGTGCTCAACTATATTCCTGCGCGCTTGGTGGCTTTAACCTACGCGCTATTGGGTAAAACCCGCCTGGCGCTCAAATGCTGGCGCACCCAGGGGCCGACCTGGGACAGCCCCAACGCCGGCCCGGTGATGGCGGCAGGGGCCGGTGCCTTGGGTGTGGAGCTCGGCGGCGCGGCGATTTATCACGGCGAGGTGCATCAGCGCCCGCCATTGGGCGAAGGCCCGCCGGCCGACGCCGATTCCATTGATCGCGGCTGGCAACTGGTGCAGCGCGGCGTGTGGCTGTGGCTGCTGGTCCTGTGCGTGGGGGCGCAAATCTATGCTTGAACATGGTGGTCGGCTGCGTAAGGCCGCGATTGAGTACGGCATTGCCGAAGCGGATTGGCTCGACCTGTCCAGCGGCCTGGCGCCCTGGCTGTGGCCGATTCCCGAGATTCCCTTGCGTGCCTGGGCGCGCTTGCCGGAAACCGATGACGGCTTGGAGAAGGCTGCCAGCGAGTATTACGGTGCTGGCCCGTTGCTGCCGGTGCCGGGTTCCCAGGCAGCGATCCAACTGCTGCCGCGACTGCGTCGTTCCGGTAAGGTCGGCGTGCTTTCGCCCTGTTACGCCGAGCATGCCGAAGCCTGGCGCCGTGCCGGTTATGTGGTGCGTGAAGTGCAGGAGCAGGAAGTCGACTTCTTTCTCGACAGCCTCGACGTGCTGGTCGTGGTCAACCCCAACAACCCCACCGGCTTGAGCCTGAGCCCGCAACGCCTGCTGGACTGGCATGCGCGGCTGGCCCAGCGCGGTGGCTGGCTGGTGGTGGACGAGGCGTTCATTGACGTGACCCCGGACTTGAGCCTGGCCAGCCATGCCGATCAGGTCGGCTTGATCGTGCTGCGCTCATTCGGCAAGTTCTTCGGCCTGGCCGGCGTGCGCCTGGGCTTTGTGCTGGCCGAGCGCAAGTTGCTCAAGCTGTTGGCCGAACAGGTCGGGCCCTGGGCTGTCAGTGGTCCGACGCGGGTGCTGGGCCAAGTGTGCCTGCGCGACACCGACGGGCATGCGCGCCAGCGCAGCCGTTGCATCGCAGCCGGCCAGCGTCTGTTCGAGTTGCTTGAGCGCCGCGGCCTTCAACCTCACGGTGGCTGCGCATTGTTCCAGTGGTTGATTACCCCCCACGCTGAACGGCTGTACGAGTTCATGGCCCAACGCGGCATCCTGCTGCGCTTGTTTGTGCACAACAGCAGCGTGCGCTTGGGCCTGCCCGGCACCGACGCCGACTGGCTGCGCCTTGACGAAGCCCTGGCCGCCTACAAGGACGCCACATGACCACGTTGATGGTGCAGGGCACCACCTCCGACGCCGGTAAAAGCACCCTGGTGACTGCGCTGTGTCGCTGGCTGGTACGCCAGGGTGTCGCGGTGGTGCCGTTCAAGCCGCAGAACATGGCGCTCAACAGCGCGGTGACCGCCGAAGGCGGCGAGATCGGCCGTGCCCAGGCGGTGCAGGCCCAGGCTGCCAACCTGGCACCCCACACCGACATGAACCCGGTGTTGCTCAAGCCCAACAGCGACACCGGCTCCCAAGTGATCATCCATGGCCGTGCTGTCACCAGCATGAATGCTGTGGCCTATCACGACTACAAAGCCATTGCGATGCAAGCGGTGCTGGCCTCCCACACGCGTTTGAGCCAGGCCTACCCGGTGGTGATCGTCGAAGGCGCGGGCTCACCGGCCGAGATCAATTTGCGCGCCAATGACATTGCCAACATGGGCTTCGCCGAAGCGGTGGACTGCCCGGTGCTGTTGATCGCGGACATCAACCGCGGCGGCGTGTTCGCCCATCTGGTCGGCACCCTGGAGCTGCTGTCGCCCAGTGAGCAGGCCCGGGTCAAGGGCTTCATCATCAACCGTTTTCGCGGCGATATCGCGTTGCTGCAACCAGGCCTGGACTGGCTCGAAGCGCGGACCGGCAAACCGGTAGTCGGCGTGCTGCCCTACGTGATGGACCTGCACCTGGAGGCGGAAGACGGCATCGACCAGCGCCAGATCGACAAGGCCGCCCAGGTGCTCAAGGTGGTGGTGCCGGTGCTGCCGCGCATCAGCAACCATACCGACTTCGACCCGCTGCGCTTGCACCCCCAGGTGGACTTGCAGTTCGTCGGGCCGGGCCAGGCGATACCTGCTGCTGACCTGATCATCCTGCCGGGCTCGAAAAGCGTGCGCAGTGACCTGGCCTATCTGCGTGCCAACGGCTGGGATACTGCCGTGGCGCGGCATCTGCGTTATGGCGGCAAAGTACTGGGGATCTGCGGCGGCTTGCAGATGCTCGGCGAGCAAGTCCATGACCCATTGGGCCTGGAGGGGCTTGCGGGCTCCAGTGCCGGCCTTGGGTTGCTGGCGTTCAGCACAACCCTGGAACAAGAGAAACAACTGCGCAATGTGCGTGGGCGTCTGGTATTGGAAGATGCCGACGTCAGCGGTTATGAAATCCATGCGGGGGTGACTTGCGGCGCTGCCTTGGCAAGCGCTGCGGTACTGCTGGACGATGGCCGCAGCGATGGCGCGCAGAGCCCTGATGGGCAAATTCTAGGCACCTACCTGCACGGCCTGTTCGAGACCCCGGCTGCGTGCAGCGCGTTGCTGCGTTGGGCCGGGTTGCAGGATGTGCAAGAGGTGGATTATCACGGCTTGCGCGAGCGCGATATCGAGCGGTTGGCGGACTTGGTGGAGCACCACTTGGACACCGATTTGTTGCGCAAGCTATGTGGGATCTGACGGTGTTCACACCATCTAACTGTGGGAGCTGGCTTGCCTGCGATAGCCATGTGTATCTACACAACGCTGTAGTGCTCAACGGTAACCACGATGCGAAGCGAGCCGCCCTTGATCTTGATCTGCTTTTGATCTTGATCTTAGGCGCCCCGTTAAACCACGCTGGCCGGAATTCCACAGTGATTTGGGGGGTAAACCGGCAGGGATGCCGGTTTAGCCGCCCCGCGCCATGGATGGCGCGTGGCGGCGGCCCCCCAAATCACTGGCGGATTACGGGCACACCGAGCCTGGGCGAGGTGCCGAGTGGTGGGGCAAGAGCGTTTTGCTTACTTTTGCGCTTTTCAAAAGTGAGCCGCTGTAAAAGCGGAACCCTAAGTGGCCGTTACCGCAGAAATGGATATGTACACGGTCCAACTGTGTTGACTGTCAGGCCGTCTTCGCAGGCAAGCCAGCTCCCACATTTGGGTCGCGGTGCGTCAGCTGGATCAGCGTCGGCTGTCAGGCCGTCACGGGAGCAAGCTCCCTCGCCACATCGTTTGCCAGGGGCCTTTGCATGTATCAATTGATCCTCGGCGGCGCCCGTTCGGGCAAGAGCCGTCTGGCCGAAAAGCTTGCAGCAGAGAGCGGGCTTGCCGTCATTTATATCGCCACCAGCCAGCCGCTCGATGGTGAGATGAACGAGCGTGTCACTTTGCACCGCCAGCGTCGCCCCGACCATTGGGGCCTGGTTGAGGAGCCCATCGAGTTGGCGCGTGTGCTGCGAGAGAACGCCGCCACTGATCGCTGCCTGCTGGTGGATTGCCTGACCTTATGGCTCACCAATCTTCTGATGCTCGAAGACCCGGCGCGCCTTGCGTGCGAGCGTGATCAACTGTTGCAAACCCTGGCTTCGCTGCCGGGAGAAATCATTTTTGTCAGCAACGAGACCGGTCTGGGTGTCGTGCCGCTGGGCGAATTGACTCGCCGTTATGTGGATGAAGCCGGTTGGCTGCATCAAGCCTTGGCCGAGCAATGTCAGCGCGTTGTGCTGACGGTTGCCGGCCTGCCCCTGACTTTGAAAGGTACTGCGTTATGACCGACTCCTGGTGGCTCAACCCCTGCAAGACGGTGAATGCCACAGCCCACGAACAGGCGCTGGCGCGTCAGCAGCAGTTGACCAAGCCCGCTGGCTCCCTCGGCCAGTTGGAGGCCCTGGCGGTGCGGTTGGCGGGTTTGCAGGGCCAGGTCAAACCGTCGGTGGATCACCTGTGGATCGTGATTTTTGCCGGCGATCACGGCGTGGTCGCTGAAGGCGTGTCGGCATTTCCCCAGGCGGTGACCGGGCAGATGCTGCAAAACTTTGTCACCGGTGGTGCGGCAATCAGTGTGTTGGCGCGGCAACTGGAAGCGCAATTGGAAGTGGTTGACCTTGGGACGGTCACGCCGTCCCTGGATTTGCCCGGCGTTCGTCACCTGAATATCGGCGCGGGCACGGCCAATTTCGTGCATGGCCCGGCGATGACTCAGTCTCAGGGGCAACTGGCCCTGCAAGCCGGGCGAGACAGCGCACACCGCGCCCTGGCAGGCGGCGCGCAGCTGTTTATCGGCGGCGAGATGGGCATCGGTAACACCACCGCCGCCAGTGCCTTGGCCTGCGCATTGCTGGATTGCCAGGTCACTGACCTTACAGGCCCTGGTACCGGTTTGAACGCCGCAGGGGTCAGCCATAAGGTCGCGGTCATCGAGCGCGCCTTGGCGTTGCACACCGGTCAGCGCGGCGATGCGTTGCAAACCCTGTTCAATCTCGGCGGTTTTGAAATTGCAGCCTTGGTTGGCGCCTACCTGGCCTGCGCCCAGGAAGGCATGGTGGTGCTGGTGGATGGGTTCATCTGCAGCGTGGCCGCGCTGGTGGCGGTGCGCTTGAACCCGGCATGCCGCGAATGGCTGGTGTTCGGCCATCGGGGTGCCGAGCCGGGTCATCGCCATGTGCTGCACAGCCTCGATGCGCAACCGTTGCTGGAACTGGGCCTGCGGCTGGGCGAAGGCAGCGGCGCGGCGTTGGCGGTGCCCTTGTTGCGTCTGGCATGCGCGCTGCACGGGCAGATGGCGACCTTCGCCGAAGCCGCCGTGGCGGATCGCCCCGCATGACCTTGCGCCTGGACCTGCTGCGCCACGGCGAAACCGAGCTGGGCGGCGGCCTGCGTGGCAGCCTGGACGATGCGCTGACCGCCAACGGCTGGCAGCAGATGCGCGACGCAGTGGTGGGGCAAGGGCCCTGGGATCGGCTGATCAGCTCGCCGCTGCAACGCTGCGCTCTGTTCGCCCGGGAGCTGGGGACGCAACTTGATTTGCCGGTGAGTCTGGAGCCTGACTTGCAGGAGCTTCACTTCGGCGCCTGGGAAGGGCAGAGTGCGGCCGCGTTGATGGATACCGATGCCGAAGGGTTGGGCTTGTTCTGGGCCAACCCCTATGGCTTCACGCCGCCGGAGGGTGAGCCTGTCATCCAGTTTTCCGAGCGCGTGCTTGGCGCTGTCGCCCGGCTGCATCAGGCGTACGCGGGCCAGCGCGTGCTGTTGGTCTGTCATGGCGGTGTGATGCGCCTGCTGCTGGCTCAGGCGCGAGGGTTGCCCCGTGAGCAACTGCTGAATGTTGAAGTGGGTCACGGTGCCTTGTTCGGCCTGCAGGTTGAAGCCGATGGTGTGTTGAAGGAAGGACTCTGACGATGCTGCCGTTCTGGATCGCCCTGCAATTTCTCAGCAGCCTGCCCATTCGCTTGCCGGGCATGCCGCAACCTCAAGAACTGGGCCGTTCGTTGTTGTTTTATCCGCTGGTTGGGTTGCTGTTCGGCGTGCTGTTATGGGGCCTCAACCAGGTGTTGCAGGGCGCCCCGTTGCTGTTGCACGCCGCGTTGCTGCTCACAGCCTGGGTGTTGCTCAGCGGTGGCCTGCACCTGGACGGCCTGGCCGACAGCGCCGATGCTTGGCTGGGTGGTTTTGGCGACCGCGAGCGCACCCTCAGCATCATGAAAGACCCGCGCAGCGGCCCGATTGCGGTGGTCACCCTGGGCTTGGTGCTGCTACTCAAGTTCAGCGCGCTGGTGGCATTGATCGAACAACACAATGGCGCCGCGTTGATCCTGGCGCCCCTGATCGGACGCGCTTCGATGCTGGCGCTGTTTCTCAGCACGCGCTATGTGCGGGCGGGCGGATTGGGCCAGGCACTGTCAGACCATCTGCCGCGAATTGTCGGCCAACAGGTGCTGATCCTCAGCGGGTTGGCCTGCATTCTGATCGGCGGTTTCAGCGGCGGCATCGCGGTGTTGCTGGCGGCACTGTGTTTCGTGTGGCTGCGCCAGTTGATGGTCAAGCGTCTGGGCGGTACCACCGGCGACACTGCTGGCGCACTGCTGGAGCTGCTTGAAGTCGCGGTGCTGGTCGGGCTGGCGCTGTAACGCTTTCTTGCAATTGATTAACTCCGGGTATATACACGCTCTATGCTTGCCTCCCAATGTTTATGCACCAACCTGCGACGCGCTGCCCGTGGCGTCAGCAGGCACTACGACGGCGCTCTCGACGGCTTCGGGATCAACGTTGCCCAGTATTCTCTGTTGTGCAACCTGCAGCGCCTCGATCAACCGAGCATTTCCAGCCTGGCGGACGCCATGGGCCTGGATCGCAGCACCCTGGGGCGCAACCTGCGCGTCCTGGAAGGTGAGGGGCTGGTGCAGTTGGTCGAGGGTGACGATTTGCGCAACCGCCTGGTGGTGTTGACTGCCACAGGGCAAGAGCGGCTGACTGCCGCGTTACCGGCTTGGGAAGCGGCGCAACAGAAATTGATTGATAAGCTCGGCGCCGAAAAGCGCGAAATGTTGTTGGCCTTGCTGGATGAACTCGCCTGAATGGCGGTTTGTTCGACTACAAGCGGGTATATACCCGCGAACGGAGAATAAGAAATGACCTCGATGTGGCGCACCAGTGGTTGGGTCCTTTTAGGGAGTGCGCTGATCCTGGCGTTGTCCTTGGGCGTACGGCATGGCTTTGGCCTGTTCCTGGCGCCGATGAGCAGCGAATTCGGTTGGGGGCGTGAAACCTTTGCCTTTGCCATCGCCTTGCAGAATCTGATCTGGGGCTTGGCGCAGCCATTTACCGGGGCCTTGGCCGACCGTTTCGGCGCGACCAAGGCGGTGTTTGTCGGCGGGGTGTTGTACGCCGTCGGCCTGGTGCTCATGGGCATGTCCGACTCCGCGTGGTCACTGTCGTTGAGCGCAGGTTTGCTGATTGGCATTGGCCTGTCCGGCACCTCGTTCTCGGTGATTCTCGGCGTGGTTGGCCGCGCCGTTGCGCCAGAAAAACGCAGCATGGCCATGGGCATTGCCAGCGCCGCCGGCTCGTTCGGCCAGTTCGCCATGGTGCCCGGCACCCTCGGCTTGATTGGTTGGCTGGGCTGGTCGGCCGCCTTGCTGGCGCTGGGCTTGATGGTGGCGTTGATCCTGCCGCTGGTCGCCATGCTCAAGGACCGGCCGCTGGCGGTCACGGTGGGCCAGCAAACCCTGGGCGAAGCGCTGAAAGAGGCCTGCTCCCACTCCGGCTTCTGGCTGCTGTCCTTCGGCTTTTTTGTGTGCGGTTTCCAAGTAGTGTTTATCGGTGTGCACTTGCCGGCGTACCTGGTCGACCAGCACCTGCCGGCCACGGTGGGCACCACGGTGCTGGCCTTGATTGGCCTGTTCAACGTATTTGGCACCTACACGGCGGGTTGGCTCGGTGGCCGCATGTCCAAGCCGCGTCTGCTCACCGGCTTGTATCTGTTGCGGGCGGTAGTGATTGTGTTGTTCCTGTGGGCGCCGGTCACCGAAGTCACGGCGTATCTGTTTGGCATGGCGATGGGATTCCTGTGGTTGTCCACGGTGCCGCTGACCAATGGCACCGTCGCGACCCTGTTTGGGGTGCGCAACCTCTCGATGCTCGGCGGGATCGTGTTCCTGTTCCACCAACTGGGCTCGTTCCTCGGCGGGTGGCTGGGCGGGGTGGTCTATGATCGAACCGGCAGCTACGATTTGATCTGGCAGGTGGCAATTTTGCTCAGCCTGCTTGCCGCCGCGCTGAATTGGCCGGTGCGTGAGCGGCCGGTGGCGCGCATTCAGGCGCAGATGGAGGCGGCATGAGCATGACAGCGCGTCTTATGCTGTTGGCTGTGGGGCTGGGGTTGTTGTTGCTGGCCTGCTGGGGTTGGCAACGGGGCGGCCTGGCGTTGATGCAACTGGGCATGGCGATCTGCTAAGTTGTGGGTCTGAACTGACTCAAGGACTTTTGACATGCAGATGCGCTGGCTCGCTGTACCCGTCCTGATGGCTATTGGCAGCGTGGCGATGGCCGCCAGTTGCCCACCGTTGCTGGAGGGCCAACTGCCCAAGCTGCGGGCCAAGGAATCCATCGACCTGTGCCAGCAATTCGCTGGCAAACCCTTGGTGATCGTCAACACGGCGAGCTTCTGCGGCTTTGCCCCGCAATTCAAGGGCCTGGAAGCGTTGTATCAGCGCTACAAGGGCGAAGGTCTGGAAGTGATCGGCGTGCCGTCCGATGACTTCAAACAGGAAGCCAAGACCGGGGAAGAAACCGCCAAGGTCTGCTACGTGAATTATGGCGTGACCTTCACCATGACCGAGCCGCAGAAGGTCAAGGGGCCGGATGCGGTGCACCTGTTCAAGGTGCTTGCACAGCAGGCCGACGCCGCGCCCAAGTGGAACTTCTACAAGTATGTAGTGGATCGCCAGGGCAATCTGGTTGCCAGTTTTTCCAGCCTGACCAAGCCGGACAGTCCGGAGCTGATCAAGGCGGTGGAACAGGCATTGGCTTCCAAATCCTGACCGCCAGCCAAACAAAAGCCCCGCCTCCTTCACAGGAGAGCGGGGCTTTTTTATACGACTGCGGTTAGAACTTGTAGGTCATGCCCAAGCCGAAACCGTTGGCGCTGTTTTCATACTTGGCGTTGTAGCTGGCCAATTGGTTGGAGCGCGAGATCTTGACGTCCTCTTCCTTCAGGTAGGAGTAGGCCAGGTCGATGGTCATGTTATCCATGACCTGGTAGCCCAGGCCCAGGCTGAAGATAGTACGGTCGCCGGTCGGGATGCGCGGTGAGCGATCCGTGTTGTTGGTAGGCGACTGGTCGAATGTCAGGCCGGTACGCAGTACCACTTGCTTGGTGAGCTGGTACGAAGTACCCACGGCGTAGGCCCAGGTGTCGTGCCAGTTCTGGTCTTCCTTGATTGTGCTGACCAGGCCTGGGGCAAGCGCGCCGCCAGTAGCGCCGCTGACGCCTTCGTTCTTGACGGTGATGTCTTTCAGGCGGCTCCAGCGTGTCCAGGTTGCACCGGCGTAGAGTTTCCAAGCGTCGGTCAGGTCTTGAGTGACGGACAGGTCGTAGGACTCAGGTGTGTCGATTTTCAGCGAGGCGTCATAGCGGTTGCTGCGCAGGAACGGCGAGGTCGCGGTCGGTGCGGTGACTTCGGTGTGGCCGTCCAGCTTGTAGCTGACCTTGGAGTGGTAGGTCAGGCCGACACGGGTGGTATCGGTGGCTTGGACCAGTACGCCGATGTTGAAGCCCAGCGCGGTGTCGTCACCCTTGATCTTGATATTGGTGTCTGGCGCGCGAGGGTTCAGCGTCAGGTCCGATTCCAGGGTGCCGGCAATGCGGTTGATGGTCGGGCCAAAACCCACGGAAACGCGGTCGTTGAAGGCGTAGCTGACGGTCGGTTGCAAGGTGATGACTTTCACTTCGCTCTTGCTGCCAAAGCCACGGCCCTGGAAGCCGCTTTCGTAGTCGGTTACCAGGCCGAACGGCGCATAGACGCCGAAGCCGACAGCCCACTGGTCGTTGAGCTTATTGGTGTAGAAACCGAAAGGCACGGCAGTGAAAGGCACCATATCGCCTTTGTTGCTGCCAGCGGAGCGGCCGCTGACATTGCTGATATCGGTGGAGGCATCAATGGCTGCAACGCCACCGGTGATCTGTTGGCCTTCCAGGCGTGCCATACCGGCAGGGTTACCGAACACAGTGCTCGCATCATCGGCAGAAGAAGAGCGACCTGCGAAACCGGTACCCATCCCGCTGACGCTCTGTTCGTTGAGGGCAAAGCCGCTGGCGAACAATTGGGAGGATGCCATGGCAACGGCGAGGCTAAGTGTGGTCTTGAGCATTACTTTTTTCATTATTAGAACTCCGTGTGATCACCGCTGCGGAAAGTATCAATAAATTTCACATCGCGCTATAGGCTGTAATGCAGGAGATAGAGCGGTTTTGTAGGACAATCCGACCAAAATTGCCGTTTTTTGCCGAATCTTGCAATTTGCCCGGTCAGCAAGCTGCCTGTTTCATGGGGCTTACACAGGTTTGCCACGCTTGGGTGAAATCTCGCAGGCGGCCTTGTGGATGGAATATTTCTTTCCAGATACGCGCCATGGCCAGCACATCGCCGGGTGCGGGAAGGGCGGGGCGTTGTTGTTCCACCAGCAACCAGGCGATGGCCGTGGCGTAGCGCAGGTTCACGGTCAACTCCAACTGAGGCGCGCTGAGGAACGCATGTTGGCTGGCCAGCCCGCGCACCAGGCTGGCGCGCTCCGGGTCCAGGGCCAGGTAGTCATCCCAGAGGGCGCGGTGGCGTGGTTCGGTGATGCTGTAGAGGCCATGGCCGCGCCGGTCATGCAGCGCCGAGCCCAGTTCTGACTGGCTGGCGGCAATGCCCAGCAGCAGGGATTCGGCTGTAGAGCTGTGACGGCCGAGGTACATCAGCGTCGGCCGGATCACATAACGACACAATTCACTGGCGGCAATACCCATACGAGCCTCAGTCCTTACAAAGAGTGGACGAGCCTGAGAAGGGGGGCTTGGCAGCAATGAATCGGATCTCAGGCCCGTCGTAAGCGGATCATGCCGCTTGACTTGAAGTGTAGTGTCATATTCCTGATGTAAAGGACTGTTTTTAAAACATCTTCTGCAATCGGTTATAACGTTTATATCGATTTGTACTTAGCGCCACGGACTCAAGGCCAAATTCCAGGCAATAAAAAACCCTGTTGTTCAAACAGGGTTTTTGAGGTTTCAGCGACGCGGGTCGATCAGGCGGTCAGTGCCTGACGGGTACGATCGATCACGGCCTGCAGCGGTTCTGCGCTGGAGTATTGATCGGGGTACAGGCGTTCGCTGTGACGAGCGATGCCGTGTTCGTTGACCAGGGTGAAGCTGAAGCAGCCTTTGCGAGCAGCCATGATCAGGCAGTTCATTGGGGCAAAAGCGTTGGTGAGGGCGCGAATGGCATCCTGAGTGTGGATTTGAGCGTTCATATTATTGGTGTTCCTACAAATGACACGGATAAGAACCGTGCAACGTTAAAACGTTCCAGTAACGCTGATCACCATTGATCAAACGAAGAACCCGACTGGAACAAAGCAGCCAGTTTGAAGCGCTATGGAATTAGGCGCGCTTGGGCTGGCAGGTAGGTACTTAGGAGGGCAGGCAACACAACAGGGGCAAAGGTTCTGGGCCCGGGGTGAAGATCCTGATCAATTTGCAGGTTGGTTCGGTCAGAGTATTGGAACTTCGCGACACCCTTTGCTTGTTCAAAGGCAGTGTCGTCGCAAGGAATACCTGGAAACCATCGAGGTGGCCGATCCCATGTGGTTCAGGGGACGTATTCGACCAGAATTGACTTTCAGCTTGGTACTAACGCCGCGGATAGTAACGGATTGAAACAGGGAAGGGAAGGCCGATGGCAAAAAAACTTCGATCAGCCGCCGAGCAACTCGCGATAGACCAGTACGGTCATGGACGCGGCCAGGGCGCACCCCAGCCCATAGGCGGCGAGCGTCAATCGCAAGGACTGGCCGGTCTCGATCATGTGGATCACTTCGCGCATGTCATTGATCTTTCCGTCACTGAGTTCGATGCACAGGACCACGGCGGTAAAGGCTGCTGACAGCAAGATAGCAATGGCGAACAGTGCGCCGTCCGGAGAGGGGAGCGCGGCATTGATTCCCAGGGAGGTCGCGCAGATGGCCAGTAGCAGCCCGGCGAATAACAGAATTCCTTTCATCGGCCCTACTGGTTTGCATTGTCGGTGGCGCAGTGTGGCGAGCCGAGGCGGATTTGAAAAGCCCTCGGGTTTGCCCGGTCAGTAACATGTTTAACCGGTGTTGAATCAAAAAACGCCGCCGATATAACCAGTCGATCGGGACTTGTGCACATTTGTGGCCAAGGGTGTAACCCTGCTGTCACTGGTGTGCAAGTGCGCCCATTTGCCTGTAATCAAAATTTAAGTCAATGAAAAATCTCGCTTTTTTTTATTGGTGAAAAAATCGTCAGTTTGACTGCGGCCCCCGTTCCATGGGGCTTTGCGCCTGTTCTAGGGGGGTTGTCCACTGAGTTATCCACAGCTTCTGTGGATTGTCCCGAGCGCTTGCTCTAGGACGGGCGTGCACGGTTTTTTCAGCTTTACCTGTACGAAAAAAAGAGTAGAGTGGCGCGCCTTCCGTTCTGCCCCACAGTGCTTTATGAAGTTTCGCTCAGTATCACCTTCTGTTACCGACACGCCCCAAACTGTTACCGCACCCAAGCGTTTTTCCTTGAAGGTCGCATTGTGGCTGCTCGACAGCCCGCGCCTGGGGCAGAGCACCAATATCAAGCATCTCGCCGGACGCTTGCTCAAGCAGCCCGCCCGCGAAGGCGTGGTGGCCGCTCAGAGCCGTCTTGGCCAACTGATGTGCCGCGAGTGCGGAAATGCCCGTGACCGGCGCATCGGCCACGATTTGTTGCGTTCGGCTGCTCGCGCCGGCGACCGTCGCGCCCAGCGCGAACTGGGCCAGGTCGAAGACTGAGCTGTCCTCCGGCCTTAGGCTTGGTTAACCTTGATCTTTTTCGGTGATGGCAGAAATGGCTATGGTGTTTGACTGGACCAGTATCGCCTTGGGTCTTGTGGGTGCAGCCGTGCCGCTACTGGCGCTGTGCTGGCAACTCCAGCGGCGTCTGACCGCACGCACCACCGGTTGGGAGCTGCTGGAAGAACGCCTGGCAACCGCGCAACTGGCCCAGGAAGGGCTCGCCGCGCAACTGGACGCCAGTCGCGATGAGATCAGTGACCTCAGCCAGGCCAATGCCGCCAAACAAGCCGACCTGGCGGCGCTGCGCCGTGAAGTCGAGTTGTTGCAGATCGACCGCGATAACGCCCGCGATGCCGCGCACGCCTGGAACCTCGACCGCAGCGCCAAGGAAACCGAACTGCGTCGCCTTGACGCCTTGGCCGCTGCCCTGAGCGCCGAATTGCGCGAGCAGCAAGAGAGTCATCAGCAACGACTCACCGACCTGCAAGGCTCACGGGACGAGCTGCGTGCGCAATTTGCCGAGCTGGCCGGCAAGATCTTCGACGAGCGTGAGCAACGCTTCGCCGAAACCAGTCAGGAGCGGCTGGGCCAACTTCTGGACCCGCTCAAGGAACGTATCCAGTCCTTCGAGAAGCGTGTCGAAGAAAGCTATCAGAACGAAGCCCGTGAGCGCTTTTCCCTCGCCAAAGAGCTTGAGCGCCTGCAGCAATTGAACCTGCGTCTGTCGGACGAAGCCACCAACCTGACTCGCGCCCTCAAGGGCCAGAAAACCCAGGGCAACTGGGGTGAGCTGATTCTTGAACGGGTGCTGGAGCACGCGGGCCTGGAGAAGGGCCGTGAGTACCAGACCCAGGTCAGCCTCAAAGGCCCGGATGGCGAGCGTTTCCAGCCCGACGTGCTGATCATGTTGCCGGGCGACAAGCAGGTGGTGGTCGACTCCAAGGTCAGCTTGACCGCCTATCAACAGTACGTTGCGGCGGATGACGAGGTGATTGGCCAGGCCGCCTTGAAGCAACACGTGCTGTCCTTGCGTAATCACGTCAAAGGCTTGGCCGGCAAGGACTACAAGCGCCTGGAGGGTTTGCACAGCCTGGATTTCGTCCTGCTGTTCGTACCGATCGAGGCTGCCTTTTCTGCGGCATTGCAGGCCGAGCCCAACCTGTTCCAGGAAGCCTTCGACCGCCATATCGTAATCGTCAGCCCCACGACCTTGCTCGCCACCCTGCGCGTGATCGACAGCCTGTGGAAGCAGGAGCGCCAGAGCCAGAACGCACGGGAAATTGCCGAGCGTGCCGGTTGGCTGTATGACAAGTTCGTGCTGTTTATCCAGGACCTGGACGAAGTGGGCAACCGGCTACAACAGTTGGACAAGGCCTACAGCGCGGCGCGCAACAAGCTGACGGATGGGCGTGGGAACCTGGTCAGCCGTACCGAGCAACTCAGGTTGCTCGGTGCCCGCGCCAGCAAGAGCTTGCCGGCGGATCTGCTGGAGCGGGCGATGACCGATTCGGATGGCGTGGCGCATCTCCCGGAATAAATACGGGGCTAAATTGTAGGAACGGGCTTGCTCGCGAAAGCATAGTGTCAGTCAACACATCTAAAACTGACACACCGCTTTCGCGAGCAAGCCCGCTCCCACAAATAGATCGAATACAACCCCGTTACAGGGGCAAATGTCTGCTCAATAGCGCCCGCAACGCCGCCGGCTTCACCGGCTTGGCCAAGTAATCCAACCCCGCCCCATGCACCTCGGCCACCATCTCCGGTCGCCCATCGGCACTGATCACTACGCCGGGAATCGGCTCGGCCAGTTGCGCACGCAGCCAGCCCATCAACTCGGTACCGGTTTCGCCGTGGTCCAGGTGGTAATCCACCAACGCCAGTTGCGGGCGGATGCCCTCGGCCAGCAATGCCGCGCATTCGGCCTGATTGGCGGCCGTCCAGACTTCACAGCCCCAGCGCGTGAGCAGGCTGCGCATGCCGATCAGGATGCTGTCTTCGTTATCCACACACAGCACGCGTGCGCCACTCAAGGGCAGGCCGGTTTCTGCGGGCGCCTTGGGTTGCACGCTGGTCTGGTTACGGGCCAGCGGCACGCACACGCTGAAGACGCTGCCTTTGCCCGGCCAGGAGCGCACGCTCAGGCGATGGCCCAGCACGCGGCACAGGCCGTCGGCAATCGCCAGGCCCAGCCCCAGGCCCTTTTCGGCACGGGTCTGGTGACTGTCCAGGCGCTTGAATTCTTCGAAGATCACCTTTTGTTTATCGGGCGCAATACCAGGCCCGCGATCCCAGACCTCCAGGCAGAGTTCGCCCTTGCGACGACGTACGCCCAGCAGCACCGGGCCGTCGGCATAACGGAATGCATTGGTCAGAAAGTTCTGCAAAATCCGCCGCAGCAGCTTGATGTCGCTGTCCACTCGCAAACGGCTGCCGCGCCAGCGGAAGCGCAAGTGTTGCTCCTGGGCCAGCGCCTTGAATTCTGCTCCCAGGGTGTCGAACAGCTCGTTGAGAACAAAGGGCTGGCGTTGTGGGTTGATCTTGCCGTTTTCCAGGCGCGAAATGTCCAGCAAATCGCTGATCAGGTCTTCGGCCGAGCGCAGTGAGCTATCCAGATGCTGCACCAACTGCCGTGCCTCGCCGGACAGGCCATCGGTCTGGTGCGAGAGGGCGGCGGAAAACAACCGCGCAGCGTTCAGCGGTTGCATCAGGTCATGGCTCACGGCCGCCAGGAACCGCGTCTTCGACTGGCTGGCGGATTCGGCCACGCCCTTGGCGTCGGTGAGGGCCACGTTCAGTTGCGACAGTTCATGGGTGCGCTCGGTCACCCGCTGCTCCAGGCCCTCGTTGGCCTCGGTCAGCGCTTGTTCGGCTTCGCGGAACGCGGTGATGTCGGTGAAGCTCATGACAAACCCGCCGCCGGGCATCGGGTTGCCGATCAACTCGATCACCCGGCCGTTGGGGAACAGGCGCTCGGAGGTGTGCGCACGCCCCTGGCGCATCCAGTGCAGGCGACGCGCCACGTGCACCTGCGCTTCACCAGGGCCACACAGGCCGCGCTCGGCGTTGTATCGAATGATGTCTGCAATCGGCCGGCCGACGCTGATCAAGCCGTCCGGGTAGTTGAACAGTTCCAGGTAGCGCCGGTTCCAGGCCACTAGCTTGAGCGACTGGTCCACCACGCTGATGCCCTGGGTGATGTTCTCAATGGCACCTTGCAACAGAGCGCGGTTGAACTGCAGCACTTCCGAGGCTTCGTCTGCGATACGGACCACGTCCTCCAGCTGCATTTCCCGCCCTTCAATTGCCGCTTTCACCACCGCCCGCGTCGAGGAGGCCCCGAGTACGCCGGCCAGCAAGCGTTCGGTGTGGGCGATCCAATCGTTATCGGCATTCTGGTTGGGGTTGAAGCCTTTGCCCTGGCGATAGGCGAAGCGAATAAAACTCTGCTGGGCCCGTTCTTCCCCGACGAAGCGTGCCGCCAGGCTGAGCAGGTCGCTGATCTGCACCGACAGCATGGAGCGCGCACTCGCACGCTGGCTGATTTCCTGGCCGATAAAACGGCCTGCCTGCCAGTGCTCGGAAACCCGTGTGCGCGACAGCATCGACACCCACACGAAGAGGGTGAAGTTACCTGCCAGGGAGAACACGGTGCCCAGGGTCAGCGACGTGACCGACAGCCCGAACGGGTGGGAATGCATCCAGGTCAGGCCGGGGAAAAGGCTGAGCGACCAGCCCAGACTTTTCGCGGTCACTGGCAAGACCAGCGTGTAGAACCACAGGAAAGTACCGGCGGCCAAACCGGCAAACACGCCACGCCGGTTGGCCTGCTTCCAATAGAGGGCGCCGAGCATCGCCGGGGCCAGTTGGGTCACAGCGGCAAAAGCGATCTGGCCGATGGTCGCCAGGCTGGCGGTGGAGCCCAGCAAGCGGTAGCTCACGTACGCCAGCAGCAGGATGATCACAATGCTCACCCGGCGAACCGACAGCATCCAGTGACGGAAGACTTCGAATGGCCGCTCGGCGCTGGATCGGCGCAACAGCCAGGGCAGCAGCATGTCGTTGGAAACCATGGTCGACAAGGCGATGCTCGCTACGATGACCATGCCAGTGGCCGCCGATGCACCGCCAATGAATGCCAGCACGGCGAGGGCAGGATGGGCCTCGGCCATTGGCAGGCTGATCACATAGGAGTCCGGCAGCACCGAGCTGGGCAACAGCATCTTGCCGCCCAGGGCGATGGGCACCACAAACAGTGCCGCGAGGATCAAATAAGCCGGGAACACCCACTTGGCCAGGCGCAAATCCTGGGGGTCGATGTTCTCCACCACCGTCACATGAAATTGTCGCGGCAGGCAGATGATCGCCATCATGGCGACGCCGGTCTGTACCACCATCGAAGGCCAGTTGATGGTCTCTTTCCAGTATTCCTCAAGGCGCGGGGCGAGCATGGCCTGGCTGAACAGATCGCCGAAACCGTCGTACAAGCCGTAGGTGACAAACGCACCGACGGCGAGAAAAGCGAACAGCTTGACCAGCGACTCAAAGGCAATCGCCAGCACCATGCCGCGGTGGTGTTCGGTGGCGTCGAGGTTGCGTGTACCGAACACGATGGTAAACAGCGCCAATACCAGCGACACAATCAAGGCCGTGTCCTGGGCGCGGGTGCCGGTGGTGTCGGGGCCGGCGCCGATCAGCAGGTTCACGCCCAGCACGATGCCTTTGAGCTGCAGCGCGATATAGGGCAGCACGCCGACCAGGCAGATCAACGCCACCACCACCGCCAGGGACTGGGATTTGCCGTAGCGGGCGGCGATAAAGTCGGCGATTGAGGTGATGTTTTCCTGCTTGCTGATCAGGATCATCTTTTGCAGCACCCAGGGTGCCAGCACCAGCAACAGCACAGGTCCCAGGTAGATCGGCAAGAATGCCCACAGCTGTTCGGCCGCTTGGCCTACGGCGCCGAAGAAGGTCCAACTGGTGCAGTACACCGCCAGCGACAGGCTATACACCCAGGCACGCACGCGCGGCGGCAGCGGCGCATGGCGGCGGTCACCGTAAAAGGCGATGGCAAACATAGTGGCCATATAGGCCAGGGCAACGGCGGCGATCAGCCCGCTGGACAGCGTCATGGTAACTCCGAGCATAAGAACACCCGGGCATTCCAGGCCCGGTTGGACAGTCTCGCATGATGCCTGGTGTTAGTCAGTGTCGACCAAGGTCGTGTGGGATCGAATGTCGCAGGCGGCGCTCAGCGTGGCGGCAGGGTTTTCTGGCGCAGGATGTAGATCGTCACCAGCACCGCACTGGTCAGCATAAAGCCCCGTGCCCATGGCAGTGGTACCAGGTAGCAGGAAATCGAGATGCTCAGCCACATCAAGCCGATGGCGTAGACCTTGCCTTTGAGCGGGATGCCATTGCCGTCCAGGTAATCGCGCACCCAGGGCCCCAGGCGCGGGTGTTCCACCAGCCAGTGGTAGAAGCGCGGGGAGCTGCGAGCGAAGCAGGCGGCGGCGAGTAGCAGGAAGGGTGTGGTCGGGAGTACCGGCAGGAAAATACCGATGACTCCCAGCGCTACGCTTAGCCAGCCGATGGCCAGCAGCGCATAGCGCAGGAGCAGTGGACGGTTGCCCATGGGTTCCACGGGCAAGCGACTCAGTGGTGACGTGGCTTGAGGATCGCCGGTTTTTCGTCAGGCGCGTTGCACAGCAGGTACAGCGCGGTCAGGGCTTCCGGGATCTGCACGATCATGTCGTCCATCAGGTTGGCGTCGGCGGCGATGTCGGAGAACTCTGCTTCCTCTTCGAACAGGCCCGAACCGACCATGATCGGCAGCAGCATTTCGCTGACTTCTTCTTCGGCGGTTTCGAACCAGGCGGCTTCGCGCAGAAATACGCCTTCCATGAAACCGATGCACCAGCCGCGCAGGTCGGAGTCATCCGGATCGTCGCCCAGGTCCAGCTCGCACGGCAACTCGAACTCTTCGTCGGAGGCCAGTTGGCGCGCGATGTGGGCCTTGAGGGCGATCAGGGTGGATTCGATTTCTTCGCGATGGGCGGCGTCGCTGTAATGAGGCTCTTCAGCGAACAGCGCGTCGATCCATTCACGGTCCGGGACGGGGTCGGAGCAGATCGACAGGGCGGTCAGGTAGCCGTGGGCGGCCACGTAGTCCAGCGCCTCGTCATGCAGCTCATCGGCGTCGAGGAAGGCTTGCAGGCGGGTTAGTTGCTCAGCGAAGGACATTGAAGGGCTACCTTGGGAATAAACGATGCTGAATTCTAGGCTTTCTTGAGCGCCCAGGCCAGCCGCACGGCATATTTGCCCGGTTTTAGCCTGGTGCGTCTATTCGTCAGTCGCGCCCTTTGGTGGATAACGCTCGGGTATACTGCCGCGTTTTGTGATGCCCCTGCAGGCCCAGCGCCAATCCGGGAAAACTTCGCTTACGGATTATTTTTCGTGGGCGCGGATATTTTCGGCCAGCCTGTATTGAGGGATTTCGGCACCATTTTGGAGTTTTACATGCTCGAGCAGGCTCAACGCGTCCTCAAGGACATCTTCGGCTACGACAGTTTTCGTGGCCGCCAGGGTGCGATCATTGAGCGCGTGGCCAGTGGCGGCGATGCCCTGGTGCTGATGCCTACCGGTGGCGGCAAGTCGCTGTGCTTCCAGGTGCCGGCGCTGTTGCGCAATGGCCTGGCCGTGGTGGTGTCGCCGCTGATTGCGTTGATGGACGACCAGGTCGCCACCCTTGAAGAACTCGGTGTCGCCGCCGCGTCGTTGAACTCCACCCTCAGCGCCGAGCAGCAGCGCGACCTTGCTGCACGCATCAAACGTGGCGAGGTGAAAATGCTTTACCTTGCGCCGGAGCGCCTGGTGCAGCCACGCATGCTGGCTTTTTTGCAGAGCCTTGAGATCGCTCTGTTCGCCATCGACGAAGCCCACTGTGTGTCGCAATGGGGCCACGATTTCCGCCGCGAATACCTGCAGCTTGGCCAATTGGCAGAACTGTTTCCCGATGTGCCGCGTATCGCGCTTACCGCTACCGCCGACAAGCGCACCCGCGAAGAGATCGTCGAGCGCCTGCATTTGCAGAACGCCGAGCGCTTCCTGTCGAGTTTTGACCGGCCCAATATTTTCTACCGCATCGTGCCCAAGGAGCAGCCGCGCAAGCAGTTGCTGGCGTTCCTGTCCGAGCGGCGCAGTGACGCGGGCATCGTGTATTGCCTGTCGCGCAAGAAAGTCGACGAGGTCGCGGCGTTCCTCTGTGAACAAGGCTACCCGGCGCTGCCTTACCATGCCGGCCTGCCCAATGAAACGCGATCAGCGCACCAGAAACGCTTCCTGAACGAGGAAGGCCTGATCATGGTGGCGACCATTGCCTTTGGCATGGGCATCGACAAATCCAACGTGCGTTTCGTGGCGCACATGGATCTGCCCAAGTCCCTTGAGGCCTATTACCAGGAAACCGGGCGTGCCGGCCGCGATGGCCTGCCGGCGGATGCCTGGATGGTCTACGGCCTGCAAGACGTGGTGATGCTCAAGCAGATGCTGCAGAACTCCGAGGGCGACGAGCGCCACAAGCGCCTGGAGCAGCACAAGCTCGATGCCATGCTTTCGTTGTGCGAAGAGACCCGCTGCCGCCGCCAGACCCTGCTGGCGTATTTTGACGAAGACATGCCTGAGCCCTGCGGCCACTGCGATAACTGCATCGACGGCGTGCAAACCTGGGACGCCACCGAACCGGCGCGCCAGGCGTTGTCGACGATCTATCGCACCGGCCAGCGTTATGGCGTGGGCCATCTGGTGGATGTCCTGCTGGGCAAGGACAACGAAAAAATCCGCAGCTTCGGCCACGAAAAACTCTCGGTGTACGGTGTCGGTAAAGCTCGCGCCGAAGGTGAGTGGCGTTCGCTGTTTCGCCAGATGGTTGCCCGTGGGCTTGTCGACATCGATATCGAAGGCTACGGCGGGCTGCGCCTGAATGACAGTTGCCGGCCGTTGCTCAAGGGCGAAGTGAGCCTGGAACTGCGCCGTGACCTCAAGCCGCAGACCACCGCCAAAAGCAGCAGCACCAGCCAGGCCAGCCAACTGGTGCGGGGTGAAGAGCGCGAACAATGGGAAGCCTTGCGCACCCTGCGGCGCAAACTGGCGCAGGAGCACAGCGTGCCACCCTACGTTATCTTCCCCGACTCCACCCTGCTGGAGATGCTCCGCGAGCAGCCCACCACCATGGCCGAGATGGCCCGGGTCAGCGGTGTGGGCGCGCGTAAACTGGAGCGCTACGGCCAGGCCTTCCTGGAAGTGCTCGGCGGTCAGGCCGAAGCGCCGAAGGAAATCGCCGATATTCGCCACGAACTGATCAGCCTGGCCCGTGCCGGCATGACCCCGATCCAGATCGCAGGCCAACTGCAATGCTCGGAAAAAAACGTGTACACCTTGCTTGCCGAAGCCATCGGCAAGCAGCAATTGTCCCTGGAGCAGGCCCTTGATTTACCTGAGGATTTGCTCGGTGAAATCCAGGACGCCTTTCTCGATGGAGAAGGCGAATTGCCAGCTGTCACCGAAATTGCGCCGTTGTTTACCGGGCGTGTTCCGGAAGGCGTTTTGTACTGCGTGCGTGCCGCTTTGCAGTCTGAATTCGAAATTTAGTGTGCCAATTACGACAATGTAACGAATCAGTACATAGCGGGCCTTGCCTATGGGCAGGGCTCATGCTTAGCTGACTAATAATTAGCCATACTTTATTTTCAGTCTTAAACACGAGTTTTTTATGCCGTTAACCGATCAACACCGTTTTGGCATGCAGTTGGCGCAAATGTCGCGAGGTTGGCGCGCCGAACTGGACCGCCGCCTGGCGGGGCTGGGCTTGTCCCAGGCGCGCTGGTTGGTGCTGCTGCACCTGGCCCGTTTTGTCGAAGCACCCACCCAGCGTGAATTGGCCCAAAGTGTCGGCGTGGAAGGGCCCACCCTGGCTCGTCTGCTCGACAGCCTCGAGGGCCAGGGCCTGGTGCAACGCCAGGCCGTAGTGGAAGACCGTCGTGCCAAACGTATCCTGCTGTGCGACACCGCCCAACCGTTGATCGACCAGATCGAAGCCATTGCCACGGCGTTGCGCCATGAATTGTTCGTGGGCGTAAATGAAGAAGACCTGCGGGTGTGCATGCGGGTGCATGAGCACATCCTGGCGAACCTGGAAAAGTCCTGATCTGCAAAATGTAGGAGCGAGCTTGCTCGCGAAAAACGCCAACGATAACGCGGGCTTCCTGAATAAACGCGGCGTCTGTGGGTTTTTCGCGAGCAAGCTCGCTCCTACAAAAGTCCTTGGCAATCCTTTCCTAGAACGTCTGGCCCAGGTTCAAGTACACCGCCTTCTGATTATCATCATTGAACCCATAGCTGAAATTCAGCGGCCCCAGTGGTGTATCAAACCCCAGGAAAATACTCGCGGCGTTGATATAGCCGCTGTCGAACTCGTTATCGTTGTTCCACGCCCGGCCCCGTTCCAGGGATGCACCCAGGTACAACGGGAAGTCCAGCGGCAGGTAAGAACGGGGGGTGAGCCTGCGGAAGTACACCGCGCGCATGAGGCTGATGTTCTGTCCCGAAATCGCATCCTGGCGGAAGCCCGACAATTGCCGTGCGCCCCCCAGCAGGAAGCTGGAAATCACCACATCCGAATTATCCAGTGTGCGACCGTAACGACCGCCCAGTATCAAGGTGTCCGGCCCGTGGCTCATGGCCTTGTCCAGCTTGAATTCCCACTGGCGGTAGCGCTGGTCGGAGCCCAGGCCGGGTTCGAACTCGCGAAAGGCCAGGCCGATGTCTTCGCCGCTGTGGGGGAAGTACACGTTGTCCAGGGAGTCGAAGGAATATTTGAGTTCATAGAAGCCTTCGCTGAAGCTCACGCTCGGCAGGTCGCGGTCGCCAATGCGCACGTCCGCCTTGCCCCAGGCTTCGCCCACGCCAAAGCGGATCTCGCCGCTGTTGCCGATCTGCCGGCCCACATTCAAACCAAAGCCATAGCGTTCCAGGCGGTATTCGGAGATGGGGTCGTTGTCCAGGATCAGCTCGACATTCTGTGCCTCGGCCCTGATATAGGGGGCCACAAAGTAGCGTGAGCCGGTGTCCATGGGCTGGTAGAACTCGCTGTAGAGCTCCTGCCGATCACCAATCTGCACCCGTGTGAGCCATTCCGCGCCGAGGCGGTTGATGCCGTTCACACGGTAACTGGCGCCGAGGTTGAAGGCGCTATCACCGCGCATGTCATCCGAGAGGTTCAAGCCCAGTCGCAGGTAGTCGGTGCCGCTGCGCTTGCCGCGTGCGCTGATCACCAGGGTGTTGTCCTGGCCCTTTTTCACTACGCGGTATTGCACCTGCTCGAAGTAATCCAGGCCGTACAGGGTGCCCATGTCCGATTGCAGGCGGCCCAGATTCAAAGGTTCTCCCAGGCCCTGGCGAATGTAGTAGCGGATAACGTCATCGCTGACCTTGGAGTCGTTCTCCACCTGGATCGCGGTGATCACCGGGGTGCGTTCGCCCGGCGTGCGCGCGGCTACCAGGTCGGCGTCGATGGGTTCGGCAGGGCGCAGGTGTGCCAGGCGTACGTCGAGGGCACGGGTGGCGCGGTAGCCAGCGTCGATCATGTCCTTGGCGCGGCCAAAGTCGGTGACGCCATAAGCGGCCAGCGGTGGTTGGATCAACACATCCTTGGGGTTCAGGGCCTTGAGCTGCTCTTCGGAGTTGCGCCGGGTCATCAGGGTGATGGACTGGTTGAGCACATCCACCACGGTTGCCAATTGCTTGCGCGAGCGTAGCGGGGTGCCGATGTCGACCACGATGGCGATATCGACGCCCATCTCCCGCGCCACATCCAACGGAATGTTGTCGGTCATGCCGCCATCTACCAGCAGGCGGCCATCCAGCTCCACCGGGGCGAACACCGCGGGGATCGACATGCTGGCGCGTATCACCTGGGGCAGGTGGCCTTTGCTGAACACCACTTTTTCGCCGGTGGTGATGTCGGTGGCCACGGCGCGGAATGGGATCGGCAGCTTGTCGAAATTACGTGTGTTGCTGCTGTGGGCGAACATGCTTTCCAACAGCAGTGCCAGGTTCTGGCCCTGGATCACGCCCAGCGGCAGGCCGAGGCTGCCATCGTCGCGGAAACTGAGTTTTTGTTTGACCAGGAAATCCCGGTCATCCTGTTTGCGCCGAAACGGTACGTCTTCACGTGGTGGCGCGTCAGACAGGGCCTGCTGCCAGTCGATACCCAGCGCCAACTTCTCCAGCTCGTCGATCTTGTAGCCTGACGCGTACAACCCGCCAATCACCGCGCCCATGCTGGTGCCGGCAATCGCATCGATATGAATACCTTGCTCTTCAAGCGCCTTGAGCACACCGATATGCGCCAGGCCACGGGCAGCCCCGCCGGACAGCACCAGACCGATTTTCGGGCGGGGGGCTTCTACCGCGTCGGCAAGTAGGGGGACAAGGCACAGGAACAGGCAAGACAGCAGGCGGCGCATCATCAATCTCGTGGCTGGGCGACAAAGGCCGCTATTATAGCCACCCGATTCGCTGAGCCTGTTACGCCAGGAGCCGCTTAATGATGTCTGCATGCAAACCCGAGATCGTTATCACCTATTGCACCCAGTGCCAGTGGTTGCTGCGCGCCGCGTGGCTGGCCCAGGAGCTACTCAGCACCTTCGCCGATGACTTGGGGCGCGTGGCACTGGAACCGGCCACCGGCGGGGCCTTTCGCATTACCTGCGATGGCGTGCAGATTTGGGAGCGCAAGGCCGATGGCGGTTTTCCCGAGGCCAAGGTGCTCAAGCAGCGAGTGCGCGACCAGATCGACCCCCAGCGCGACCTCGGGCATAACGACCGTACCGTCTGAAGTCAGGCCGGCGCCGGTTGCTTGGCCTGGCTGGCGCTGCCCATCAGGCCGGAGAGCACGATGGCGACGATGATCAAGGCGCCGCCCAGCAGCATGCGCAGGGTCGGGGTTTCGGCAAACAACAGCCAGGCCACGGTGATGCCGTAGACCGGTTCCATCGCAAACACCACCGAAGCGGTGCGCGCCTTGATTACGGCAAGGCTGGCGACAAACAGGCTGTGGGCGAGGCCGGTACAAAACACCCCCAGCAGCCCGATCCACAGCCAATCTATCCCTCGCACATCCGCCAACCCCGGCGCGGCCACGGGCAGCAGGCACGCGGCGACCACGACGTTCTGGCACAGCGCGGCCTGTACCGCTGGAATGCGCCCGGAACTGGCGCGATTGTTCAGCGACAACAACGAGAACAACAGGCCCGAGGCGATGCCCCACAGCAGGCCGCCCGTGGCTTCGCTGGCGAGATTGAAATCCGGGGTCACAAGCACCAGGCCAACGGTGACCAGCACCACCAGCAGCACTTCATTGGCCCGAATACGCTCGCGGAAAATCAGCCCCTCAAGGATCACCGTAAAGGCCGGAAAGGCGGTGAACCCCAAGGTCGCCACGGCCACGCCGGCGACTTTGACGGCGATAAAGAACGTCACCCAATGGGCAGCCAACAACACGCCGCTGACCAGCAGCCGGCGCCAGTCACGCATCTCCAGTTTTTTCCAGGGAGCGTTGCTGGCAAAGCGCGCAAATACCGCCAGCGCCAGCACGGCAAACGCCGCCCGGCCAAATACGATGATGGCGGGGGAGGCCGCCGCCAGCTTGCCGAACACGCCGGTGAGGCCAAACATCAATGCGCCGATATGCAGGGCGCCGAGGGCTGAGCGGGGAGTCATTGCGATCCTTGATCCAACAGGGGGTGACAGCCTCGCAGTCTAGAGGGTTGGCGGGTGGGCGTCTGTCGCGGGTGGGGTGATTTTTAGCGCAAGACTCTTGCTAGCCCGCTCGACGCAATGCACCGGGCGAGGCGCCAAACGCCCGAAGCATGGCGGCGCAAAATGCACTTTGCGAGGCGTAGCCGACGCGCTCGGCAATCTCGCCGATGGGTAGGGAGGTTTCGCGTAAAAGCCTGAGCGCCAAGTGCAAGCGGCGACTGCGTAGATAGTCCATCGGCGTTTGCCCGCACTCCGCCATGAACCGCGCATGCAGGCGCGGCACGGACAAATCGGCAATCCGCGCCAGGTCGGCCACCTGGAGCGGACGCGCCGCATGGCGCTCGATATGGCTATTTAACGCGGCATAAGGCAGACGCCGGCCAGGCAGCGGTTGAGCTTGAGGGTGGTTGAGGCTGGCCAGTAACAACACAGCGCCTTGCTGGACGATCAGCGGGTCGTGCACCGGGCTTTGTGCCAGCCACTGCACTAACTGGTGTTGCCGGGCATCCAGCGCCAGGCGCGCGGGTTGGTCGAGCAAGCGGCGGCTGGCATCGGCATGTTCGCCCAAGGATTGCACCACCCAGTGCTCGGTCGGCACATCCAGCACCAGGCAGCGGCTGCCATCGCGGCTGATGCAGGCGTGGTGGGCGGAGAAGGGCAGCACCATCACGCTGCTTTCGCGTACCTGGCTGCCACGGCCATCGACTTCCAGGTCCAGGCGCCCGGAAAGGCCGAACACCAACTGCGCATGGTCATGGCTGTGGGCAATGGGCGCTTCGAGGTAGTGGCGTAGCGTGAGGGTCGGGCTCATCGCGGTCTCCAGGGCGGCAAGCCGTCAGTCTACAACGCTTGGCGGGCCGCAGGCGCTGTCATCAGACTGACGCACGCTTGTCATGGGCTATTAATCGCCAAGGCGCAAGCTCGCCAAAACAGCGTCGAGGGATACCCATGACCCGTGCCGAGTTCACCAAGCCCAGCCGCAAGCAACGGGTGCGAACCCTGTGGATTTCCGACGTGCACCTGGGCACTCGGGATTGCCAGGCCGAACACCTGTCGCACTTTCTCAAGGGCTACCATGCCGACAAGGTCTACCTGGTCGGTGACATCATCGACGGTTGGAAACTGCGCGGCGGCATGTATTGGCCTCAAGCCCACACCAACGTGATCCGCCGCTTGCTGACCATGGCCAAGCGTGGCACCGAGGTGATCTATGTCACCGGCAACCATGACGAGTTCCTGCGTCGCTATTCCAAGCTGATCCTGGGCAATATCCAATTGGTCGATGAGGCTGTGCACGTCACCGCCGATGGCCGCCATTTGCTGGTGATTCATGGCGACCAGTTTGATGTGATCACGCGCTATCACCGCTGGCTCGCTTTCCTCGGCGACTCGGCCTACGAGTTCACCCTGACGCTGAACCGCTGGCTGAACCACTGGCGTGCGCGGTATGGCTACGGTTATTGGTCGCTGTCGGCGTACCTGAAACACAAGGTCAAGACGGCGGTGAGTTTTATCAGCGATTTCGAAGAGGCGATTGCCCACGAGGTGACCAAGCGGGAATTGCACGGGGTGGTGTGCGGGCATATTCACCATGCCGAGATTCGCAAGGTGGGCGAGGTGGATTACCTCAACTGCGGGGATTGGGTGGAGTCGTGCACGGCCTTGATCGAGCACTGGGATGGGCATATCGAGTTGTATCGGTTGGCGGATGCGCAGGCCAAAGAGGCACTGCTAAAGGCTGAAATGGTCGCTGGCTGAACCTGTGGCGAGGGAGCTTGCTCCCGTGACGGCCTGACAGCCGACGCTGATCTACCTGACACCCCACGATTCAAATGTGGGAGCGGGCTTGCCCGCGATGGCGGCGGGTCAGGCAATTAATCTGCAACTGAACCACCGCCATCGCAGGCAAGCCAGCTCCCACACGTAATCCTGTTTCTTCAGTTGGAAACGTCGGCGATGGCTTGAGCCAGCAACGTCAAGCGCGTCGCATCAACCCCAGCCACGTTAGCCCGCCCCGAACTGACCATATACACACTGTGCTTCTCGCGCAGTTGCTTGACCTGCTCGGCACTCAAGCCGGTATAGGAAAACATCCCACGTTGCGCGCCGATATGTGCGAATTTCTCGGCCAGGCCATGGGGCGCAAGCGCTTCCACCAATCCGGAGCGTAACTGAGCGATCCGCGAACGCATGGCCTCGACTTCCTCGCTCCACTGCTTTTTCAACTGTGCATCACCGAGGATGGTCGCCACCACGGCGGCACCGTGATCCGGCGGTGTCGACCACAGGTTGCGAGCGATATTCGCCAGTTGGCTACGCACATCGGTGAGCTTTTCAGCATCCGCCGCACACACGATCAATGCACCCACGCGGTCGCGATACAGGCCGAAGTTCTTCGAGCAGGAGCTGGTGATCAGCACTTCCGGCAGCTCGGCGGCAAACAGGCGCACCGCCCAGGCGTCCTGCTCCAGGCCATCGCCAAAGCCCTGGTAGGCGAAGTCGATCAGCGGCAGCAACTGGCGTTCACGCACGATCTGTAAGACCTGGCGCCAGTCATCCTGGGACAGGTCAAAGCCGGTCGGGTTATGGCAGCACGCGTGCAGCAATACCACGTCGCCCTTGGGCACGCTGGACAGGGTTGCCAGCATCGCCGTCACATCCAGGCGGTTGTCGCTGCCCACGTAAGGGTAATGACTGACCTTGAGCCCGGCCTTGGCAAAAATGGTTTCGTGGATCGGCCAGGTCGGGTTGCTCAGCCACACGCCACGGCCCGGCAGGCTGTGGGCGATAAAGTCGGCGCTCAAGCGCAGGGCACCGGTGCCGCCTGGGGTTTGCGTGGCGCCAGCACGGCGGTCGCGCAGCAAGGCTGAGTCGGCGCCGAGCACCAGTTGGCTGATCAGGGTGCCGAAGGCTGCATCGCCATGGCCACCGATATAGGTTTTGGTCACTTGAGTGTCGACCAGGCGCTGTTCCGCCAGCTTCACCGAGTGAGGAATCGGCGTGAGGCCTTGGTCGTCCTTATAGACACCTACGCCCAGGTCGAACTTGTTCGGGTTGGCGTCCTGAGTATACAGGTCCATCAGCCCGAGGATCGGGTCGCCGGGCACGCGGTCGATGGCATCGAAATGCATTACTTGCGGCCCTCGGCGGTCTTGGCCACTTCGTCGGTGCGCGCGGCCATGATGAAGTCGTTGCGGTGCAGGCCCTTGATGGAGTGGCTCCACCAGGTCACGGTGACTTTGCCCCACTCGGTGAGCAGGCCTGGGTGATGGCCTTCGGCTTCGGAGATTTCACCCATGGCGTTGGTGAAAGCCAGGGCAAATTTGAAGTTCTTGAACAGGAAAACCTTTTCCAGCTGCATCACGCCGTCGCGCACTTCGATGTTCCAGTCAGGGATCTGCTTGATCAGCACCGGCAGTTCTTCATCGCTGACTTGCGGGGCATCGGCGCGGCAGGCTTCGCAGTGGGCTTGGTTCAAGGTGGTCATGGAAGGTGTCCTGAATTCGAATGATTGAAGGTCAGTGGCGTTACCCTAAAGCAACGCGGGGCCAGGGAACAGACTCACCTGGCCTTAAAACGCAAGGTTCACGCGGCTTTGGGCTTGGGTGGGAATTTCGGTGCGTGCAGACCCAACTGCATACCGCGCTCCACCATACCCATGATGTCCTCCTGCGCCACGTCGAACAGGCGCTTGAGCTCGGGCAATACGAAGTACAAAGGTTGCAGGATGTCGATGCGATAGGGGGTGCGCATCGCTTCCAGCGGATCAAAGGCCTGGTGCTCGGGCTCGTCCGACAGGCAATACACACTTTCTTTAGGCGACGACAGAATGCCGCCACCGTAGATACGCCGGCCCTGGGGCGTGTCCACCAGGCCGAACTCGATAGTCATCCAGTACAGGCGCGCCAGGTACACCCGTTGCTCCTTGGTGGCCGCCAGGCCGAGCTTGCCGTAGGTGTGAGTGAATTCAGCGAACCAGGGGTTGGTCAGCAGCGGGCAGTGGCCAAAGATCTCGTGAAAAATATCCGGCTCTTGCAGGTACTCCAATTCTTCACGGGTGCGAATAAAAGTCGCCACCGGAAACTGCTTGCTGGCCAGTAATTCAAAAAAGGTTTGGAAGGGGATCAGCGCCGGCACGCGGGCGACTTGCCAGCCGGTGGTGTCGGCCAGCACCTTGTTGATTTCGCCCAACTGGGGAATGCGGTCCAGAGGCAGGCCGAGCTTGTCGATACCGTCCAGGTATTCCTGGCAGGCGCGGCCCTCGATCACTTTCAATTGGCGAGTGATCAGGGTGTTCCACACCGCATGTTCTTCTGGCGGGTAGTGGATAAAACCTTGCGCATCGGGCTCGCGGGCCACGTAGTGCGTCTGCTTCATACGGCTCTCCTGCTAGGCATTCGTTCTTGTTATGTCCTGGGATGCTCCTATTGATAACCGGATAGGCGGCGGATTCCACCAGCCTTAACGGACTGGCGTAGGAAAAATTACCGATTATCGTAAAGTATTCGTTACGACAGGCGCGCTAGTCGCAGCTATGGGCTGGGAAAAGCCAACGCGCTGTCACATAATCTTGACGACTATCTGCGCCCAGCGACAAAAAGCCGCGGCGCCTACTCCCTTTTCGAGTCTTTCCATGCGTATCAAAGTGCACTGCCAGAACCGCATCGGCATCCTGCGGGACATCCTCAATCTGCTGGTGGAGTACGGCGTCAACGTCGCCAAGGGCGAAGTCGGCGGCGAGCATGGCAATGCCATCTACCTGTTCTGCCCCAATCTGGTGAACATGCAGTTCCAGGCGTTGCGCCCGCAGTTCGAGGCGATTGCCGGAGTGTTCGGGGTCAAGCGGGTAGGGCTGATGCCCAGCGAGCGGCGGCATATGGAGCTCAATGCGTTGCTCGGCGCCCTGGAATTCCCGGTGCTGTCCATTGATATGGGCGGCTCCATCGTGGCCGCCAACCGTGCGGCGGCGCAGTTGCTTGGCGTACGGGTAGATGAAGTGCCGGGGATTCCCCTGTCGCGTTATGCCGAGGATTTTGACCTGCCGGAACTGGTGCGCGCCAGCAAGTCACGAATCAATGGCCTGCGGGTCAAGGTCAAGGGTGACGTATTTCTGGCGGACATCGCGCCCCTGCAATCCTCCGAGCACGATGACAGTGAAGCCATGGCCGGCGCCGTGCTCACCCTGCACCGTGCCGACCGTGTCGGTGAGCGTATCTATAACGTGCGCAAGCAAGAGCTGCGCGGTTTCGACAGCATCTTCCAGAGCTCTAAGGTCATGGCCGCAGTGGTACGTGAAGCGCGGCGCATGGCGCCGCTGGATGCGCCACTATTAATAGAAGGCGAAACCGGCACCGGCAAGGAGCTGTTGGCCCGGGCCTGCCACTTGGCCAGCCCGCGCGGGCAGTCGCCGTTGATGGCGCTCAACTGCGCGGGGTTGCCCGAGTCGATGGCCGAGACCGAACTGTTTGGTTATGGCCCCGGCGCATTTGAAGGGGCGCGGGCGGAAGGTAAGTTGGGCCTGCTTGAGCTGACGGCGGGCGGTACCTTGTTTCTCGATGGCGTGGGAGAAATGAGCGCGCGCTTGCAGGTCAAGCTGCTGCGCTTTCTGCAGGACGGTTGTTTTCGCCGGGTGGGCAGTGATGAAGAGGTGTACCTGGACGTGCGGGTGATCTGCGCGACCCAGGTAGATTTGTCGGAACTCTGCGCCCGGGGTGAGTTTCGTCAGGACCTTTATCACCGGCTGAATGTGCTGTCGCTGCATATCCCGCCGTTGCGCGAATGCCTGGATGGCCTCGCGCCGTTGGTCGAGCACTTTCTCGACCAGGCCAGTCGGCAGATCGGTTGTCCTCTGCCCAAGTTGGCCCCCGCCGCTATGGACAAGCTCAGCCACTACCACTGGCCGGGCAACGTGCGGCAGCTGGAAAACGTGCTGTTCCAGGCGGTGTCGTTGTGCGAAGGCGGCACGGTCAAGGTTGAGCATATTCGGTTGCCGGATTATGGCGTGCGTCAGCCGCTGGGCGATTTTTCCCTGGAGGGTAGCCTGGAGGATATCGTCGGGCGCTTTGAAAAGGCGGTGTTGGAAAGCCTGTACGCCGAACACCCGAGCAGTCGCCAGTTGGGCAAGCGCCTGGGGGTGTCGCACACCACCATTGCCAACAAACTGCGTGATTACGAAGTGCTCAAGGCCGATCGTAGTTAAAACGGTGGGAGCGGGCTTGCCTGCGATAGCGGACTGTCAGTTGGCATATCAGTGCCTGCCCAACCGCTATCGCAGGCAAGCCAGCTCCCACATTGGTTGGGTATTGCCCACGGCATCAGCGCCCGGCATCAATCCCCTGTGGGAGCGGGCTTGCCCGCGATGGCGGCGTGTCAGTCAATGAATTTGTGACTGAACCACCGCTATCGCAGGCAAGCCAGCTCCCACATTGGTTGGGTAGTGCCCACGGCATCAGCGACCGGCATCAATCCCCTGTGGGAGCGGGCTTGCCCGCGAAGGCGGCGTGTCAGTCAATGAGTCTGTCACTGAACCACCGCTATCGCAGGCAAGCCAGCTCCCACATTGGTTGGGTATTGCCCACGGCATCAGCGCCCGGCATCAATCCCCTGTGGGAGCGGGCTTGCCCGCGATGGCGGCATGTCAGTCAATGAGTCTGTCACTGAACCACCGCTATCGCAGGCAAGCCGGCTTTGATCTGTACCGGATTTAAGGCCGGTGTTTGCCGCAGGCGGCAGTAGTCCGCCGTTTTTTCGACTGTTTCTCCCTTCACTTCTTTCAGCTACTCCACGAAACCCCTGCCCCGCCTGGACTTTAGCCTCTTTTAAAAAGTTGGTTCGCAAATTGCTTAAGCCTCCTCAGTACAGCGGTGGGCGGCAAGCGTCCGTCAGAAAGAGGATAGAGCGTGGACAAGTACCTTTATGTGGCAATGACCGGCGCCAGCCAGAATGCACTGGCGCAGAAGGCCCATGCCAACAATCTGGCGAACATTTCCACCAACGGCTTCCAGCGCGACCTGGAACAGGCGCGTTCGATGCCGGTGTTCGGTGACAGCTTTCCGGCGCGGGCGTTTGCCATGACCGAACGTCCGGCTACCGACTTTTCACCGGGCGCGATGATCGAGACCGGTCGCGACCTGGACGTAGCCGTCAGCGGCGACGGCTGGATGGCGGTGCAGACCCCGGATGGCGGCGAAGCCTACGTGCGCAGCGCCAGCATGAACGTGGATGCCCTGGGCGTGCTGCGGGCCGGCAACGGTATGCCGATCATGGGCAACGGTGGCCCGATCGCCGTGCCGCCCCAGCAGAAAATCGAAGTGGGTTCGGACGGCACTATCAGTATCCGCGCCATGGGCGAAGGCCCGCGGGTGATGGCGGAAGTGGACCGTATCAAGATGGTCCAGCCTGACCTCAAGAACATGACCAAGGGCCTGGACGGCACCATCCACACCAAGGATGGCCAACCGGCCCAGGCTGACGCGAACGTGCGGCTGACCTCGGGTTTCCTGCAGGCGAGCAACGTCAATGCCGTGGAAGAAATGACCGCAGTGCTGGCGCTGGCCAAGCAGTTCGAGCTGCACATCAAGATGATGAACAGCGCTAAAGAAGACGACCAGGCCATGACGCGCGTCATGCAGATGAGCTGATCCAAGCCCATTAACTAATTTGCAACGCAGCGCCAACCATCCGGCGCACGAAGGAGAACAGCATGCTTCCGGCTCTATGGGTTGCCAAGACAGGCCTGTCCGCCCAGGACACCAACCTGACGACCATTTCCAACAACCTGGCAAACGTGTCGACCACGGGCTTCAAACGTGACCGCGCCGAGTTCCAGGACTTGCTCTATCAGATCAAGAAGCAACCGGGCGCCCAATCGACCCAGGACAGCGAACTGCCGTCGGGCCTGCAACTGGGTACCGGTGTGCAGATCGTCGGCACCCAGAAAAACTTCAGCGCCGGCAACCTGCAGCAAACCGGCCAGCCCCTGGACATGGCGATCAACGGCCGGGGCTTTTTTCAAGTGCTGCAACCGGATGGCACCACTTCTTACACCCGTGACGGCACCTTCCACCTGGACTCCAACGGCCAGATCGTGACCGCCAACGGTTTCGCCCTGGAGCCTGCTGTCGTGGTGCCGCCCGACGCCAAGACCTTCACCGTCGGCAACGACGGCACCGTGTCCATCACCGTCGCTGGCAACCCAGCGTCCCAGGTGATCGGCAACCTGCAAACCGCCGACTTCATCAACCCGGCCGGCCTGCAGGCCATGGGCAACAACCTGTTCCTGGAAACCGCCTCCAGTGGCGCGCCGCAAATCGGCACCCCTGGCTTGAACGGCTTCGGCACCACGCTGCAAAGCACCCTGGAAACCTCCAACGTCAGCACCGTTGAGGAGATGGTCAACATGATCACCACCCAGCGCGCCTACGAGATGAACTCCAAGGTGATTTCCACCGCCGACCAGATGCTTTCGTTCGTTACGCAGAATCTGTAATCAAGTCTATGGGGCGCCCTTGAGGGTGCCTGCAACACCGTGAGGTTAGGGTCATGAATCGCTATGTTTGTGTGTTGGCATTGAGTGGGATCGCCGTGCTTGCGGGCTGTGTCGCCCCCACGCCAAAGCCCAATGACCCGTACTACGCGCCGGTGTTGCCACGCACACCGCTGCCTGCGGCGGCCAACAATGGCTCGATCTACCAGGCCGGTTTCGAGCAGAACCTGTACAGCGACCGCAAGGCGTTCCGGGTCGGTGACATCATCACCATCACCCTGAACGAGAAGACCCAGGCCAGCAAGAACGCCAACTCGCAGATCGGCAAGAACAGCAAGACCAGCATCGGCCTGACCTCGCTGTTCGGCGGCGGCCTGAACACCAACAACCCGCTGGGCGGTGGTGACCTGAGCCTGGACGCCGGCTACAGCGGCGACCGCGCCACCAACGGCAAGAGCGCGGCCGGGCAGGGCAACAGCCTGACCGGTTCGATCACCGTGACCGTCGCCGATGTATTGCCCAACGGCATCATTGCCGTGCGCGGTGAAAAGTGGATGACCCTCAACACCGGCGACGAGCTGGTGCGCATCGCCGGCATGGTCCGCGCCGATGACATCTCCACCGACAACACCGTGCCGTCGACGCGCATTGCCGATGCACGCATTACCTACTCGGGCACCGGTTCGTTTGCCGATGCGAGCCAGCCGGGCTGGTTCGACCGCTTCTTCCTCAGCCCGCTGTTCCCTTTCTAGGTGGCCATTTTGAAGTTCAAACAGCTGATGGCGATGGCGCTTTTGCTGGCCTTGAGTGCTGTGGCCCAGGCCGAGCGCCTGAAGGATATTGCCAGTATTTCCGGCGTGCGCTCCAACCAGTTGATCGGCTATGGCCTGGTCGTGGGGCTCAACGGCACGGGTGACCAGACCACCCAGACGCCGTTCACCCTGCAAACCTTCAACAACATGCTCTCCCAGTTCGGCATCAAGGTGCCGCCAGGCTCGGGCAACGTGCAGTTGAAGAACGTCGCGGCGGTGTCGATCAGCGCCGATCTGCCCGCGTTCGCCAAGCCGGGGCAGGTGGTGGATATCACCGTGTCGTCCATGGGTAACTCCAAGAGCCTGCGCGGCGGCACCTTGCTGATGACGCCGCTCAAAGGTATCGACGGCAACGTCTACGCCATCGCCCAGGGCAACCTGGTGGTTGGCGGTTTTGACGCCGAAGGCCGCGACGGTTCGAAGATCACCGTCAACGTGCCGTCGGCTGGGCGTATCCCCGGTGGCGCCACGGTTGAACGCACCGTGCCGAGTGGTTTCAACCAGGGCAACAGCCTGACCTTGAACCTCAACCGCTCCGACTTCACCACCGCCAAGCGCGTGGTCGACAAGATCAACGACATGCTCGGCCCTGGCGTGGCCCAGGCCATCGACGGCGGCTCGGTTCGCGTCACTGCGCCTTTGGACCCAAGCCAGCGCGTGGACTACCTGTCGATTCTGGAAAACCTTGAAGTGGACCCCGGCCAGGCCGTGGCGAAAGTCATCATCAACTCGCGCACCGGCACCATCGTGATCGGCCAGAACGTCAAGGTCTCGCCAGCGGCGGTAACCCACGGCAGCCTGACGGTGACCATCACAGAAGACCCGATCGTCAGCCAGCCTGGGCCGTTGTCCGGTGGCCAGACTGCCGTGGTCCCACGCTCGCGGGTCAATGCCCAGCAAGAAGCCAAGCCGATGTTCAAGTTCGGCCCCGGCACCACCCTGGATGAGATTGTCCGCGCGGTGAACCAGGTGGGCGCTGCGCCCGGCGACTTGATGGCGATCCTCGAAGCTTTGAAGCAGGCCGGCGCGTTGCAAGCCGACCTGATCGTGATCTGAGGCCATGGCCATGGATATGCGCAAGAGCGGCATCAGCAGCACGGCGGACTCGGGGTCTTACTCCGACCTGAACCGGCTTAACCAGCTCAAGGTCGGTGACGACAAAAACAGCGAAGGCAACCTGCGCAAAGTGGCGCAGGAATTCGAGTCGCTGTTTTTGAACGAGATGCTCAAGTCCATGCGTTCGGCCACCGAGGCCCTGGGCAAGGACAACCCGCTGAACACCCCGGCCGCCAAGCAATACCAGGAAATGTACGACCAGCAACTGGCGGTGTCGATGTCCCGCGAAGGTGGCGGTATCGGCCTGGCCGATGTGCTGATGCGCCAGATGCAGAAGAACAAGCCGGTGGAGGCTCAGGCCGCCACCTTGCAAGGCCCGGCGGCGGATGCGCCGGTGAAGAAAGTCGATGTGCCGACCGAGATTGCCGCCGGTACCCAGGCCGAAGGCCCGTTGGGCCGCTCCAATGGCCAGCGGCCTTTGTGGGCGTATCGCGTGGCCGTGCCTGAGGGCGCCAGCACCCATGCCAACGACATGGAACTGATGAACCAGCGTCGTATCGCCTTGCCCAGCAAGCTGGCCGACCGCCTGCTGGCGGGTATCGTGCCGAACGCTCCGGTCGAAGCCAAATCCGCGCCCCTGCGTAACAGCGCTGCCGACGACACGGTCATCAACAGCAGCACGCGTAGCTTTGCCGTGCCGAGCGGGCGCATGCAGGTGTATGGCCGCGCCATTGCCCAGCCACCGCTGGCGCCGGCCAAGAAAGCCTTCAGCTCCCAGGATGAATTTGTCGCCACCATGTTGCCGATGGCCAAGGCCGCTGCCGCACGGATTGGTATCGACCCCAAGTACCTGGTGGCCCAGGCGGCACTGGAAACCGGTTGGGGCAAATCAGTCATGCGCGCCGAGGACGGCAGCAGCAGCCACAACCTGTTCGGCATCAAGGCCGGGCAGAGCTGGCAGGGTGGTCAGGCCCGGGCGATCACCAGCGAGTTTCGCGATGGGGCGATGGTCAAGGAAACGGCGCAATTCCGTTCCTACAGCTCCTACCAGGACAGCTTCCACGACCTCGTGACCCTGCTGCAAAGCCATGATCGCTATAAAGAAGTTGTGAAATCAGCCGACAACCCGGAACAGTTTGTACGCGAGTTGCAAAAAGCCGGTTATGCAACCGACCCGGATTACGCCAGCAAGATTTCGCAGATCGCAAAAAACATGAACAGTTACCAGAACTACGCTGCCGCTGGCGCAACCACACATTTATAAGGTCTGAACCATGAGTTTGCTCAGTATCGGGATGTCAGGGCTCAATGCCGCTCAAGGATCGTTGTCGGTCTTGAGTAATAACATCGCCAACGCCAACACCTCGGGTTATTCGCGCCAGCAGACCACGCAAAATGCGAGTGCCAACAACCCCTACGGCGGTGTGTACATTGGCAGCGGCACCACGCTGGCGGATGTGCGTCGGGTCTATAACGAGTTCCTGGACGCGGCCTACCAGAACAGCACGGCGCTCAATAACGATGCCAAGGCTTATTCCAGCCAGGCCAGCGCCATCGACAAGACTTTGTCGGACAAGACAACCGGCATGTCTTCGGTGCTCAGCGCGTTTTTTGCCGCTGTGCAGACCTCCGCGGCCAACCCCAGCGACGTGTCTGCCCGGCAAGTGCTGCTGACCAGCGCCCAGACCCTGAGTAACCGTTTCAACGCCATCTCCAGCCAATTGACTCAACAGAAAGAGTCGATCAATGGCCAGTTGAGCACCATGAGTGACCAGGTCAACCAGTTGACCTCCTCGATTGCTTCGCTCAACAAGCAGATCACCCAGGCCCAGGGCTCAAGCAACAGCGCCCCGGCCAACCTGCTGGATGCCCGTAACGAGGCGGTGCGCTCGCTCAATGAACTGGTGGGTGTGACCACCAGTGAACAGAATGGTGTGTTCAGCGTCAGCACCGGCACGGGCCAATCCCTGGTATTGGGCGACCGGTCCAACACCCTCTCGGCAGTGCCGAGCGCTAGCGACCCAAGCCAGTACACCATTGCGCTCAATGCTGGCGGCGGTACGGCGATCGACTTGGGCAACGTGCTCAGTGGGGGCAGCATCGGCGGCCTGTTGCGTTATCGCAGTGATGCCCTGATGCCGGCCATCAATGACTTGGGGCGTATCGCCCTGGCGACAGCCGATACCATCAACAGCCAACTGGGGCAGGGCCTGGACTTGAACGGTGACTTCGGCTCATCGCTGTTCAAGGACATCAACAGCGCGGCGGCCATTGCCCAGCGCAGTCAGGGCGCGCTGGGCAACAGCGCGGGCTCCGGCAATTTGAATGTGACCATTGCGGACACCAGCAAGCTGTCGACCTACGACTACAAAGTGACCTTTACCAGCGGCAACAACTACACGGTGGTGCGCTCCGACGGCAAGGCCATGGGCGCGTTCGACACCAATACCGCGCCGCCGCCGGTGATCGATGGGTTCACCCTGGCGCTGGATGGCAAGGGGCCGATGGCGGCGGGCGATAGTTTCAAAGTCAGCCCTACCGCCAGCGGTGCGACCAACATCGGCACGACTTTGACGGACGCCAATAAAATCGCGTTCGCCGGGCCATTGCTGGGCGAGGGCAGCAAGACCAACCAGGGTACCGGCACTTTTACACCGCCGACCCTGACCCTGCCTATCGATATTCATGGCGGCGCCGACACCGCGCAACTGCGTACCGGCATTGAGCACTCGATGCCAGTGAAGATGGTATTCGGCAAGCCGGCCGCCGACGGCACCCAGGGCTACACGCTCAACGATGCCCAGGGCAACCCGATTGGCACCGGCACCATCGTGCCGGGCCAAGGCAACAAAATCACGGTCGATGTACCGATGCGGGATGCCAACGGCACGCTGCTGGTGCCGGCCAAAAGCTTCAAGTTCGATACCACGGTCGCCGGGTCGCCCGCCGCTGGCGACAGCACCACGTTTTCCTTCAACGCCTCGGGCAAGTCGGATAACCGTAACGCCCAGGCGTTGCTCGACCTGCAAACCAAAGCCACCGTCGGCCTGTCCGATGGCAGTGGCGGCGGAGTGAGCCTGGTGGCGGCCAACAGTCGCCTGGTGTCGACCGTCGGAGCCAAGGCCGCGTCGGCCAATACCGACACCACGGCCACGGGCGCCTTGCTCAAGGCCAACCAGGATGCGCGCAACTCCGTGTCCCAGGTCAACCTCGATGAAGAGGCGGGCGACATGATCAAATTCCAGCAGTACTACACCGCCTCGTCGCAGATCATCAAGGCTGCGCAAGAAACCTTCAGCACGCTGATCAATAGTCTTTAAGGGAGTCTGGGACGATGCGTATTTCCACTGCACAGTATTTTGAAACCAGTGCCGCCAAGTACACGGACAACTATTCCAGCGTTGTGAAGGCCCAGGAGCAGGCCAGTTCCGGTGTGCGCGTGCAAACCGCAGCGGATGACCCGGTGGCGGCGGCGAGGTTGTTGTTGCTGCAACAGCAGAAGGACATGCTCGGGCAGTTCAACGGCAATATCACCAGTTTGAAGAACTCGTTGACCAACGAGGAAAGCGTATTGGGTGCAATCAACGAGGCACTGCAGGCGGCCAGTACCTTGGCCATTGAAGCGGGCGGTTCGCGCAGCGATGCCGACCGCAAGTCGATTGCCGGCCAGATCGGTGCGCTTGAAGACCAGGTGCTGGGCTTGCTTAACAGCAAGGATTCCTCGGGCAACTATCTGTTTTCCGGCTCCAAGACCTCGACGCCGCCCTATAGCCGTAACAGCGACGGCACCTACACCTATCAGGGTGATGAAACGCCGCTGAGCCTGCAGGTTTCCGATTCCCTGAGAGTCAGTGCCGGTGACACCGGCAAGAGCATCATGGATGGTGCCGTTAACTCGGGCCGCACCCAGGCGACCTGGATCGCACCTGCTATCGTGCCGCCGGCAACGGCGCCAGTGCCCAATGATCATAAAGTCTCAGTGTCGGCCGGCCTGGTGACTTCAGGCTCGGACTACACGAATAAATTCGCCGATGGCGAGCCTTACAAGCTGACCTTTACCAGCAGCACCCAGTACAAGGTCTCCGACAAGAACGGCAATGACGTCACGTCGGAAATCCCTGGCAACGGCACCTTTGACTCCACCAAGGAAGGCGGCTCCACCGTGAGCCTGCGCGGCGTGAATTTTGATATTGCGGTGGATCTCAAGGATATGGCGACGGGGCCGGACGCCGATGCGCTGGTCAAGGACCGTTCGTTCAGCCTGGCCGCCAAGCCCGACACCTTCAGTGTTTCGCGCACGCCCAGTAATGCCTCCACTGCGCAGCTGACGAATGCGCAGGTGAGCAACCCGGCCACCTATGCCAGTACGTTCCCGGCTAACAGCGGGGCGGTGATCAAGTTCACCAGTGGCACGGCGTATGAAGTCTATGCCCAGCCCTACAGTGCCGACAGCAAAGCGATCGCCACCGGCGACACCGGTGGCGGTACGACCGTGACGGCAGCAGGCGTGACCTTTGATGTCAGCGGCACACCTCAAGCCGGCGATCAGTTTGCGGTCGCTGCCAGCACGGCCAAGACCCAGAACGCGCTGGATACCCTGAGCCAACTGCGCAAGGCGCTGGAGCAACCGGCCGACGGCAACCCGGCGGCGATGGTCAAGCTCAAGGATGCGCTCGACGCTTCCATCAGTAATTTTGCCAATTCACGGGCCCAGGTCGACAACGTGCGCGGTTCCATCGGGGCCCGCGAAGCGGCACTGGATATCCAGTCGGCGGAGAACATCAGTATCGGCACTGCAAACAAAAGCACTATGAGCGATCTGGCGAACATTGACATGGGCGAAGCCGCGATCAACCTCACGTTGCAGCAAACCATGTTGCAGGCCTCGCAACTGGCGTTCGTTAAAATCTCCCAGCTGAACCTGTTCAGTCGCATGTAATCGTCGCAATGAACAACGGCCTCCCCTGGCGACAGGGGAGGCCGTTGTCGTTTCTGGCCTGGAAATGTTGCCGGTTTTTGCACAAAGCGCGCAAAATTGAGTGACCTGTGAGTCATAAAGCGCATCTTCACTGTATCGTGTGAAAAGGATAAGTCGTCACAGGGCCTTTATCGGGCGGCTTTCAGCGAGATTTTCATGGGGTTATCCCCTTTATTGTCAGCACTCCCGGCGTAGTCCGAGGGGTGTTCTCCAGCTATTTAGTATTGGGAAGCCACAATGATTGGCATAAAAAGCATCGCCAGTTACGTGCCGGCAGACGGGATCGATAACTACGCCCAGGGTGCCAAATTCGCCAAGGATGAAGAGTTCATCATCGGCAAGATCGGTTCGGCGTTCCTGCCGCGCAAGGAAGCTGCACAGGAGACTTCCGACCTGTGCGTCGAAGCAGTCAATGCATTGTTTGCCAACAACCCGGATTTGAAGCGCGAGTCCATCGACGCGCTGATCGTCGTCACCCAGAACGGCGATGAAGAGGGCTTGCCCCACACCGCCGCCATCGTCCAGGACAAATTGGGCCTGCCGACTCACGTTGCCGCCTTCGATATTTCCCTGGGCTGCTCCGGCTACGTGTACGGCATCTACGCGATGAAAGGCTTCATGGAAGCCGCCGGCCTGAAAAACGGCCTGCTGATCACCGCCGACCCGTATTCCAAGATCGTCGACCCGGAAGACCGCAACACCACCATGCTGTTCGGCGATGCTGCCACCGCCACCTGGATGGGCGAGGACGCGCCGTGGTTGCTGGGCAAATCCAAGTTTGGTACCGACGGTTCCGGCGCGCCGCACTTGAAGGTCAGCGATGGTGTGTTCTTCATGAACGGCCGCCAGGTGTTCAACTTCGCCTTGCTCAAGGTGCCGGCACACTTGCACGAGCTGCTCAATGAGTCGGACCTCAAGGCAGATGACATTGATGCGTTCTGCATCCACCAGGGCAGCGCGGCCATCGTCGACGCCGTGGCGCGCCGCTTTGAAGAAGCGCCGGTGGACAAGTTCATCAAGGACATGGTCGAGACCGGCAATACCGTGTCATCGAGCATTCCGTTGCTGCTGGAAAAACACGTGATGGACGCCACCTGGAAGCGCGTGGCAATCAGCGGTTTTGGTGTGGGGCTGTCGTGGGGCTCGGCGATTCTCTATCGTCCGTGATGCTTTAGCGGCTTCATGAAAAACGCCGATGATCGAATGATCATCGGCGTTTTTTTTGCGCCCCCTTTTTAGGAGCGAGCTTGCTCGCGAAGAACCTGAGGGCGCCGCGTGCATTCTGAATGCCCGCGTCATCGTTAACGTTCTTCGCGAGCAAGCTCGCTCCTACCTGGGGGGGCGTCTTGAAGGCGGAGTTTTGGCGCCAGTAACCCGTGATTACTGGCGTTTCACGCCTCTATAAGCCGTTGAAATACAAGGGCTGGCACAGGGCTAGTAAAAAAAATCAAAAAAACCCTCAAGCAACCGGCTACCACGACGATAACTATTACGTAGGTTCTCAGGCCACACCCGGCGGTTGCCAGGGCCGGAAGCCGCAGTATCCATCCAACGAGGATTTCGTCATGGCTTTAACAGTAAACACCAACATTGCTTCCATCACGACTCAGGGCAACCTGAACAAAGCTGGCGGCGCCCTGGCCACTTCCATGCAGCGCCTGTCTTCCGGCCTGCGTATCAACAGCGCTAAAGACGACGCTGCCGGCCTGCAGATCGCTAACCGCCTGACCAGCCAAATCAACGGCCTGGGCCAAGCTGTAAAAAACGTGAACGACGGCATCTCCATCGCTCAGACCGCTGAAGGCGCGATGCAGGCTTCGACCGACATCCTGCAAAAAATGCGTACCCTGGCCCTGTCCTCGGCTACCGGCTCCCTGAGCGCCGACGACCGTAAGTCGAACAACGACGAATACCAGGCCCTGACCGCAGAACTGACCCGTATCTCGCAAACCACCACTTTCGGTGGCCAGAAACTGTTGGACGGTTCGTATGGCACCAAGGCTATCCAAGTGGGTGCCAATGCTAACGAAACCATCAACCTGAGCCTGGAAAACGTTGCCGCCAACAATATTGGTTCGCAGCAGATCAAGAGTGTTGCAATTACTCCTACCGAGAATGGTATCGGCAGTGCAGCTGGCACTATTACCGTGACCGGTAATGGCCAGGTGAGCAGTGCAATTGCTGTCCCGGTTGGTGCTTCGGCGCAGAGTATCGCCAGCAAAATGAATGGTGCAATTGGCGGCCTCACAGCTACCGCGAGCACTGAAGTTCAGATTGAAGTTGATAATGCCGCGTTTACCACGGGCGCTACACCTGCCGCTGCTGCCACGTTTTCAATGACTGTCAATGGCCAGACTGTCACAATGACGGGCGTAACTAGCCAGGCTGGCTTGGCTGATCAATTGAAGTCCAACGCCGCCAAGCTGGGTATCAGTGTCAACTTCGACGAAGCCAAGAAAACGCTTTCGGTCAAGTCCGATACTGGTGAGAACATCGAGTTTGGTGCTGTTGCAGCCGGCGCTGCCAGTGCGGCCGCTATCACTATCAAATCCAAAGATGGTTCCGGTGCATACCCTACCGGCGCAGGCACCGCTCTGTCCGATACAACCAAGATGACTGCCACCGGCCAAGTATCGCTGGATTCCTCCAAGGGTTACTCCTTGTCGGGGGATGGTGTTGGGGGGCTGTTCGGTGCAGCTGCGGCTACCACTGCTGCTTCCACCAAAACCACCATCGCCAATACTGATGTGACCAGCGCTGATATGGCTCAAAACGCACTGTCGGTTATCGACAAGGCCATCGGCACCATCGACAGCGTTCGTTCGGGTCTGGGTGCCACCCAGAACCGTCTGACTACCACTGCAGACAACCTGCAGAACATCCAGAAAAACTCTACCGCTGCGCGTTCCACCGTTCAGGATGTCGACTTCGCTGCCGAAACCGCGGAACTGACCAAGCAGCAAACCCTGCAGTCGGCTTCCACCGCGATCCTGTCGCAGGCTAACCAACTGCCATCCGCTGTACTGAAACTGCTTCAGTAATCAGCGCGCTTGGTAACTAACGGAAGGGCGCGTTTACGTGCCCTTCCGTTTTTTCGGTTTAGAGGAGATTGGACATGGACATGAGTGTAAAGCTGAACCAGTCTTATCCGCCGGTTGCCCCTCAAGGCGCGCCTCCCAAGGCAACTGCCGATCAAAACAGCAGCAAGGCTCAGGAAGTAGCGGCAACCGGCAAAGAGCCTGAGCGCGCGGACCTGGAAAAAGCAGTAACCGACATTCGCGAATTCGTCCAGGCTGCCCAGCGCAGCCTGGATTTTTCCATTGACGATTCGACCCACCGGGTCGTGGTCAAGGTCATTGCCACCGACAGTGGTGAAGTGATCCGTCAGATTCCGTCGGAAACGGCGTTGAAACTGGCACAGAACCTTTCCAGCGCAAGCAACGTGTTGTTTGACGACAAGGTGTGAGCTGGCATGAAATTTGTTGCTGTCAGGTCTTGAGGCGTAATAAGTCAAGATAACGGCAGCCACCGAACAGGAGATAGATGATGGCGGGTTCAACGGTAAGTGGTATCGGTTCGAACATCGATACGCAAGCGATCGTGAAGTCCTTGGTGGACGCCGAAAAGGTGCCCAAGCAGACGCAGATCAATACCGCGTCCCAGAAGGCGACCACCACGCTGTCTTCGATCGGCAAGATTCAGGCGGCACTGGATGCGTTTCGTAGTGCTTTGGACGCCATGACCAAAGACAGTAGTTTCACCGGATTGACCGGCTCGTCCTCGGATGAAAAAACGGCGACCATGACTGCCAATAACACAGCTTCGAACGGCAGCTTCCGACTGATCGTTGACCAGTTGGCCCAGGCGTCAAAATTATCCAGCAAGAACTTCTCCGGTGGCACCTCTTCTGTGGTGAACGCTACGGATAAGCCGACCACCTTGACCATCTCTCAGTCGGGCAAGGATTACAGCGTCAATGTTCCAGCCGGCGCGACCTTGCAGCAGGTGCGGGATTCGATCAATACCCAGTTTGGTACTTCCGGGCTCAGTGCCAATATCCAGACCGACTCCAATGGTTCCCGATTGATCCTGACCTCTACCACCATGGGTACCGGTTCCGACCTTACGCTTTCCGGCACCTCCGGCCTGGATGTGGGTTCAACGGTCGTCGATCTGCCCAAGGATGCGCTGTACAGCATTGATGGTGTTGCGTCTGTGTCCAAGACCAACAGTATCGAGGGCGCGCTCAGTGGTGTGAACATCAAGCTGGTGGCGCCTTCGACTTACAAGACGGGCACCTCTGGCGATAAAAACGCTACGCTGATCACCGTCAGTACCAACAACACGGCGCTCAAGTCCGGGGTCAAAGGCTTCGTTGATACCTACAATGCTTTGATCTCCGCAATGAATGCCGAAACCAAGGTCACCAAGAATCTTGACGGCAGCACAACGGCTGCGGCATTGACGGGTGACTCGACCATGCGTTCGCTGCAGGCGGCGATCCGCAATGAATTCAATACCCTTTCGGGGACTGGCACTTTCAAGTCGTTGGCTCAATTTGGCGTGAGCACAAGCTCTACCACCGGCTTGCTGACAATCGATGACAAAAAGTGGGACGCTGCAGTCAAGACTAATGCAGCCGACATCAACAGTATGTTCAGCGGCAAAGACGGCATGTTGGCGCGCATGAAAAGTGCAACGGATGACTTTGCCAAGGCCTCTACCGGGGTTCTGGCAACGCGTTCTACCTCGTTGACCGACAGTCTCAAGGACATCGCAAAGCAGCAGGAAACCCTGAACGAGCGCATGGAACTGCTGACCAACAGCCTCTCCGCCAAATACAACGCCATGGACACCCTGGTTGCCCAACTGCGCCAGCAAAGCACCAGTGTCATGACCACGCTCAATGCCTTGAACAACCCTAAAACCAATAACTGATCGCCACTCACGCAAAAGGCCAGGCAACCTGCCTGGCCTTTTCGTACCGAAAGACGACCGGTGTTAAAGCTTTTTGCGGCCCAGTCGACATATTGGTTACTAGAATCCTTTTCGCTGTCGCCTGTCACGAGGTAGAAACATGAACCCTATGCGAGCCCTTCGCCAATACCAGAAGGTCAATTCCCACGCACAGATCTCCGAAGCCAGCCCGCATCGCCTGGTGCAGATGCTGATGGAAGGCGGCCTGGATCGCATGTCCCAGGCCAAGGGCGCCCTGGCGCGTGGTGACATCGCACAGAAGGGTTTGATGCTCGGCAAGGCCATCGACATCGTTATCGGGCTGCGCGATGGCCTGGACGCTGAAAAGAGTGATAACCCGGCTTATGTTCAGCAGTTGGAAAGCCTTTATGTGTACATGACCAACCGGTTGATGGAGGCTAACCAACAAAACGACGCCGAGATCATCGACGAAGTCGCTCGCTTGATGATTACCGTAAAAGAAGGCTGGGATGCTATCGGCGCGCCACAAGGCGCAGCAGAATAAGGCCACGGGCCTTGAGGAACTCGTCATGAGCCACGCACTGCAACGCATTGATGAAACCCGTGAAGCCCTGGTCGACGCGCTGGCTGCGCGCAACTGGGATGCCATCAGCGAGCTCGACCTGGGCTGCCGCAGTGTGATCGATCAGGTGCTGAGCGAAGCGCCGGTGGATGAGGATGCGCTGCGTGGAAAGCTGGAAAGCCTGTTGGCGGTTTACCAGCAGTTGCTTGAGGTGACGACCGGCGAGCGCCAGGCGATTTTCGAAGAGATGTCGCAGATCAACCAAGCGAAAAATGCGTCAAAGGTTTACCATCTGTTCGGTTGAAAGGGCGCAGTTAATCCGAACGGCGCGTCATATATTTGACTATGCCATCATTTTTGACTTAACTAGTGCTGTTTTCAGATTTCAGACGTCTAGAAGGTAAGAAATCTTACAGACGTCTTGATTGCCCTCATTCCGGGGCAGGAAGTTTTACTAGGGAAGTTGCTATTGCATGTGGCGTGAAACCAAAATTCTGCTGATCGATGACGATAGCGTCCGCCGCCGCGATTTAGCGGTGATTTTAAATTTTCTCGGTGAAGAAAATTTGCCCTGCGGCAGCCACGATTGGCAGCAGGCGGTCAGCTCGTTGTCGTCGAGCCGTGAAGTCATTTGTGTATTGATCGGGACGGTAAACGCTCCTGGCGCAGTTCTGGGCCTGTTAAAGACACTGTCTACCTGGGATGAGTTCCTTCCGGTGTTGCTAATGGGCGATATTTCTTCCGTGGACCTGCCGGAAGACCAGCGCCGCCGCGTGCTATCCAACCTGGAAATGCCGCCCAGCTACAGCAAATTGCTCGATTCCCTGCACCGTGCCCAGGTCTATCGCGAGATGTACGACCAGGCCCGCGAGCGCGGCCGTCACCGTGAACCCAACCTGTTCCGCAGCCTGGTCGGCACCAGCCGCGCCATCCAGCACGTGCGCCAGATGATGCAGCAAGTGGCCGACACCGACGCCAGCGTGCTGATCCTCGGCGAGTCGGGCACCGGCAAGGAAGTGGTCGCGCGCAACCTGCACTATCACTCCAAGCGTCGCGACGGGCCCTTTGTGCCGGTCAACTGCGGGGCGATCCCGGCCGAGCTGCTGGAAAGCGAATTGTTCGGCCACGAGAAGGGCGCCTTTACCGGGGCGATCACCAGCCGTGCCGGGCGCTTTGAGCTGGCCAATGGCGGCACCCTGTTCCTCGACGAAATCGGCGACATGCCGTTGCCGATGCAGGTCAAGCTGCTGCGCGTATTGCAGGAACGCACCTTCGAGCGCGTGGGCAGCAACAAGACCCAGAGCGTGGACGTGCGCATCATTGCCGCCACCCACAAGAACCTCGAAAGCATGATCGAGGTTGGCAGCTTCCGCGAAGACCTGTACTACCGCCTTAACGTATTCCCCATCGAGATGGCCCCGCTGCGCGAGCGCGTGGAAGACATCCCGTTGCTGATGAACGAACTGATCTCGCGCATGGAGCACGAGAAGCGCGGCTCCATTCGTTTCAACTCCGCGGCAATCATGTCCCTGTGCCGCCACGGCTGGCCGGGCAACGTCCGCGAGCTGGCCAACCTGGTGGAGCGCATGGCGATCATGCATCCGTACGGGGTGATCGGCGTGGTCGAGTTGCCGAAGAAATTCCGCTACGTCGACGACGAGGACGAGCAGATGGACAGCCTGCGCAGCGACATGGAAGAGCGCGTGGCAATCAACGGCCATACTCCAGACTTCGGCGCTAGCGCGATGTTGCCGCCCGAAGGCCTGGATCTCAAGGACTACCTCGGCAACCTGGAACAAGGCCTGATCCAACAGGCGCTGGATGATGCCAACGGCATCGTCGCCCGGGCCGCCGAGCGCCTGCGTATCCGTCGCACCACCCTGGTGGAGAAGATGCGCAAGTACGGTATGAGCCGCAAAGAAGGTGATGAACAGGCGGATGATTGACGCCTGTTTTTCAACTACCTGATTTATAGGTGGTTTTTTTTCGGCACGGGTATTGCTACAGCCCTCGCAACGTTCCGTTTAACTGACGGTCAGCCAAGCGAGAGAGCATCATGCCCCACGCCGCCCAACTATCTTCGGCCCCTGCCATCCAGGGGCTGGTTTCGCCTGTAGAGCCGCCGACCCGCCAGGGCCTGGAGCACGCGCTCTCGCAGTTCAACCAGATGTCGAGCCAGCTGACCGACTCCTACAGTCTGCTTGAGGCCCGGGTTTCCGAGCTTAAAGGCGAACTGGCGGTGGTCAGCGCCCAGCGCATGCAAGAGCTGGCCGAGAAAGAGCGTCTGGCCAACCGTCTGCAAAACTTGCTGGACCTGTTGCCCGGTGGCGTGATCGTCATCGACGACCAAGGCCGCGTTCGCGAAGCCAACCCGGCGGCCTGCGACCTGCTTGGCTTGCCGCTGGAAGGCGAGCTGTGGCGTGAAGTCATCACCCGCTGTTTTGCCCCCCGTGAAGACGACGGCCACGAAGTCTCCCTCAAGGACGGGCGCCGGCTGTCCATTGCGACCCGTTCCCTGGACGCCGAGCCAGGCCAGCTTGTGCTACTCAATGACCTGACAGAAACCCGGCACCTGCAAGATCAGTTGGCTCGCCATGAGCGGCTGTCGTCCCTGGGGCGGATGGTCGCTTCCTTGGCGCATCAGATTCGTACGCCGTTGTCGGCGGCATTGATCTACGCCAGCCATTTGACTGACGAGCAATTACCAGCGGCCACCCACCAACGCTTTGCCGGGCGCCTCAAGGAGCGCCTGCATGAGTTGGAACACCAAGTACGTGACATGCTGGTATTTGCCCGCGGCGAACTGCCGCTGACCGATCGCGTTACCCCTGCCGGTTTGATGCAGTCGCTGCAAGCGGCAGCGGCGACCCATGTGCAGGAGGCCAACCTGCGCTGGCAGTGCGACAGCCACCAGGGCGAATTGCTGTGCAACCGCGACACCCTGGTGGGCGCGCTGCTCAACCTGATCGAAAACGCTACCCAGGCCAGTGGCCCCGGGGCGCGCCTGAAAGTGCACCTGTATAGCCGCGGACAAACCCTGCGTCTGTGCGTCAGCGACAGCGGCAGCGGTATCGCCCCGCAGGTGCTGCAGCGCCTGGGCGAGCCGTTTTTTACCACCAAGACCAACGGCACTGGCCTGGGCCTGACCGTGGTCAAGGCAGTGGCCCGTGCCCATCAGGGACAATTGCAGCTGCGTTCGCGCCTGGGGCGTGGCACCTGTGCATTGATGACCTTGCCGCTGTTTTCCAGCGCGGCAAGCGCGGAGTAAGAGGATGATGGCTATCAAGGTTTTATTGGTGGAAGACGATCGCGCCCTGCGTGAAGCATTGGCTGACACGCTGCTGTTGGCGGGCCATGACTACCGTGCGGTCGGCTCTGCCGAGGAAGCCTTGGAGGCGGTCGAGCAGGAAACCTTCAGCCTGGTGGTCAGCGACGTCAACATGCCCGGCATGGACGGCCACCAGTTGCTCGGCCTGCTGCGGGTGCGCCAGCCGCAACTGCCGGTGCTGCTGATGACCGCCCATGGCGCGGTGGAGCGGGCGGTGGATGCCATGCGTCAGGGCGCGGCGGATTACCTGGTCAAGCCGTTCGAACCCAAGGCGTTGATCGAACTGGTCGCCCGGCATGCCCTGGGCGTGATGCCCGCAGCCGACGGCGATGGCCCGATTGCCTTTGAGCCGGCCAGCGCGCAATTGCTGGAACTGGCAGCGCGGGTGGCGCGCAGTGATTCCACTGTGCTGATTTCCGGCGAGTCCGGCACCGGTAAAGAAGTGCTGGCGCGTTATATCCACCAGCAATCGGGCCGTGCCAAACAACCGTTCATTGCGATCAACTGCGCGGCGATCCCCGACAACATGCTGGAAGCCACCTTGTTTGGCCATGAAAAGGGCTCGTTCACCGGCGCCATCGCGGCCCAGGCCGGCAAGTTCGAACAAGCCGACGGCGGCACCATTCTGCTCGACGAAATCTCGGAAATGCCCCTGGGCCTGCAAGCCAAGTTGCTGCGGGTATTGCAGGAGCGTGAAGTGGAGCGCGTGGGCGCACGCAAGCCGATCCAGCTGGATATCCGCGTGGTCGCCACCACCAACCGCGACTTGGCGGGTGAAGTGGCGGCGGGGCGCTTCCGTGAAGACCTGTTCTACCGGTTGTCGGTGTTCCCGCTGGCCTGGCGCCCATTGCGTGAGCGCCCGGCGGATATCATTCCCCTGGCCGAGCGCCTGCTGAACAACCACGTCAAAAAAATGAAGCATGCCCAGGCGCGTTTATCGCCCGAGGCGCAGGCGTGCCTGGTCAGTTACCCATGGCCGGGCAACGTGCGCGAGTTGGACAACGCGATCCAGCGTGCGCTGATTTTGCAGCAGGGCGGTTTGATCCAGCCGCAGGATTTCTGCCTGGCCATGGGCAATGGCGCTGCGCCGTTGCCGAGCCTGGCCCCGGCTCCAGTGGTCGTCGAGGCTGAATCAGCCGGTGCCTTGGGCGATGACCTGCGCCGCCGCGAATTCCAGATGATCATCGACACCCTGCGCGCTGAACGTGGCCGCCGCAAAGAAGCGGCCGAGCGCCTGGGCATCAGCCCGCGTACCTTGCGCTACAAGCTGGCGCAGATGCGCGACGCCGGTATGGATGTGGAAGCCTATCTGTTCGCCACCTGACTTCGCGCCCATACCGTTTTTTTGTAGGAGCGAGCTTGCTCGCGAAAAACGTCAACGATAACGCGTGCTTCCTGGATGCTCGCGGCGTCCATGAGTTCTTCGCGAGCAAGCTCGCTCCTACCAAAAACGTGCGGTAACAAGTTCGACAAGCTTTGTCGCCTTTTCTTACGAGTTGCTCCAGAGCTGGCACCCTTGTTGCTACCACCCCTAGTAACCGCTGCGTAGTGTCAAAAAATTGCGGGTCGTCGGAGAGAGAAGGTCATGAGCCAGGGTATTGAGTTCAATCGGTTGATGTTGGATATGCGCGCCATGCAAATGGATGCCATGGCTCAACCGAAATCCGTCGCGCCAGCGCCGGAATTGGGCCAAAGCAATTTTGCCGACATGCTCGGTCAGGCAATCAATAAAGTCAGCGATACCCAGCAGGCGTCCAGCCAGTTGGCGACGGCCTTCGAGATCGGTAAAAGCGGCGTGGACCTCACCGATGTGATGGTCGCCTCGCAAAAGGCCAGTGTGTCCTTCCAAGCCTTGACCCAAGTACGTAACAAGCTGGTTCAGGCGTATCAAGACATCATGCAGATGCCGGTTTAAGGACGAGATTTAAGTCATGGCTGAAGCAGTCTCCGACAACCTCCCCGCCAAGGCCGACGGCAAACCGCCGTTGTTTGGCCTGTCGTTCCTGGAAAACCTCTCGGAAATGACCATGCTGCGTCAGGTGGGCCTGATGGTGGGCCTGGCCGCCAGCGTGGCGATTGGTTTTGCCGTGGTGCTGTGGTCGCAGCAACCCGATTACCGCCCCCTGTACGGCAGCCTGTCGGGCATGGATTCCAAGCAGATCATGGAAACCCTCGCCGCCGCCGACATCGCCTACACCGTGGAGCCCAACTCCGGCGCCTTGCTGGTCAAGGCTGATGACGTAGCCCGCGCGCGGATGAAACTGGCCGCCGCTGGCGTGGCGCCGTCCGACAGTAACATTGGTTTTGAAATCCTCGACAAGGACCAGGGTCTGGGCACCAGCCAGTTCATGGAAGCCACCCGCTATCGTCGTGGCCTGGAAGGCGAACTGGCGCGCACCATTTCCAGCCTCAATAACGTCAAGGCCGCCCGTGTGCACCTGGCGATTCCGAAAAGCTCGGTGTTCGTGCGTGACGAACGCAAGCCCAGCGCCTCGGTCTTGGTCGAGCTGTTTGCTGGCCGCTCCCTGGAGCCTGGCCAGGTACTGGCGATCGTCAACCTGGTGGCAACCAGTGTTCCCGAATTGAGCAAGTCGCAAATCACCGTGGTGGACCAGAAGGGCAACCTGCTGTCCGACATGGCCGAAAACTCCGCGCTGACCCAGGCCGGCAAGCAGTTCGACTACAGCCGCCGCATGGAAAGCATGCTCACCCAGCGCGTGCATAACATCCTGCAACCGGTACTGGGCAACGACCGCTACAAGGCTGAAGTGTCGGCCGACGTGGACTTCAGCGCCGTCGAGTCCACCTCCGAACAGTTCAACCCGGACCAGCCGGCCCTGCGCAGCGAGCAGTCCACCAGCGAACAACGCACCGCCAGCAATGGCCCCCAAGGTGTGCCAGGCGCCCTGAGCAACCAGCCACCCGCGCCGGCCTCGGCACCGCAAACCACTGGTGGCGCCGCCGCCACGGCTGGCGCGATCCAGCCTGGCCAGCCGCTGTTGGACGCCAACGGCCAGCAGATCATGGACCCGGCCACCGGCCAGCCGATGCTTGCGCCATACCCTGCGGACAAGCGTAACCAGTCCACCAAGAACTTCGAACTCGACCGTTCCATCAGCCACACCAAGCAGCAGCAGGGCAAGATCAATCGCCTGTCGGTGTCGGTGGTGGTCGATGACCAGGTCAAGGTCAACCCTGCGGACGGCGCGGTGACCCGTGCGCCTTGGACGGCTGACGAACTGGCGCGCTTCACTCGTCTGGTGCAGGACGCTGTTGGCTTCGACGCCAGCCGTGGCGACAGCGTCAGCGTGATCAACATGCCGTTCTCCGCCGAGCGCGGTGAAGTGATCGCTGACCCGGCGTTCTACACCCAGCCGTGGTTCTGGGACATCGTCAAGCAAGTGCTGGGGGTGCTGTTCATCCTGGTGCTGGTGTTTGGTGTATTGCGCCCGGTGCTCAACAACATCACTGGCGGCGGCAAGAAGCAACTGGCGCTGGCCGGTGGCGACGTCGAGTTGGGTGGCATGGGCGGCCTGGACGGCGAACTGGCCAACGACCGCGTCAGCCTCGGCGGCCCGCAAAGCATCCTGTTGCCAAGCCCGAGCGAAGGCTATGACGCTCAGTTGAACGCAATCAAGAGTCTGGTGGCAGAAGACCCGGGCCGTGTGGCTCAGGTCGTGAAAGAGTGGATTAACGCAGATGAATGATCGAGCCGCTGTGGCCAAGCTGTCCCGGGTCGACAAAGCCGCCGTGCTGCTGCTGTCCCTGGGTGAAACCGACGCTGCTCAAGTGCTGCGCCACATGGGCCCTAAAGAGGTCCAGCGAGTGGGCGTGGCCATGGCGCAGATGCGCAATGTGCACCGCGAGCAAGTCGAGCAGGTGATGAGCGAGTTCGTCGAGATCGTCGGCGACCAGACCAGCCTGGGCGTCGGATCCGACAGCTACATTCGCAAGATGCTCACCTCGGCCCTGGGCGAAGACAAGGCCAACGGCCTGATCGACCGCATCCTGCTGGGTGGCAACACCAGCGGCCTGGATAGCCTCAAGTGGATGGAGCCGCGGGCAGTGGCCGACGTGATCCGCTACGAGCACCCGCAGATCCAGGCGATCGTGGTGGCCTACCTGGACCCGGACCAGGCCGGCGAAGTGCTTGGCCACTTCGACCATAAAGTGCGCCTGGACATCATCCTGCGTGTGTCGTCGCTGAACACTGTGCAACCGGCGGCGCTCAAAGAACTCAACACCATTCTGGAGAAGCAGTTCTCCGGCAATTCCAACGCCTCGCGCACCACCCTGGGTGGCATCAAGCGCGCAGCCGACATCATGAACTTCCTCGACAGCTCGGTCGAAGGCCAGTTGATGGACTCGATCCGCGAGATCGACGACACCCTGTCCGGCCAGATCGAAGACCTGATGTTCGTGTTCAACAACCTGGCCGATGTCGACGACCGTGGCATCCAGGCGCTGCTGCGCGAAGTGTCCTCGGACGTGCTGGTGCTGGCGCTCAAGGGCTCGGACGAAAACGTCAAAGAAAAGATCTTCAAGAACATGTCCAAGCGTGCGTCCGAATTGCTTCGCGACGACCTGGAAGCCAAGGGCCCGGTGCGCGTCAGCGACGTGGAAACCGCCCAGAAAGAAATCCTCACCATTGCCCGCCGTATGGCCGAAGCCGGAGAAATCGTTCTCGGCGGGAAGGGCGGCGAAGAAATGATCTAAGGCGCCTTGCATGTCGACTAAAGATGAGGCGCCCAGCGATCTGATTCGCGCGCGGGATGTCGGCGGCTTCGACATCTGGTCGCTGCCCAGTTTCGACCCCCATGTGCCGGAGCCCGAGCCTGAACCGGTTGAAGAACCTCCGGCAGAGATGGAAGAAGTGCCACTGGATGAAGTCCAGCCACTGACCCTCGAAGAGCTGGAAACCATTCGTCAGGAGGCCTACAACGAAGGCTTCGCGGCGGGGGAAAAAGACGGTTTTCGCAGCACCACCCTCAAGGTTCGCCAGGAAGCCGAGGCGGCGCTGGCCACCAAGCTGGGTAGCCTGGAGCGCTTGATGGGCAACCTGTTCGACCCTATCGCCGAACAGGACTCGCAGCTGGAAAAATCCATGGTTGGCCTGGTGCAGCACATCGCGCGCCAAGTGATCCAGCGCGAACTGGTGCTCGATTCCAGCCAGATCGAAGGCGTGATGCGCGAAGCCCTCAAGCTGCTGCCCCTGGGCGTCGGCAATGTGCGGCTGTACATCAACCCCCAGGATTTCGAACAGGTCAAAGCCCTGCGCGAGCGCCATGAAGAAACCTGGCGCATCGTCGAAGACGCTTCGTTGCAGCCAGGTGGTTGCCGTGTCGAAACCGAGCACAGCCGCATCGATGCAACGGTGGAAACCCGCATCAGCCAGATCATGGCCAAGTTGTTCGATCAACTGCATGAACAAGCCCTGCACCCCGCCGAGCCTGACCTGAGCGTTGACCTGGACGCCACCGATGCGCCTTGATCGCACGAGCTTCGCCAAGCGCCTGGGCAGCTACGCCGAGGCCACTGAGTTGCCCGGCCAGCCGGTTCTTGAAGGGCGTTTGTTGCGCATGGTCGGCCTGACTCTCGAAGCCGAAGGCCTGCGCGCCGCAATGGGCAGCCGCTGCCTGGTGATCAACGACAACAGCTACCACCCGGTGCAAGTCGAAGCCGAGGTGATGGGCTTTTCGGGCAGCAAGATTTTCCTGATGCCGGTCGGCAGCCTCACCGGCATTGCCCCCGGCGCCCGCGTGGTGCCGCTGGCCGACACTGGCCGCCTGCCCATGGGCATGAGCATGCTGGGCCGCGTACTCGACGGGGCCGGTCGTGCGCTGGACGGCAAGGGCGGCATGAAGGCCGAAGACTGGGTGCCGATGGACGGCCCTACCATCAACCCGCTCAAGCGCAACCCCATCAGCGTGCCGCTGGACGTGGGCATTCGCAGCATCAACGGTTTATTGACGGTCGGTCGCGGCCAGCGCCTGGGCCTGTTCGCCGGTACCGGCGTGGGTAAGTCGGTATTGCTGGGCATGATGACGCGCTTTACCGAGGCCGACATCATTGTGGTGGGGCTGATCGGCGAGCGGGGCCGCGAAGTGAAGGAGTTCATCGAGCACAGCCTCGGTGAAGAAGGGCTCAAGCGTTCTGTTGTCGTCGCTTCTCCGGCAGACGATGCACCGCTGATGCGCCTGCGTGCGGCGATGTACTGCACGCGCATCGCCGAATATTTTCGCGACAAGGGCAAGAACGTCCTGTTGCTGATGGACTCGCTCACGCGTTTCGCCCAGGCCCAGCGCGAGATCGCTTTGGCCATCGGTGAGCCGCCCGCGACCAAGGGTTACCCCCCGTCGGTATTTGCCAAGCTGCCCAAGCTGGTAGAGCGTGCCGGTAATGCCGAAGCCGGCGGCGGCTCGATCACCGCGTTCTACACCGTGTTGTCTGAAGGCGACGATCAACAGGACCCGATTGCCGACTCGGCCCGGGGTGTGCTCGACGGCCACATCGTGCTGTCGCGGCGCCTGGCGGAAGAGGGGCATTACCCAGCCATCGATATCGAAGCGTCCATCAGCCGGGTGATGCCGGCGGTGGTCACGCCGGAGCATATGGCCCGTGCCCAGCAGTTCAAGCAGCTGTGGTCGCGTTACCAGCAAAGCCGTGACCTGATCAGCGTCGGCGCCTATGTGGCCGGTGGCGACCGCGACACCGACCTGGCCATCGCCTTGCAGCCGCAACTGGTGACCTACCTGCGCCAGGGTCTCAACGACAAGATCACCATGGGCGAGAGCCAGTCGCACTTGCAGTCCATCTTCGCCCCGGCGCCGGGCGGCTAAGCCATGGCCAACAGCCGCGCCGCACGCCTGGCCCCGGTGGTGGACATGGCCGAAAAGGCCGAGAAAGCCGCCGTACAGCGCCTGGGTTACTTCCAGGGCCAGGTGCGGTTGGCCCAAAGCAAGCTGGGCGACCTGGAGCGTTTTCGTGGCGAGTACCAACAACAGTGGATCGAGCGCGGCAGCCAGGGTGTTTCCGGCCAGTGGTTGATGGGGTACCAGGGCTTTCTCAATCAGCTTGAAACCGCCGTCGGCCAGCAACGCCAGAGCCTGGCCTGGCACGAGGCCAACCTCGACAAAGCCCGCGAGGCCTGGCAACAGGCGTTTGCCCGGGTCGAGGGGCTGCGCAAGCTGGTGCAGCGCTACATCGACGAAGCGCGAGCCATCGAAGACAAGCGCGAGCAAAAACTGCTCGATGAATTGTCCCAGCGCCTTCCCCGCCCAGAACAGTTCTAACCGGCACCACAAATCCAGTGTGGGAGCTGGCTTGCCTGCGATGGCGGTGGTTCAGTTAAAGATTCAGTGGCTGACACGCCGCCACCGCAGGCAAGCCAGCTCCCACAGTTGATTCACTGTGTTGCTCAGATGCGCTTCAACTGCTACACCTTGTGTCTAGTGCAATGACAAGGAAGCAGTCACATGTCAGTCGAGTCAGAAGTATCCCTGGACGGGAAGAAGTTGACGATCGCAATCAAGGGCCGGTTCGATTTCGGCAGTCACCAGGCGTTTCGGGAAGCCTACGAGCGTTTCTACAAGGTCCCCGAGACCTATATCGTCGACCTCAAGGATGCCACCTATATGGACAGTTCAGCCCTAGGCATGCTGCTGTTGCTACGGGATCATGCCGGCGGTGATGACGCCGAAGTCAGAGTGATCAACAGCAGCAACGACGTGCGCAAGATCCTCGCCATCTCCAACTTCGACAAACTGTTCGATATCAATTGAGCGTCCTGGCCCCTGTCCTGGAGGCGCTGACCATCCTGATCGCCGAAGACAGCGCCGCCGACCGCCTGTTGCTGGCGAGCATCATCCGCCGCCAGGGCCATCAGGCGCTGACTGTCAGCAATGGCGCCGAAGCGATTGAGGTGTTTGCCCGCGAGCGTCCGCAACTGGTGTTGATGGACGCACTGATGCCGGTCATGGATGGCTTTGAAGCCGCGCGGCAGATCAAGCAACTGGCGGGGGAGGCGCTGGTGCCGATCATCTTCCTCACGTCGCTGCGCGAAAGCGAAGCCCTGGCCCAGTGCCTGGACGCCGGCGGCGATGACTTTCTGCCCAAGCCCTATAACCCCTTGATCCTGGCGGCCAAGATCAACGCCATGGACCGCCTGCGCCGCCTGCAAGCCACGGTTTTGCAACAGCGTGACCTGATCGCCAGGCATCACGAACACCTGATGCATGAGCAGCGGGCGGCCAAGGCGGTGTTCGACAAGGTCGCCCATTCCGGTTGCATCAACGCCGCGCCGAATATCCGCTACCTGCAATCGCCTTATGCGTTGTTCAACGGTGACCTGTTGCTGGCGGCCTACACACCGTCCGGCGATATGCACGTGCTGCTAGGGGATTTCACTGGCCATGGCTTGCCGGCCGCCATCGGCGCCATGCCCCTGGCCGAGGTGTTCTACGGCATGACCGCCAAGGGCTATGGCCTCACGCAGACCCTGCGGGAAATGAACGCCAAGCTCAAGCGTATCCTGCCGGTAGACATGTTCTGCTGTGCCACCTTGCTGTGCCTGAGCGCCCAGCGGCGTGCGGTGGAGGTGTGGAACGGCGGCATGCCCGAAGGCTATGTGCATGAAGTCGCCACGGGCAGGCGCACGCCATTGATGTCGCGGCACCTGCCCTTGGGGGTGTTGTCGGCAGAGGCGTTCGATGACAGCACCGAGGTCTGGCCCATGGCGTTGGGCGACCGGGTATTCCTGCTCTCCGACGGCGTGTTGGACACCGCTGACGCCAACGATCAACTGTTCGGTGCCGAGCGCTTGCAGCGGGTGTTCGCCGCCAACCGCGAGCCCGACCGCCTGTTCGAGGACATCGAGCAGGCCCTGGCGGCCTTTCGCGGCCAGGCGCGCGATGACGTCAGCATGGTCGAGATCACGTTGCAGGCGGGCCAACCCTTGCGGGCGGCAGAACCGATGTATGCCGACAGCGGCCAGTCATGCCCGCTGGATTGGTCGGTGAGTTTCGAATTCCGCGCCCAGACGCTCAGGACCTACAACCCGCTGCCGTACCTGCTGCAGCTGCTGTTGGAGATCCACGGCCTGCGCGAGCAGAGCGGAGCGCTTTACAGTGTGATGGCCGAGTTGTATTCCAACGCGCTGGAGCATGGCGTGCTGGGCCTGGACTCACGCCTCAAGCGCGATGCCCAAGGGTTTGCGCAGTATTATCGCCAGCGCCATGAGCGCCTGGCGCAGTTGGACAGCGGCTATGTGCGCGTGCATATGCAGGTGGTGCCCACCGACAAGGGCGGCAAACTGACCTTGCGCCTCGAAGACAGCGGGCAGGGTTTTGATGTGGAGCAAGAGCTGGCGCGCCCCGTGGACATCGACCGTCTGTCTGGTCGGGGACTGAGCTTGGTGCGTCAACTGAGCAGCGCTGTAGGCTGGTCCGATGGCGGGCGCACTGTCTGCGTGGAGTTTTGTTGGGCGGCTCTGGCATAATCCGCCGATTCTTGATCAAGGAGCGAGCAAGTGGCTGAGATTCATATGGACCCCGAGGTGTTGTCGGGTTTGCAGGAAGTCATGGAAAGCGAATACCCCACGCTGCTGGACACCTTTCTGCATGATTCTGAAGAGCGCGTGCAAGCGCTGCGCAAGGCGCGGGACGACGCCAAGACGTTGGGGCGCATCGCACACAGCTTCAAGGGCAGCAGTGGCAACTTGGGGGCGCTGCGGTTGGCAACGTTGTGTGAGCGGTTGGAGACCGAGTCCTTCAAGTCTGCTTCCGACTTGGGGGCGTTGGTGGATCAGATTGATCGTGAGTTTGCGCTGGTTCGGCCGCTTTATGAGCATGAACGGGAGCGGTTTTCTGGGGTTTGATATTTTATCGGCCTGACTTGGCCCGACTCTTGCTCTACCTCCACAGACTGCATCCCCGACCCCATGCAGTGGAGACCCTTACTTATGCCAGTCGCCCCCAATTCGCTTCTTCAGGCTGCCGCTGCGGCCAAGCCTCAAGCGCCTGCCGCCACGCCTGCGGTAGCGCCTGCGGCTCCGCGGGACAAGGGCGCTGGCTTCGCTCAAGTGTTTGCCAAACAAGCTGCCAAGCCGCAGGCCAAGAGCGACGACGCGCCAGCCAAACCGGTGCGCGACAAGGCTTCTGATGCCAGCGCCAAACCGGCCGCCGGCGACGATAAACCTGCCGCCAGCTCGCCAGCGGTTGCCGATAGCGGCAATCCCTTGCCTGCCAAGCCGGCCAAGAGCGACGACCACGCTGACAGTGAAGGCGAGCAACCTGCCGACCCGTCCCTGGCGTTGCAACCGGTTGCCGACCCGGCGCTGGTTGCTACCGTGACGCCTGCGGCGGTGCCTGTGCCCGTACAAGCGCCTGCCGTCACGGCCGCAGATGACAACGCCCAGCCGCTCATCGCGGTAACCGAGGAGCCCAAGCAGCCAACCTTCGACCCTGAGGCCGACCCGCTGGATTCGATGCCGGCCGTGCGCCTGGCGATGGAGCAGGGCGGTCATGTCTCGGCCAGCAGCCAGGCGCCGCAGAAAGCCGCGCCCACCACTCAGGACCAGCCGACCGCCGCGCAGAGCTTTGCCGCCGGCCTGGCCAACATGGTCGACCAGCAAGCCACCAAGGACAGCACCGACCAGGGAGGCGACAAGGCCTTCGGCGCGCTGATCGATGACGGCCTCAAGGACCTCAAGAACGCCAGCAGCGACACCCGTGTGGATGACTTCGCCAACCGCCTGGCTGCGCTGACCCAGGCGGCCACGCCGAAAACCGCGAATGCCTTGCCGCCCGTCCCCAATGCGCCCCTGGCCATGCACCAGAGCGGCTGGACCGAGGAGGTGGTCAACCGCGTGATGTATCTGTCCAGCGCCAACCTCAAGTCGGCTGAGATCCAGTTGCAGCCCGCTGAGCTGGGGCGCCTGGACATCAAGGTCAACATGACGGCGGACCAGCAGGCCCAGGTCAACTTCATGAGCGGCCATGCGGTGGTGCGTGAAGCGCTGGAAAGCCAGTCTGGCCGTTTGCGCGAGATGTTTGCCCAGCAGGGCATGGGGCAGGTGGATGTGAATGTCTCCGACCAGTCGCGGGGCCAGGACCAGCAGCAACAGCAGAGCCAGGCGCGAGGCGTCAGTAGCAGCGGCAGGCGCGCTGACAGCGGCGACGCCGGTGGCCCTGTGGATGTGGCCGAAGTGGCAGCGCCCGTGAGCCAGAGCGTGATCGGCTCCAGCGCCGTCGACTACTACGCCTGACTTCCTGCTCAAACCCGGTCAATGTGGGAGCTGGCTGATCGTTCCCACGCTCTGCGTGGGAATGCCACCCCGGACGCTCCGCGTCCCGAAGTCGGCGATGTTTTCGACCGTTGCGCACGGTGACGCGAAGCGTCACAAGATGCATTCCCACGCAGAGCGTGGGAACGATCATCTTCCTGCGCCTGCCAGACAACTCTGGCATAACACTTGCTCTTGCCTTGCCATAGATCTACGAATCCCCGAATAGTGACGGATTATTGGCATGGCGAAGAGCGACGACGCAGCAACTCCCCCCGCAGGCAAAGGCAAGCTCAAGCTGATCCTGTTGATTGTGCTGGGCCTGCTCCTGGCGATCGGTGCCTCGGTGGGCGGCACCTGGTACATCATGCACAGCAGTGCGAGCAAACCGGCGCCCACCGCCGAAACTGCCACGAACGTCAAGCAACCGGCAATCTTCGAGCAGATGCTTCCGGCCTTTGTCGCCAACTACAACCAGAATGGTCGTCAACGCTACCTGCAGGTGAGCATCACCTTGCTGGCGCGCAACCAGGCGGACCTGGATGCCCTCAAGGTGCATATGCCGGTGATCCGCAACAACCTGGTGATGCTGTTCTCCGGGCAGAGCTTCGACAGCCTGGCCACGCCAGTCGGCCAGGAAATGTTGCGCCAGAAGGTCACTGCCAGCGTGCAGGAAGTGGCCCAGAAAGAACTCGGCAAAGTCGTGGTCGAGCAGGCGCTCTTCACTAACTTCGTATTGCAGTAGGATCACGACATGGCCGTGCAAGACCTGCTGTCCCAGGATGAAATCGACGCGCTGTTGCATGGCGTGGACGATGGTCTGGTACAGACCGAAATGGCTGCCGAACCCGGCAGCGTCAAAAGTTATGACCTGACCAGCCAGGATCGCATCGTGCGGGGACGCATGCCGACCCTGGAGATGATCAACGAACGCTTTGCCCGCTACACCCGCATCAGCATGTTCAACATGCTGCGCCGCTCGGCGGACGTGGCCGTGGGCGGCGTGCAGGTGATGAAGTTCGGTGAGTACGTGCACTCGCTGTACGTGCCCACCAGCCTCAACCTGGTCAAGATCAAGCCGTTGCGCGGTACCGCGCTGTTCATCCTCGACGCCAAGCTGGTGTTCAAGCTGGTGGACAACTTCTTCGGTGGCGACGGCCGTCACGCCAAGATCGAAGGGCGTGAATTCACCCCCACCGAACTGCGGGTGGTACGCATGGTGCTGGAGCAGGCCTTCATCGACTTGAAGGAAGCCTGGCAGGCGATCATGGAAGTCAATTTCGAGTACATCAACTCGGAAGTGAACCCGGCCATGGCCAACATCGTCGGCCCCAGCGAGGCCATTGTGGTGTCGACCTTCCACATCGAACTCGATGGCGGTGGCGGCGACCTGCACGTGACCATGCCTTACTCGATGATCGAACCGGTGCGCGAAATGCTCGACGCCGGCTTCCAGTCCGACCTCGACGATCAGGACGAACGCTGGGTCAAGGCCCTGCGCGAAGACCTGCTGGACGTCGACGTGCCGCTGAGCGCCACCGTGGCCCGCCGTCAGTTGCGCCTGCGGGATATTTTGCACATGGCGCCTGGGGACATCATCCCCGTCGACTTGCCGGAAGAGTTGATCATGCGCGCCAACGGCGTGCCGTCATTCAAGGTCAAGCTCGGTTCCCACAAGGGCAACCTGGCGCTGCAAGTGGTTGAGCCGATCAACCGCCGCTGATTCAACCCCAATTCATGATTGTTTGCTGCGCCGAGGACATGTAATGGCTACCGAACACGAAAACACTTCCGCCGAAGACCAGGCCCTGGCTGACGAGTGGGCTGCGGCCCTGGAAGAAACCGGCGATGTTGGCCAGGACGACATCGACGCGCTGCTGGCCGCCGACGCCGCCACCGCGCCGGCCGGCAACCGCCTGGCCATGGAAGAATTCGGCAGCGTGCCGAAGAACAACGACCCGGTGAGCCTCGATGGTCCGAACCTGGATGTGATCCTCGACATCCCGGTGTCGATTTCCATGGAAGTGGGCAGCACCGAAATCAACATCCGCAACCTCTTGCAGCTCAACCAGGGCTCGGTGATCGAACTGGACCGCCTGGCCGGCGAGCCATTGGACGTGCTGGTCAACGGCACCCTGATTGCCCATGGCGAGGTGGTGGTGGTCAACGAGAAGTTCGGCATCCGCCTGACCGACGTGATCAGCCCGAGCGAACGCATCAAGAAGTTGCGCTGAGATGAAGTACTCGATGGCGGGACTGTTGCTGGCGCTGCCATTGAGCGCCTTGGCGGCTGAGCCGGTGGCGCAGGTGGCTGCGGCGCCAGCGGTCGGCAGCGTCGGCGGGCAGTTGACGCAACTGGTGCTGGGCCTGTTGCTGGTGATCGGCCTGATCTTCCTGCTGGCCTGGTTGATGCGCCGCGTGCAGCGCATCGGCCCGGGCAACGGCCAAGTGATAGAGCTGGTGGGCTCGCGCGCCCTCGGCCCGCGTGATCGGCTGGTGCTGGTGCAGGTGGGCGAAGAGCAGATCCTGCTCGGCATCACCCCCGGCCGCATCATCCCGCTGCATGTACTCAAGACCCCGGTGGACGCGGTCAAGACCGAAGCCGCCACGCCAGAATTCGCCCAGCGCCTGATGGAGTTGCTGGGCAAGGATCAGAAGGATAAGAAGTAATGCGCGTTTTGTTGACGCTCATGCTGTTGCTGGCCGCGCCGATGGCCCTGGGCGCCGACCCGTTGTCGATCCCGGCGATCACCCTGGGCACCAACGCGGCGGGCGCCCAGGAATATTCGGTCAGCCTGCAGATCCTGCTGATCATGACGGCGCTGAGTTTCATCCCAGCGTTCGTCATGCTGATGACCAGCTTTACGCGGATCATCATCGTCTTCTCGATCCTGCGCCAGGCCCTGGGCCTGCAGCAGACGCCGTCGAACCAGATCCTCACCGGCATGGCACTGTTTTTGACACTGTTCATCATGGCGCCGGTGTTCGACAAGGTGAACCAGCAAGCCCTGCAACCTTATCTGGCGGAAAAGCTCACAGCCCAGGATGCCATCGACAAGGCCCAGGGCCCGATCAAGGACTTCATGCTGTCGCAAACCCGCTCCAGCGACCTTGAGCTGTTCATGCGCCTGTCCAAGCGCACCGACATCGCCACCCCGGACCAGGCACCGCTGACCATCCTGGTACCCGCGTTCGTCACCTCCGAATTGAAGACCGCGTTCCAGATCGGTTTCATGATCTTCATCCCGTTCCTGATCATCGACTTGGTGGTGGCGAGCGTGTTGATGGCCATGGGTATGATGATGCTGTCGCCGCTGATCATCTCGTTGCCGTTCAAGATCATGCTGTTTGTGCTGGTGGACGGTTGGGCGCTGATTATTGGCACCTTGGCCGGCAGTTTCGGAGGGGTATAGCGCTATGACGCCAGAAGTCGCCGTCGACCTGTTCCGCGAAGCGCTGTGGCTGACTACCCTGATGGTCGCCGTGCTGGTGGTGCCGAGCCTGTTGGTGGGCCTGCTGGTGGCGATGTTCCAGGCGGCCACCCAGATCAACGAACAAACCCTGAGCTTTCTGCCGCGCCTGCTGGTGATGCTGGTGACCCTGATCGTTGCCGGCCCGTGGCTGGTGCAAACCTTCATGGAATACATCCTGCAGTTGTACGGCAGTATTCCGCAGTTGATCGGCTGAGCCGATGCAATCGTTGCTGGCCTTGACCGACACCCAGATCAGTACCTGGGTGGCCTCGTTCATCCTGCCGCTGTTTCGCGTCACGGCGATGCTGATGGCCATGCCGGTGTTCGGCACCACCCTGGTTCCGCGTCGTGTACGCCTGTATTTCGCGGTGGCGATCACCGTGGTAATCGTGCCTGGCCTACCGCCGATGCCGCCGGTGAACGCCCTCGACCTGAGCGCCTTGCTGCTGATTGCCGAACAGATTCTGATCGGCGCCATGCTGGGGTTTTCCCTCATGCTGTTCTTCCAGGCGTTTGTGATCGCCGGGCAAATCATCTCGATCCAGATGGGCATGGGTTTCGCGTCCATGGTCGACCCCACCAACGGCGTGTCGGCGGCGGTGATCGGGCAGTTCCTGACCATGCTGGTGACCTTGCTGTTTCTGGCCATGAACGGTCATCTGGTGGCGTTCGAAGTCTTGACCGAAAGCTTCACCACCTTGCCGGTGGGCTCGGGGTTGGTGGTCAACCATTTCTGGGAGCTGGTGGGGCGCCTCGGCTGGGTACTGGGGGCTTCGCTGTTGCTGGTGCTGCCGGCGATCACTGCGCTGCTGGTGGTCAATATCGCCTTCGGCGTGATGACCCGTGCGGCGCCGCAACTGAATATCTTCTCGATTGGTTTCCCGCTGACCCTGGTGTTGGGTATGGGGATTTTCTGGGTCGGCCTGGCTGACATTCTCAATCAGTATCAACCGCTGGCCACCGATGCCTTGCAGTTCTTACGTGACCTGGCACGGGCGCGCTGAGCCATGGCCGAGAGCGAGAGTGGTCAGGACAAAACAGAAGACCCCACGGAGAAACGTAAAAAGGACTCCAGGGAAAAGGGCGAGATCGCGCGCTCCAAAGAGCTCAACACCTTCGCCACCATGATCGCCGGTGCAGGCGCCTTGCTGATCTACGGCGGTGGCCTGGCGCTGGACCTGCTGGAGATGATGAAGCACAACTTCAGCTTGCCGCGCGAAGTGTTGCTCAACCCCGATGCCATGGGCCAGTACCTGCTGCACTCGGGCAAAATCGCGCTGCTGGCGGTGCAGCCGATCCTGATCACCTTGTTGCTGGCCGCGCTGATCGGCCCGGTGGCCCTCGGCGGTTGGCTGTTTGCCGCGGGCAGCATGGCGCCCAAGTTCAGCCGCATGAACCCGGGGGCGGGGCTCAAGCGCATGTTTTCCGCCAAGGCCCTGGTGGAATTGCTCAAGGCCCTGGCCAAGTTTTTCCTGATTCTGTTCGTGGCGCTGGCGGTGTTGTCGTCCGACATCGACGATTTGCTGCGCATTGCCCATGAGCCGCTGGAATCAGCGATCATCCACAGCGTGCAAGTGGTGGGCTGGAGTGCGCTATGGATGGCGGCCGGGCTGATCCTCATCGCCGCCGTGGATGCGCCGATCCAGTTGTGGGAAAGCCACAAGAAACTGCTGATGACCAAGCAGGAAGTGCGCGACGAGCACAAGGACCAGGAAGGCCGCCCCGAGGTCAAGCAACGCATCCGCCAACTGCAGCGGGAAATGTCCCAGCGCAAGATGATGGCCTCGGTGCCCGACGCCGATGTGGTCATCACCAACCCGACTCACTACGCCGTAGCGCTTAAGTACGACCCGGAGAAGGGCGGCGCACCGATGCTGCTGGCCAAGGGCAGTGATTTTACCGCGTTGAAAATCCGCGAAATCGCGGTGGCCAACGACATTCTGTTATTGGAGTCGCCAGCATTGGCGCGCTCGATTTTCTACTCCACCGATCTGGACCAGGAAATCCCGGCCGGCTTGTACCTGGCCGTTGCACAGGTACTGGCCTACGTTTACCAAATCCGTCAATACCGCGCCGGCAAGGGCAAGCGGCCTGATCCGCTCAAGGATTTGCCGATCCCGCCGGACCTGCGTCGCGATTCCTGAACGCTGCTGCTCACTGTAGGAGCGAGCTTGCTCGCGAAAAACTCACCGTCGCCGCGTTCATCCTGACTTACCGCGTTATCGTTACCCACCTTCGCGAGCAAGCTCGCTCCTACAGTGGTGTGCTGTTTACCTGTCAACTTTGACAGTAGCCATTACGCCGCCTTCACTGTTTGATACAGCGATGAGGCGTGCAGCTCTGCACGACTCGGGAGGCGGTGATGGATAGGGGTACGGTCAGGTGGTTTGATGCGGTCAAAGGCATCGGCTTTATTGCCCGGGATCGCGATGGCAACGAGGTTGCCGTTCAGTCGACAGGCGCTCAACACGGTAACGTTCCACCCACCCCTCCCAAACCGCGAAAACCCCGCAAGCGCAAGAAACCCTCGGATGCATGAATCTTCTGCTGTTCCACCGCTACCACCCATCGGCAGCTCACGTCTACCTGTCAACTTTGACAGTAGCCAAAGGATGTTTCCCGTTGTTCTATGACTGAACCAAACACTGCGCGTATGTAGTAAACGAGATGCAGGGAGAGCGGGATTGAAGGTGGCTACAGGAACTGTCAAATCCTATGACTGGGTCAGGGGCGATTGGCTGATCGAATTGGATGATGAGGCAGAAGAGGTATTTATCAATCGCAAGGATTGGCGTTGCACAGCGCTGTCGGTGGGTAAGCAACTGAGGTTTCAAATGGTCCATCGGCCCAAGGGCATCTATGCGTTGCCCGTCAGGGTGCATCACCGGGGTGGGTTGGGTTCTGAGTGAGTGTAAGGAGATCGGCAATGGCAGCGGGTACTGTGAAATGGTTTAACGCGGAGAAGGGGTTTGGTTTTATTGCCCTGGAGGATAGCGGGGATGACGTTTTCGTCCATTACTCGGCAATCCAGTCGCAGGGGCAAAAAATCCTGGAGGAAAACCAAAAAGTAGAATTTGACATCACGCAAGGGCCTAAAGGCCCTCAGGCTGAGAATGTGCGGCCAGTTTAAAAACTGAATCACATGTGGGAGCTGGCTTGATCGTTCCCATGCTCCCGCGTGGGAACGCATCGCGTGACGCTCTGCGTCACCCTTGCAGAGTGCTCAAGTCGTGCGCCTGGCTCGGGACGCGGAGCGTCCCAGGCGGCATTCCCACGCAGAGCGTGGGAATGATCCAGGGAGCCGCGTTATTGTTCTAGCCTCAGGTATCAAGCCTCTTGATCGTTCCCACGCTCCCGCGTGGGAGCGCATCGCGTGACGCTCTGCGTCACCCTTGCAGAGTGCTCAAGTCGTGCGCCTGGCTGGGGACGCGGAGCGTCCCAGGCGGCATTCCCACGCAGAGCGTGGGAATGATCGAGGGAACCGCGTTATTGTTCTAGCCTCAGGTATCAAGCCTCTTGATCGTTCCCACGCTCCCGCGTGGGGAACGCATCGCGTGACGCTCTGCGTCACCCTTGCAGAGTGCTCAAGTCGTGCGCCTGGCTCGGGACGCGGAGCGTCCCAGGCGGCATTCCCACGCAGAGCGTGGGAATGATCGAGGGAACCG